>DATMGC010000133.1:0-30968 GCA_035555915.1 Ureibacillus sp. | reverse complement strand
CAGAGGGGAATCCCCTCTGCCCTAGACCGTTACTTAGAAGTACACACTGTAATATAAATTGAAACGCCGTATACGAGACCCGTACGTACGGTGTTGTGAGAGGGGCGAAAATAAGTTACTTATTTTCCCTCTACTCGATTTCTCTTGATGGTCGAATGGGTTATTTCACGCTAGAAAAATCCTCGGGAGGTGTTCGAAATTCGAAAAGATATTCGGTATAGCTGTTATCCATTTATGCGAGAAAAGTCGTGTTTAGTGGACTATGAGATTCGCACGGATTCTCTAACAACACGAATTGGAACAGCAATAACAGCTGTACATGGTGTAGAAAAATTTAATGTTGTGTTAGAAGATTTACAAATCATACAGCCAAACGCATACCATGTAAATGGGTCTGTTCGTGGAAAATTAGCGATAACAGAAGAGGATTTGCAATGGTTAAGTAATCGCTATGATTATTATGTAGACCAAGTACACGACGATATTAAACAGTTTGTATTACCACAGGGCAGTGAAGCTGCTGTACTCTTACATATATGTCGTAGTGAAGCGAAGAAATCTTACCGTGCATTACATAAAGTGAGTGAAGAACGAGAAGTGCCAGAAATATTATTTGATTATTTGGGACTGCTAGCAAATGTTTTCTTCGTCATGGCGGTATATACAAATCGTCAATTGGGTGTAAAAGAAATACCATTTGTAAGTAAATCTTATCCAACAAAAAAGAGTCGAAAAGAGGAAATTTAATAATGTTCAAAAGCAAAAAATGGTTAGCACCATTGGCAATCTCTTTATTATTAATAGGTTGCTCAAATTCAGAAGATCCTAAAAAAAGTAACGATGTAGATAGTGAAAAAGTTGGGACAACCGATGAGGCCGGACCTTATACGGTTGTAGATGACCGCGGTGTAGAAGTTACTTTTGATGAAGTACCAGAATCAATCATCTCTTTACAACCTAGTAATACTGAAATATTATTTGAACTTGGTGTTGGGGACCAAATCATAGGGGCAACAGACTATGATAAATATCCAGAAGAAGCTCTAGAAATTGAACGTGTTTCAACTTCAATGCAAGTGAATACTGAAAGAGTAATCGAATTACAGCCAGATGTAGTATTTGCGTATAGTACTGCAGAAGAAGCTCAAATTGAGCAATTAGAGAGCGCGGGGTTAAAAGTGTTTGTAATTCAATCTGCTTCATCAATTGATGACGTATATGGCGATATTGAGCAAATTGCCGATGTCTTAAAGGTTGAGGAGAAATCAGATGAATCTATTGCTGCTATTAAGAAGCAAATTGCTACAGTTCAAGAAAAAACAGCCTCAATAAATGAAAAGAAAAAAGTATATTTTGAAATATCACCTTCTCCAGATATTTGGTCTATTGGTTCTGGGACTTTCCAACAAGAACTTATTGAAGCTGCTGGTGTTGAAAATCTTTACGCAGATCAACAAGGATGGTTTTCTGTTACAGAAGAAGATTTAATTACGCGTAATCCTGAAGCAATTATTACGACAGTGAATTATGGTAATGATCCAAAAGGTGAGATTTTAAGTCGTAAAGGTTGGTCTAACATAACTGCTATTAAAAACGAGGAGATTTATGTATTAAATGCAGATATCTTAGATCGTCCAGGTCCACGTATCGGCGAAGCAATCGAACTAATGGCATCAACTATCTATCCTGAAATTTTTAACTAATATAATGAAGGGCAAATTCTTAAAATGGGTTTGCTCTTTTCGATTTTATCTTTTTTTACAACTTTAGAAGTATTAAAATTTGTAGAGGGAAAGGAGGGAATGCAAGAGTAAACTAATCAGAATGATCGTGAAAATCAGAGATTAAGTGGATAACAATTGAAATACAAGATGAATTAAAATTTAATCATCAAATCAATGATTAGAAAACGGTGATTCTTTGGGAAGGTATTACAACTGGGCTAAATAATTATATAGCTGGTAATCATTTATGAAATGAAATGAAAGAAGGTCTTATTTAGTTGACGCATGCATTCTCTCACAATACGAATTGGAATAGCAATAACAGCTGTTCTTTTTATAGAAGGAAGTTGTGTTGTGTTAGACAAACTACGAGTCAGACAACTAAATGCTTATCATGTAAATGGATTCGTTCGTTGATAATGGCAATAAAAAGAGTGGAAAAGAGGAAATTGAATCATGTTTAAATGCAAAAAATGGCTAGCACCATTAGCGATCTCTTTATTATTAGTAGGTTGTTCAAATTCAGAAAATACTAAAAAGAATGATAATGGAGAGAAAGTTGGGACAACTAATGAATCTGACTCCTATACGGTGGTAGATGACCGTGGCGTGAAAGTGACTTTTGATGAAGTACCGGATATAATCATTTCTTTACAACCAAGTAATACTGAAATTTTATTTGAGCTTGGTGTAGGGGATCAAATCATTGGGGCAACGGACTTTGATACATATCCAGAAGAGGCATCAAAAATTGAACGTGTATCAGATACAACGACAATTAATACAGAAAGAGTTATTGAATTACAACCAGATGTCGTATTTGCCTATACAAATGGTGAAGAAGCACAGATTGAGCAACTAGAAAGTGCGGGAATACCAGTATTTGTAATTCAAGCAGCATCAACAATTGCAGATGTATACGGAGATATTGAGCAAATTGCAGATGTCTTACAGCGTGAAGAGAAAGCAAATGAAATGATTTCGACTATTAAGGACCAAATTGCATCAGTACAAGAAAAAACAGCTACTATAGAGGAAAAGAAAAAAGTATATTTTGAAATCTCACCTTCTCCAGATATTTGGTCGATTGGCTCTGATACTTTCCAACAAGAGCTCTTTAATGCAGCTGGTGTTGAAAATCTTTACGCCGATCAAAAAGGATGGTTTTCAGTTACTGAAGAAGATTTAATTACGCGTAACCCGGAAGCAATCATCACTACGGTTTATTACACTGACGATCCAACTGGTGAGATTCTAGGACGTAAAGGCTGGTCAAACATAACAGCTATTCAAAATAAAGAAGTATATCTATTAAATGCTGATATCATAAATCGTCCAGGTCCACGTATCGGTGAAGCAATTGAACTAATTGCATCAACTATTTATCCTGAAATTTTTAACTAATATTTGAAGGGCAAATTCTGTAAATGGGTTTGCTCTTTTCGATTTGACCTTTTGATACAACCATAGAAGGTTTAAAATTTGTAGAGGGAAGGAGGAAGAGCATGAGTAAACTAATCTTCATAACAGGTGGAGTTCGAAGTGGGAAAAGTGCTTTTGCTGAAAACTTTGCAAAACAACTTTACCAGTCATACGAATGCGAAAACCTTTACTATATCGCTTCAGGGGTTGCCTTTGATGATGAAATGACTAGTCGAATCAAACGTCACCAAAAGGATCGAGAAAAGTCCGAAATTAAATGGATAACTATTGAAATCCAAGATGAACTGAAATTTGATCACCAAATCAATGTTAAGAAAACAGTGATTCTTTGGGATTGTATTACCACTTGGCTAAATAATGTCCTCTATAAAACAGAACATCTTGATGAGAAAAAACGATTCATTGAAATAGAAAAGTATATAGAGACTTTCAAACAACTACTATCCCGATGGATGAAGGAAGGGTATATCGTGATTCTTGTTTCAAATGAAATTTTAGATGAACCAGAGTCCTCCTATCAAGAAGTGAATCTATATCGATTCCTATTAGGAAATTTACATCAATGGATTGTGCGATACAGTGAAGAAGCATACGAAATGGATTATAGTCAGACTAAACGTTGGAAATAGGACGGTGCTTATTTTGAAAAATGGTTTTATCGGTTTTCTATTATCTCTGCAATTTTTTACCTCCTTACCAATTCATAAGCAGTTACCAATGAGTAAAAAAACGGTGACGGCTATGTATATCATGCTACCGATTTTAGGGATATTAATGGGAACCACTCTATACATATTAAATGTGATTAATGATCAGTATCTACAAGTATCTAACTTATTGTTAGCTATTTTGCTCGTTGTTGCAGGAATTGTTATGACAGGAGGGCTTCATTTGGACGGGTGGATTGATATGGGAGATGCCTATTTTTCATATCAAGACCAAAAGAGAAGACTTGAAATTTTAGAGGATTCTCGTGTGGGGGCCTTTGGAGCTATAAGTTTAGTCGTTTTATTACTATTAAAAATAGGATTTATCTTCGAATTTATAAATAGTGAAAATCTTAATACTTCTAATTATTTCCTTGCAATTCCATTTCTTAGTCGACTTGCATTAATGATTTACTTTGTTACAACACATACGGTGAAAGAAAAAGGATTAGCAGCTTATTTTAAATCACAAGTAAACTCAAAAGGTATATGGATTGCACTTTTACTCTATGCGTTATTATTTAGTAGTCTTACATATTATTTTATTGGCTTAACCGGTTTGATTTTAGCATTGTGTATGGTCCTTTTTGTACTCATCTATCGAAAATGGACAATCAAGAATTTTGGTGGCATGACGGGGGATTTAGCAGGAGCACTATATGAAGGGACGGAGGTGTTCTTATGGGGAGTGTTACTGTTCATCTAATACGACATGAGAAAACCAATGCCAATTTAAAAAGGCAATATATCGGTTGGACGGATGAATCCATACTAGCGAAAGAAAAAGATTTTAAACTACCTATTAAGGCAGAAACCGTGTATGGAAGTGATTTAAAAAGATGTAGGGAAACTGCGCGGCTTTATTTTCCTGAAACAAATTTTATACCTATGAAAGATCTTAGAGAGTTGAATTTTGGCGATTTTGAGATGAAGACATATGAGGAATTAAAAGATTTATCCCTCTATCGTAATTGGATAGACAATCCACATCAGTTTACACCGCCAAACGGTGAGGACTATGAAGAATTTGTATATAGAGTTGTTTTATGTTTTCAGAAAATCATTTCTTCTAATAATCAGTATATTTTTGTTGTCCATGGTGGTGTAATTCGAGCTTTGTTAGCAATGTTTGGTACACAAGAAGAAGCTTTTCAACAAATAGTTGTATCACACAGAACAATCTATTCACTACAGTGGTCAGATGTTTCTGAAGTAAGGGAGGGAAAACGATGCAAGTTGTTATCGGTGGAGCCTATAATGGTAAAAGAAAATTTGTAGAAGAAAAATTATTACGCTCAACAACAGGTACTCCTCATTTTTTTGAAGGTCAAATGCCAGAGATCGGTTTGTTTACGAAAGAAGATATTCTTATCATTGGACATTTTGAAAAGCTAATCCTTGAACATGTTCATTTAGATGAGGACGAAATTGCTGAAAAAATATTTAATGTGCTTATTGAGTTAAACAAGCGTGCACAAGTTATTTGCATTTGTACTGATATTGGGAGAGGTGTTGTACCACTTCGAAAAGAAGAAAGAAAATTACGCGATACTTGTGGGCGCCTATACCAAAAGCTTTTTACAGATAGTGAGAGGGTAATTCGTATTTGGTATGGACTTCCACAAATGATAAAAGGTGAGGAATTGTAAAATGGAGAAACATACATTAAGATTAATGGTTTTAACAGCACTTGTTGCTGCAATCTGTGTTATAGGGAGTTTTATCAAGGTACCTGGTGTACTTACAACGGCTGCATTAGATTCTGCACCAGCCTTTATTAGTGTCGCATTCTTACCGCCTCTTTATTCAGGATTTGCGGGGGCATTAGGTCACTTAGCTACTGCGTTCACATCAGGTTTTCCATCTGGACCATTCCATCTATTAATAGCAGTAGAAATGCTGATTATTACGTACATATTTAATGTCTTACATCATAAAGGGTTTAAGATCGCCAAATGGGTGTTTTTAATCATCGGAAATGGCATTCTTTCAGCACTACCTTTTTATTTTCTAATTTCTCCGGCATTTTTTATCGGCGCAGTGCCAAGTTTATTGATCGCAACGATTATCAATGCTGTTATTACCATGTTTGTTTTACCTATAATAGAAAAAGTATTCAGTAGAAGAAAGGTTTCGAATATATGAGAAATGCGGTTCGTATTGATGAATCAACAGTTGTAACCATGGATAATTCCGGCTGTATTGGTGAAAAAGAATTGGATGCAGTGCATGTTCCCAATGAATTAGCAGCTTACTATACTGCTAGAGTTGCTTTACTAGAACAGTGGTGTGCAGGTGCAGAGCCAACTCAACTTTTTTTAGCCAATTTCACAGGTGATGAAGCTTGGAGTGCTTATGAGAAAGGAATTCAAGAAGCATTTACTGACATTGGGGTACCAATGCCAGAGTTAAAGGGCTCAACTGAATCGAATTTTAAATCCTTACAATCTGGCATAAGTTTAATGATGATTGGTAAAGTTCAATATGAAATAACTAAAGAGAATTTACATTGGTTTGTAGTTGGGAAGCCTTTAGTTGGTGAAGAGGTAATCGTACAATCACAGCACGTAGCAAAGCTAAATGAAATTCATAATATAATTCGTTTGGATATTGCCAAACAAGTATGGCCTGTTGGCTCGAAAGGCATACTTTTAGAGCTTCAGAGAATCTTTCCTGGTGCTGAATTCGAGTGTTCCATTGATATGGAAAAAACAAGCGGTCCGGCAACTGCAGTGATTGTAGGTGTGCCAGAAGAGGAGCTTAACGATTTTAAAAGCCAGATTACAACGATCATTGAACCAATTAAAATACTATTTTAATTAGATGATAGAAGTATAAAAGAGACTGGGCCCTAAGTGAAAAACTCAAAGAAATACCCAAAACGTAATATTAAAAAAATGATACATTGAAAATTGATTGGAATGGAGGGTCGACTCCTGCGGGAACAGCACGCTGCCTGAGACGTTCGTGTCAGGCCGTGCCCGCGGAAAGCGTACCCGGAATGGAAATCAATTTTCATTGGAACGTAAAAATAGCATTTTTCCTAGTGTGGAAAAATGCTATTTTGGCCTTTGTACCAGCCTCGTTTGTTTATCCTAATTTATAATCTTTTTGCATTGTCTCAATTGCATTCTTCTCTAATCTAGAAATTTGCGCTTGAGAAATACCTAATGATTTGGCAATTTCAGTTTGTGTTTCACCGTAATAGAAACGTTTAGATAGAATCATCTGTTGTCTTTCATCTAATTTTTGCATACTTTCTTTTACACTCACATAGGCAACCCATTGTTCCTCAGATACATCATCATCTCTTAATTGATCCATAATATATACGGCATCACCGCCATCTGAATAGATTGGCTCCTGTAATGATAGAGGATCTTGAATTGCATCTAATGCATATAAAACATCTTCTTTTTTCATCTCAATTGCTTCAGCTAACTGTTCAATTGTCGGTTCATATAAATTCTCTGAAATAAATTTTTCCTTTGCTTGCATTGCTTTATATGCAATGTCTCTAAGCGATCTTGAAACACGTAAAGCATGATGATCACGCAAATGTCTTCTGATTTCACCAATGATCATTGGTACAGCATATGTTGAAAATCGAACATTATGCTTAAGATCAAAATGGTCAATCGCTTTTAATAATCCAATACAACCTACTTGGAATAGGTCATCTGCTTGTTCGCCACGATAGGAAAATCTTCCGACAATACTTAACACAAGCCTTAAATTACAAATTACCAGTTCATCTCTTACCCACTCTTCACCTGATTGTAAGCGAACGAACAGCTCTCTCATCTCTTCATGTTTTAGCACTGGCAAAGAAGCAGTATCTACACCACAAAGTTCTACCTTAGTACGAACCATCTTCTTTCCTCCGAACTGTCTTTTTTTTCCCCGCATGAGCCGGCTGTAAAAACCAAAGGAGTTAACAGTCAGTACATGCTTGAATTTCTATGTGTTCTACACGGATCACAACGAATTGTGACAAAGTCCGTGTAACTCACATGAAGTGAGCTTTCAACTTCTCAGTAAACTGATGGAAGTTTTAACATATATCTCTGAACTGTTTTTTAAGTTTGTCCGGAATAGTGAAGAATATGCATGAATTTTTCGTCCAATTTCATCCAATAAGCTCGTACTAAGAACCGCAATAAGCGTTATTTCAACTAAAAAATATATGATTGATTCTAACATTATTGACAATCAAAACTTGAATATATATGCACATAAAAAGAACCGACTACAAGGACGTTTTTCGTTCTTGTAATCGGTTCTGAAGTTGTATTTTACTAGCTATTACTCCGTTATATTCTAAGAAATCGGTTGATTTAAATGTTCGCGTAAATCTAAAATAATCTTCTTTTCTAATCGTGAAATGTAGGATTGAGAAATGCCTAAATGATCTGCAACTTCTTTTTGAGTCATTTCTTGCTTACCGTTTAAACCGAAACGACACTCCATTATATAACGTTCACGTTCACTTAAACCATTGATAGCTTGGAACATATGTTGACGTTCAATTTTTTTCTCTACGTCATTCATTATGATTTGTTCTTCTGTTCCTAGAATATCTGAAAGAAGTAATTCATTTCCATCTGGATCTGAATTTAATGGCTCGTCTAATGAAACCTCACCTTTCATACGGCTTGTCTTTCTTAAGTGCATTAAAATTTCATTTTCAATACATCTTGAAGCATAAGTAGCTAATTTAATATTTTTTTCTGTATTAAATGTCTCAATTGCTTTAATCAAACCAATTGATCCAATACTAATTAAGTCTTCTATTGGCGTACCTGTGTTATCGAAACGTCTTGCAATATAGACAACAAGACGAAGATTTCTTTCAATTAAAGTATCTCGTGCTCTTAAATCACCATTCATAAAGGCTTCAATAACTGTCATCTCTTCTTCTCTAGTTAATGGTACTGGCAATGAATCGTGTCCCCCTATATAGTACGTTCCTTTAAGACGAAACTTACTCCAAATTTTTCTAAATAGGTCAATAATTTTATTAAACAATCATTTTCCCCCTTTATGCGTATATTTTATAAAGTGAAACTCCTATTTTTATGGAGTTAATCTCCAGCTGCTGTTAGTTAGTAAACCTATTGGATTTCTATTAAGAGGTTGCATGTCCCAAATCCTAATGGAGAACCCCTGTATGTCTTGTCCAAAATCGGTATTCCTGTTAGTGATTAGGTAGCAGATTATACGAAGTGTTTCACTACTAAAATCAGTAGTTTATAGGGCCAAAACGTGAAGAATCATTTGTGCGTCTTGTGGATACCTCGCATCTTGTTTTGTAAAAACAACATACTGTTCGAAAATTTCTTTCGAAGTTGTACCACTTATTTTTAATTTGTCAAATCTGAAAGCAAGCACCGTAGATCTTTCTTGTTGAACTGTTGAAAGCGCTAACACTCTTATTTTCGGATACACATAAGTAGGAAACATCTTTAGCTGATAAGGATTTTTTTCATCCCACGCGAGCAACGCTTTTTGAAAGTCCTCTGGAAGATCTTTTGACACTGCTGAATATGAAAGAAAATGAACAGGTTTACCACTCATAGGTTCCGTACATTCATTTCCTGTATCAATGAATCCTTTTAAGTGATATGTTTTTTTAAATAATTCGAGGTCACAATCTACGACAAATGAATGTTGAATTTTAGATTGCATTAATTTTCTCCATTTTGAATGGATCGCAGTTAAACCTATAAAGGCAATGGCTGTACATAATATAAAAAAGGTGACTTCTGATTGGTTAAGTAAGAATGGCAATAGACTTGTTAACACGCCACCTAGAAAAAAGGTTGTAAGAAAAAGTACAGTGCCTTGTTTTAACAGCGATTGGAGTTTGAAGGAAAATGCTAGTCCAATGAGTACTATAAAACTTAGTAAGGCTCCAAATAATGTCTGATAGAATATGCTTGCAATCAGTCCACTACAAAACGCACTGAGTAGCAACCTACTCCTTTTCACATACAATCCCGTTATTTCTTGTGTGAATTTTAATAAAAAGTAGTTAAATAACGTATTGTATAGTACGAGTAATTCTCCAATCATTTTAGCGTCCTCCTGTTAATAGAGTACCATCTGAGGAGTTCAGAAAATGTCAAACCGTCGTACAAATGTGCAATTTATTTTTGACAAATTTATCTAAAAATTGAAGTTTTTTGACATGAAAATGGATTGTTTTATATTCGATGATCTTTGAGGATTGGTTTGATGGAACGTAGAAAAAGCTGTAAATGATTGTACGTGCATAGTGCATAATTATTTCTTATCTTTATATTTGTTATATAGGTTCGCCTCCATTATAAGACTAAAAAATTATAAAAAAACCATCTCAATTAGTTGAGATGGCATTTTTTCTTGTCGAAATTATATTTTACTTATCGAATTAACGATTGCGACGATTACGTAAGAAAGTTGGAATTTCTAACATATCATCTTGTTGTTGTTGAACCTGTCTTTGTGGTTCTTGCTGAGTAGGCTGCTGCTCCTGTACACGTTCACGTGTTGGTGCTTGAGGTTGAGCTTGTGTTTGTCCACCGCGCATAGTACCCATAGTACGTGTATTTTGCTGACGTTGTGGTTGAGTCAGGATATCATCAGAGAAACCTGTTGCAATAACTGTTACAATGATTTCATCATTCAAGTTTTCATTAATAACCGAACCAAAGATCATGTTCACTTCTTCATCAGATGCAGATGCAACAATATCTGCTGCCTCTTGCACTTCGAATAGACTCAGATTCGATCCACCTGTAATGTTCATGATAACACCTTTGGCACCATCAATTGAAGTTTCAAGCAATGGACTTGAAATTGCCTTCTTTGCAGCTTCTGTTGCACGATTCTCACCAGTTGCAATACCAATCCCCATTAATGCAGAACCTTTATCTGACATAATTGTTTTTACGTCTGCAAAGTCTAAGTTAATTAGTCCTGGTGTTGCGATTAAGTCAGAGATACCTTGTACCCCTTGACGAAGTACATTATCTGCTTCACGGAAAGCTTCAAGCATAGGTGTACTTTTATCAACGATTTGTAATAATTTATCGTTTGGAATAACGATTAATGTATCAACAGCTTCTTTCATTGATGCAATACCGCCGATTGCTTGTGTTTGACGCTTACGTCCTTCGAATGAGAATGGGCGTGTTACAACACCCACAGTTAAAGCTCCTAAATCACGAGCAATTGAAGCTATAACTGGTGCTGCACCTGTTCCAGTACCGCCACCCATACCAGCAGTTACGAAGACCATATCTGCTCCACGAAGAACTTCCTCAATTTGCTCACGGCTTTCTTCAGCTGCCTTTTTTCCTACTTCTGGATTAGCACCTGCTCCAAGACCTCTTGTTAACTTATTACCAATCTGTAATCTATATTCTGCTTTTGATAGATTTAAAGCTTGTGCATCCGTATTTACTGCAATAAAGTCAACACCTTGTACACCATGCTCAATCATCCTATTTACTGCGTTATTACCGCCACCGCCAACACCAATGACCTTAATGTTAGCTAGTTGGTCTATACTCGTATCGAATTCTAACATAGTTTCTCCTCCTGCCACTAATCTTGAATTTATTATTCGAAGAACTTATCGAATAGTTTTTTAGCTTTATTGATTACGCTTGTTTTATTTGTAGTATTGCTTTCTTTTTCTACTGTATTAGTTTGTTTTTTGGGTGGTGTTGATCCAGCACCTACTGTAGCATATACAGGGGCTTGAACTGGACCTCTACCATAGAATTCGTCTTCTGAATGTGCGTAACGAATTAACCCTACAGCAGTTGTATAAGCTGACTCGCGAACTCCAATATAGTCAGGAGTATAAATTCTTACACGTGTTTGCATAACTTGGCGTGCAAGTTGTGCAATTCCCTCTAGTTGAGCAACACCACCTGTAAGGACTACTCCACCCGGTAAATCACGAACCCCTAAACGAGCTAATTCATCTAAAACTAGTTCGAATAATTCTTCAAGACGGACACCGATAATTTCTGAAATGAATTTTTGACTGTATTGATCCATCACATCTGTACCTGAAACCGGTACTTCGAAAATTTCTTCATCTGAAGCATCATCATAAAATGCATGCCCAAACTGTTTCTTAATAATCTCAGCTTGTTCAGTTGGTGTTTTGAGAACAATCGATAAATCCTTAGTTATATGTTCGCCACCAACTGGTATTACACCTGTTCGTGTAAGTAAACCTTCTTCAAAAACTGCAACAGTTGTGGAACCTCCTCCTAAATCAATAAAGGCAGTCCCTTGATTTTTTTCATCTTCAGTTAAGGCAAAAAATCCTGCTGCTAATGGTTGCAAATAGATTTCTCTTATTTGTAAGCCAGCTCGTTCAACACAACGTAAGACATTATGAACTAAAGTTTTTGATGTTGTAATCATGGTAGCATCCATTTCTAAGCGGATACCGATCATGCCACGAGGGTCTTTGATTTCATCTAAATTATCCACAATAAATTGACGTGGTATTAAGTTAACAAGTTCTCTTTCAGGTGGAATTGACATCACTTGTGCGGATTCAATTACTCTGTCTAAATCTTCATCAGTAATTTCGCGGTTTTCACTATTGACAGCTACAACACCTTTTACTGGCTGAAGTGTTGTCTGATTTGCGGGTATACCAAGTACTACTTCATTTATTTTAATCCCAGTCATTCGTTCTGCTTGTTCAATTGCTTTTTTTATAGATTGTACAGTAGCATCTATATCAACGATTGCGCCTTTTCGAATACCGTTTGATTTTACATTACCAACACCAATTACGTGTAATTGCTTGTCCGTAATCTCTCCTATCAAAACTTTAATAGAAGATGAACCAATATCTAGTGAAATATAAATATCTTGGTGATTCATCATTCCGCACCTCCTTCGTATCCTACTATATTTTATTCTATTGTAATTCCATAGTAATGTCTAAATAAAATCCTATAAACTATTGTATTTTAAAGCTATTATACTGTATTTTTATTCTTTTTGATATGTCTCTCTTCCCATTTTACTATCAAAATTCGTCGAATAACCGCTATATTCTGGAATAATCTTACGCCAAAGGCAAAAATAGCAGCTAAGTAGAGATCCACACCTAAATGGACTCCTAAAAATGCTAACGCTGCAGCAAGTGCAATATTGAAGAAAAATCCAGATAAGAAAACTTTATCATCATATACTTGTTGTAAGTTAGCACGGATTCCACCAAATATAGTATCTAATGCTGCCAACACAGCAATTGATAAATAATTCTCATAAATTGTAGGTATTTGTATATCAGTTAGTAAACCTAGACTTAAGCCTAATATTAATCCTAATAATGGTAACCACATAGTTATTCCCCTTTGTTGTTCTCAACTAAGTAATCATTTGAAAATTTTCCATCAAATTCTTTAATAGTTATATCTCTTTGTGCTTCATTTATTTTCAAGTCTAAGTTATCAAGATAAAAATCATCTCTAAAAGGGGAAGCATATAAATAACCGTATAGTTTTTCAGCCTTTTCGAAGGTTTCCGTTATAATTTTAATCTCAATACTTGTTTTATCAATTGGAATACTATTAACAGTGGTTACACCATTTATATCGCGAATGGGGGATGTATGTGTGAGACGTTGCCCATCGATTTCAATATAAAGGCCATCATATCGGTAAATTTCATTGACTAATCGAATTAATAAATCAGGTGCAATTGGTTCTATATCAAATCCAAATTCCTTTAATTCCTCTGCGGGACCAATGTTAAGAACTAAACCAGGACCATTTACGGATAATAAGCCAACTTGTCGTTTAAGATCATCCACCGTATTATTTAATAGAATGGCTTGACTTGTTTCATCATCATCTTCATATTGTCTAATTACATCATTATAGTTAGCTATTTCTGCTAATAATTCTGAATGCTTTTGTTTTTCTTGAGATAATTCCTCCCTGATAGCCCATATATCCCGGGTATCCCTTGCAGTAGGATTTTGTACAGTGTTATATTGAACGGCTATCATAAGTCCAACAATAAATGATACAATCGTTATTCGGGTCACTATTTTCTTTGACATTGGTTCCCCTCCTAAACGCTAGGCTTGTCCTCGAATAATTGTTTATGCTTCCTCATTTATTGAAGGCATTTGTATCAAATCTTTTTCTTCTATTGTCACTACAATATTATCACCCAGTAATTGGTCAAATACCCCTCCAACAATTTTTAATGATGATACAAGTGTTTTCGTATTCCCAACAGCTTCAATAACAAATGGTGCGGGATACTGCTTACCATCAATCGTAATAACCGGGCCATTACATCTGATATATGAATTCGATTTTAACCTTTGTCCATTAACTGATATACTTTCCGCTCCTGAAATTTTCAATTCATTTATTACCGATAAAACATGGCTTTCGTGAACTATATAATCATTTGGGTTGGTTGAATTCGGATCATATTCATTATCCTTTAAAGTAACTTTGATACCTTCCCCTTGAGCAGGAATCTTTCCAAGGATTAACCTTAACTTTTCTGCTTCTTCACTTAAGTGCTCATATTCTTCTTCATTATCTGTAAAGGATTTTTCATACTCTCGGATTTTATCTTGCAGGCTATTTAGTTCATCTGCTAATTCTTTGTTTCTTTCTTGTTGTTCAATTAAATCTTCTCGGTAGGATTCTTCTTGGTCCATAAAGGAGTTATTCGACTTTATATCATTTTTTGTTAATTTATAAGAATAACCAATAATAAATCCTGTTGTGATGCATACAATTAGTACGATGAGCTGTTTTCGTGTAAATTTGCTGTATTTATTATTGTGAAGCGGTTTCTTCATCAGCCTTCACTTCCTGTTCTTCAATAACTGCTTCACCTGATTCGTCGATTTCTATGTCATAGAGTGCATATTCATCTTGATAGGATCTGTAGTATGAACCAACCTCAATATCAATTATTCCCTTTTTATATCCACTACTACTCTCAATTTGAGCGACTATTGAAGGATAATAATTCAGCTTTTCAGCTAAAGTCGTAACTTCTGCTCGAACCTCGTATCCATCATTCATATACAACGTAATTGCATATGGATCACTACTAGATGGCGTTGAGTTGATTTGTGAAATTAAGGATAGAACTGCTGAATCTAACTTGGATAGTTCTACTAATAATTTTTTTCTCAATTTCCCATTATCAAAATCTAAAAATAAGGGCGCATCCACTGGCGCTAAACCACTTGTTTCTTTAAAGATTTCACCGTTTTCTAACATAGGGTAAAGCTCATTATCTTGTGATATATATGCTACTTTATCCCATTCCTTAATGTTAATTTCGACGGTTGTTAACCATTTTCTTTTAACTTCAACATCTTTAACCCAGTTTTCTTTGCTTATCTTGTCCTCAATATCAGTTACTTTAAATCCCCATATCGAATCTCCGGCTTTTAAATCAGATTGTTCTTTATAAACATCCTCTTCTACTAGCTCAGCACCAATCACTTTAATATCTTTGATTTCGCTATACGGAGATTGAAAGTAAAGGAGTAAAAATAACGTAATGATGAATAGTACAATTAGGAAGATGAATTTAAAGTTTGTTCTCTTCCTTCTCTTCTCTCTTAAAGTTGGTATACGTTCTTCAATATCAATTACTTTATCCATAATTTTTACTCCCCCTTTCCTCCATTATTATTTCTTTTTGTGTATTTACGTAGTATCACTTCGATTTGCAAAACTAACAATGATGGCGACTACAAACCAAATAATCATAAGTGAAGTACCGCCATAACTTATGAATGGTAAAGTCACACCAGTTACTGGAATCAAACCAATAACAACACCTATATTCAATGCTGCTTGGAATCCTACCATTGCCACTAAAGCGGAAATTGCATAGAAATCTGAGCTTTTCAATGACTGAATAGCAAGTCCACAACCAGAATAAATAAAGACAGCAAAAAGTGCTAAAACAACACAGCCACCTAAGAATCCTATTTCTTCTAAAATAATTGAGAAGATAAAATCATTTTGAGGCTCGGGTAAGTACAAAAACTTTTGCCGACTTTGTTGGAAACCATGTCCAAGCAACCCTGCTGGTCCAATCGCTAGTAATGATTGCACCGCTTGGAAACCACTTCCCAATGGATCCGCCCACGGATTAATAAAAGCTTCTATACGCTTTAGACGATATGGGGCAGAGGCAATTAAAACAACTAACCCGACAATCCCAAGTCCAATGAATCCGACATATAATTTTATCGGATACTTTGCAATGAAAAGTAAGATAAATGCTGCAACAACCAAAATGAACACAGAACCAAAGTCAGGCTGTAACATGATTAATCCGCATGGAAGAATAATAATAAAAAAATGCTTCAATTGAACAACACGTTCATCATTTCTTACTTTACTTAATAAAAAACTTAGATACATTAACGTAGTTATTTTGACTAACTCCGCTGGTTGGATCGTTAAAGGACCTAGACCAATCCAACTTTGAGAACCATTTCTTACAAGACCGATACCTGGTATTAACACTAGGATTAGTAAAACTAGTGAAAACCAATAAAGTGCTTTCCAAGTTTGTTCTTTAGTAAAAATTGGCATATTGGTAATTGTTATAAATACAATTATTGCTAAGATTAAGTAAATACCTTGTTTTATATAGAAGGGTAGTTGATCTTCATAATGAATCGAACTCCAATATGTACCGGCAGAATAGATGAAAATAATTCCAAACAATGACAGTAAGGCCGCTGATATAATGAAGAGCCTCTTATAAGTAAACTTCAGCTAAGGCATCCTTTCCTCTTATATACTCTATAAAAATGCAGAAGGTGCTATTTAGAATCCCCCGACAAACTACACTTTAACTTTTAAGTTTCTGTCTAATTGACTAAGGAGCTAGCACCTTCAGCTAGCTTATTCATTGTTAATCTTTTAGCAAATAGAGCTTGAGAGAAGATGAGGAAACACCAATTCTACTCAAGCAATATTCGATGTAATTGTACGTTATGTCTTATGGTACTTAAACATGTCTGTCACTAGTGGTGTGATTCATTAATTAAAGCTTCATCACTGCATCGATGAATAAATCTCCTCGCATTTCAAAGCTTTTGTATTGATCCCAACTAGCACAAGCCGGCGATAATAAAATAATATCCCCGCTTTGTGAAATGGAGGCAGCCTTTGTTACAGCGTCTTCTACATTTTCTGCTAATACAGTTTCTTGAACTCCACATGATTTTGCAAATTCAATAAATCTATTACCCGTTTGTCCAAAAGCTACAACACTTTTTACATTTTTCATGGATGAACGTAACTCTTCAAAGGAATGTCCTCGGTCTAACCCACCGGCCAATAAAACGGTTGGCTGTGCGAAAGCTTCTAGGGCAACCTTTGTTGCAAGACAGTTTGTAGCTTTTGAATCATTATAAATTTTCCGCCCATCCCATTCACGAACAAACTGTGTACGGTGACGAACGCCAGTAAATGTTGTTAATACTTCCTCTAAAGCTTCTTTTTCACAGCCATATAAAATACAAGCTGCTAGTGCTGCTAGAATATTTTCAAGGTTATGTTTCCCTGGTAGAGCAATATTTAATCTCTCTAAGAAAGGTTCCCCCTGCCAATAGATTGTTGATTCATCGGCACTAATACCTTCGTTAGTACGACCATTAGAACTGAAAGGAACTTTTTTTGCTTTGGATTTTGCTGCATATTGTCTAACTACTTCTTGATCGCCATTATAAATGAACCAATCATTTTCATCTTGATTTCTTGTGATGTTAAATTTAGCATCTGCATAATCCTCAAAAGTACCATGATAATCAAGATGAGCATTATATAAATTTGTTAAAATGGCTATTCTCGGCTTAAATTCTTTTGTACCCATTAATTGGAATGAAGAAAGTTCAGTTACAATGACATTTTCCTCAGTGGCACTAGCAGCGACTCCACATGCTACAGTTCCAATATTACCTGCAATTAGGGGTTTTTTCTCACCACTATTTAACATTTCGAATATTAAAGTAGTCGTAGTTGTTTTACCATTTGTTCCTGTAATACCAATAATCGGAGCTTCACTTACTAAATAAGCTAATTCCACCTCAGTAATAACTTGAATTCCGCGCTTGATCGCATCATCTACGATTGGATTAGAGTAGGGGATACCAGGATTTTTTACTACTAATTCAAATCCTTCATCAAGTAAATCCTCAGGATGTCGACCGCAGATTACTGTTATCCCTTTTTCTAATAGACCTTGCGCTTGTGGATTTTCATCAAAAGGCTTTGAATCATTCACAGTCACAAAAGCACCTAATTCATGGAGTAGCTCTGATGCGGCTACTCCACTTTTTGCTAAACCAAGAACTAAAACTTTTTTATGTTGTAATTTTGAATATTGAATCATAATACTGCCTCCGTTATTACTGCGATTAATGCAACAACTAACGCTGTTGACCAAAAGACTACTACTACTTTACGTTCAGACCACCCAGACAATTCAAAATGGTGATGGATTGGGCTCATTTTAAAGATTCGTTTCCCGCGTAATTTAAAACTTGCAACTTGCAAGATTACTGATAAAGTTTCGATAACAAACACTAAGCCAATTAATAATAAAAGCAATTCTTCTTTTACTAAAACCGAAACAAGAGCCAAGGCTCCACCTAATGCAAGTGACCCTGTATCCCCCATAAATACTTTTGCAGGATTCGCATTGAAAAGTAAAAATCCTAAAAGAGCACCCGTTACAGCAAATGTAAATAATGCTACATCCGCTTGATCGTTGAATAAAGCGATTACTCCAAAAGCTGTAAATGCAATGGATGCTGTTCCAGCAACTAATCCATCTAATCCATCTGTTAAGTTAACTGCATTGGAGAAGCCTACTAACCAGAAGATTAAAAACAATACATATAATATACCTAAATCAATAGACAAATCTGTAAAAGGTATACTAATTGTTGTATCAAATGAACCTAGTCGTAATAGAAGGAAAGCTGCGATTGAAATAATAATTTGACCAATCAATTTTTGCAATGATGTTAACCCTAAATTACGTTTGAAAATTACTTTAATTCCATCGTCCAAGAATCCGATTAAACCAAAACCGGCTAAAACAAGTATGATTACGACAGATTGAGTTGTAAATATGTCTGACATATTTCCAACAATTACCGTTGTAGCAATTATCGAGATTAAAAATATTATGCCCCCCATAGTTGGAGTTCCAGCTTTTTTCATATGTGATTGTGGACCTTCTTCACGAATACTCTGGCCAAATTTTAACCGACGAAGTAACGGAATGAAAATCGGTGCTAAAACCACAGAAACGATAAATGAAATTGCTAGAATGGTTATTGTTGTTGTGATTGTCATGTTAAATCTCCTCTAATTTCTGTACTTCTTTAGTACTATTGTAAAAAGCTATATTAGCATTTTCACTAAGAAGTTAATAATTATTTTTTTTCGTCTAAATAAAGATGGACCGTACCATCTTGTTCAAGAATATTTTCTGGTTCTGGTAATTGTGCCTTAACAACTTTTCCATCTCCATGAATCTCCATTTTAAATGGATACTCTAATTTCGCTATTTCATCTAAAGAATACCCAACTAAATTTGGTACTCGTTCAGTTATAGGATCTCCCCAACGATATTGTTTTTCCATTTGCCCTTCACGATCCACTTCAATCCCCACTGTTGGCGCAATATCTTCAATAATTTGTCCAACAATTGGTGCTGCAATGGTACTACCAAAGACTGTAGAACTCTTTGGATTATCGATAGCCACATAGACAACAACTTCAGGATTATCAGCAGGTGCAAAGCCTATAAAGGATACGATATACTCACCGTCTTTATAGCGACCATCTACTACTTTTTGCGCTGTTCCTGTTTTTCCACCTATTCTTAGGCCATCACGGAAAGCTTGTCGACCAGACCCATTTGCAACAACTGATTCTAAAGCTGAACGCACTGTTGCAGATGTTTTTTCACTTATTACCGTACGTTTTAATTCTGGTTTATTATCAACAATAATTTTACCAGTTTCTGAGTCAACTACTTGTGAAACTACATAAGGTGTATATAATTTCCCACCATTTACTGCAGCAGCTACTGCTTGAACTTGTTGAACAGGTGTAACAGCTATCCCTTGACCAAAGGAGGTTGTTGCTTGTTCTACAGGACCAAAAGCTTCTTTAGGGAAGAGTATTCCTGATGCCTCCCCTGGAATATTGGAGCCAGTAGCACTACCAAAGCCAAAGTTTTTAATATATTGTAGAAGTTTTTCAGGACCAACTCGTTGTCCAAGCTCGATGAAACCAGGGTTACAAGAATTTTCTACTACTTGTAAAAAAGTCTCGCTTCCATGTCCCTCACGTTTCCAACAACGAAGCCTTGAATCTTCTACCATTGTATATCCCTTGTCATAAAACTTATCTTTTTCTAAATCGACTACACCTTCTTCAAGAGCTGCACTAAGTGTAATAATTTTAAATGTAGAGCCAGGTTCATAAGTCATCCAAACCGGTAAATTACGGTTATAGATGGATTGGTCCACATCTTCAAAATTAGCAGGATCATATGTAGGGTAAGATGACAATGCTAATATTTCACCAGTATTTACATTCATGGCAATACTTAATGCTTGATCAGCATCATATTTTTTCATTGCTTGGGATAATTCTCTTTCCACAACCTTTTGTACATCCAAGTCAATTGTGAGCTTAACGGTTGCACCTTGATTTCCCTCACGCCATTCATCATCTACATGAGGTAAGGAATTCCCTTTTGCATCTGTAAAGAGTCGAATTGCCGCATCTCTGGATGTTAATACCTTATCGTACTGATACTCAATTCCTGCAAGACCTTGTGTATCATATCCTGTAAATCCAATAAATCGGGATAATAAATTCCCATATGGATAATGCCGGACATAATCAACGCCACTATATAGACCGTCTATTTTTAGGCTTTGTATTTCAACTGCTTGTTCATACGTAATATTTTTGGCTTCTGGTGCAAGTTTTACTAAATACCTTGGAGATTTCATTTTTTTAAATAATTCTTGAGAATCTAGATCTAACACCGAAGCAATTTGTTTAGCTGCTTCTTCAATATTATCGTTTTGTGCTGGCATAAAATAAAGAGTCGGGGCTAATTTATTAGTTACTATTATATCCCCATTACGGTCTACAATTTCTCCTCTTTCTGAAGCAAAAGGAATCTCCCTATCCCAGTTTTCTTTTGCAAGTTCCGTTAACTTATCATGCTGTATAACTTGGACATAAAATAACCGAATAACAACAGCTAATCCAAATAGAATAAAACCATAAATAATTAACTTTAATCGTTTTTTTGAAATGGTAGAAATCCACTTCATAATACAATCACACCTCGTTTTTAACAAAGTATGAATTAAAAACAACTTCTATTCGAATGGATTGTTAATCTTTAGGTAATTCTTCTTCGTCATCTGTCGTTTCTTCAACCGGTGGTGAAGAGTAGGTTTCTTTAGGTGTCTTTAACTGAACGACAATCGGCGATCCTTCTCCAATAACAGTATCCGCTGACACGCTTTGACTTTCAACATACCCTTCTCCAACAATTTCAATAGTCAGACCTGACATCATTTTATAAACTAACATATTCCTTAATGACCAGTTTTTAAATGATGGTAATGTAACAGATCCTTCGGTTTTCAAAAATACAATACTCCCCTTCGTAATAGCTACATCTTTTTCAGGGTACTGAGCAGTAATTTTGCCACCTTCGCCAATAACAATTGGTGTGATCCCGTCGTTTTCTAATTCAGCTTGAACATTATCAGCATTCTTCCCGATATAGTTTTTCATCGTAGTTGTTTCTACTTCTGCCACATCTTCAGGATTAATATTTAAGTATTTTAAGCTATTTTGCATAACAGAAGTGAATACTTCCGAAACAGGTTTGGAACCAACTTCTGTTGCCCCTAGTTTAGGTTTTTTTACCGCAACATAGACGATTAATTGAGGATCATCTGCAGGAGCCATTCCTAAAAAGGAATATAAATAGTTATTTTTATTACCCTTTAAGTATTTTCCAGAACCATCATCTTTCGGAATATAGGCTGTACCAGTTTTCCCAGCGACTTCATACCCCTCGATTGCAAAGTTTTTTGCAGTTCCATCTTTTGAAGTAACAGTAGATGCCAAAACTTCTCGCACCTGTTGTGCTGTTTTTTTAGATATAGGCTTTCCTTTTACAGACGGCTTTTCATCTTTAATTACTTCTCCATTTGACGAATCTACTATTTTATCAATCACATAAGGTTGCATCATTTCTCCATCATTTGCAACAGCTGTGGCTGCTTGAACTAATTGAATTGGTGTAACCGTAGAGCCTTGACCATAGGATGTTGTAACGTAGTTAATCGGATATTTTGTTAACAGAGTACCAGAAGCTTCACCTGGTAAATCTATACCAGTCTTTTGTCCAAATCCGAACTTTTTAAAGTAGTCTATTAATGTGTCATTACCAACATACTCTAGTAAATTAGCCATTGCTGTATTGGATGAGCGCTGGAATCCCTCTAAATACGTTATCTTACCCCAACCATTAAGGTTGTGGTCCTTTATCGTATCTCCAAGTAATGTATATGAACCCGATTGATAGTATGCCCCAGGATACCAATTATCTGTTTCTATCGCAGTTGCTAGAGTAAAAGTTTTCATTGTGGAACCAGGCTCAATTACTGACTCAATCACATTATTATTCCAACCATCTAGACCGTCTCTTGTATCCGGGTCAAAGGTTGGTCTTTGCGACATTGCAAGAATCTCACCTGTTTTTGGATCGGCCACAACACCAATCATGGATTCAGGATTATATTGTTTATAAACACTTGTCATGGATTCTTCTAAGAAGTTTTGAATAGTTTTATCTATTGTTAAATAGATATCATCCCCGTTTTCTGCTGGTGTGACCATCTTTTCACTATTCGGTAGTAAATATCCAAAGATATCACTTTCATATTGCATGGAGCCATCTTTACCTGTGAGCTCTTTGTTATACGTATACTCTAAGCCCATTTTTCCCACGGTTTTAAAGCTACCATCTTCTTGTTCTTCTTTCAATGCAAATCCAACCAAATGAGAAGCAAATGGACCATTTGGATAATATCTTGTTGAATCACTAGCAAAAGTAATACCAGGAAGTTCTTCATTTTTGATAGCTGTCATGATTTCATGACTAATACTTCGTCCTGCTACGCCAAATTCAACCTGATAAGGTGTTCTTCCATCGGCTAACTTTTTAGTTAAGATCTTATAAATCTCTGATTCTTCCATAGAAATATATTTTGCTAGTACTTTCGCAGTTTTCTTTGGATTAACAACATGTCGAGGTTTCTTATCATTTTCAGTAGCTTCTGGATTAACAACTGCAATTAAGCGGTAGCTTAATGTATCCTCTGCAATCACTCCACCATTTCGATCAAGAATTCTACCTCTTTCAGCAGTTAAAACTGCGTCTTTTTCATAGAGTGCAGCAGCTTTTACTTTTAATTGCTCACCCTTTATTTCACCTGTCGACTGAATATAAAAGATACGGATAAATAAAGCAAAAAAGAGCCCTCCATAAATAACTAACATTAGAAAGGCTCCCCATTGGAATCGAAATCTCTTTTTTTTCATTCTCCCGGCACTACCTTCACATTTTTCTCATTAAGTGTTAAACCGAGTTCTTTTGCTTTTTCCCAAATTCTTTCATATGTTGATAGTTCGCTAACTTGTACTTTTAAATCAACATTTTGTTTTTCAATTTCAGTGATTTGTGATTCAATCTGTTGTATTTCCATGGATGCTTGTTGAATTGAACTTTGTTTATGCAGTATTGTGACTGCCAAAACTACAACCATGACAACAAATGCTAAATACAACATTTTTTCTTTTGCTGTAATAATCGTTTTCTTTCTGTTATTACTACTTTGCTTTCTAACTGGTTGTTGTTGTTCAGTAGTTACTGGTTGTGTTAAATAAGAATTTTGCCTAGCACGTACTGCCATTTACCCTCTTCCTTTCTCATTGATTTTTTCGGCAATTCGGAGTTTTGCTGAACGTGAACGATTATTAATTTCTAGTTCCTCATCAGTCGGTACTATTGGCTTTCTTGTAACAAGTTTTAGTGTAGGCTTGTACTCATCAGGAATGACCGGGAAACCTGGAGGTAAATCAGGAAGTGATGACGCCTCTTTAAAAATAGATTTCGTTAAACGATCTTCTAATGAATGGAAAGTGATAACGCTAATGCGTCCTCCAATTTTTAAAACCTCTATTGCATCTACTAAAGAATCTTCTGCAGCACCTAGTTCATCATTAACTGCAATTCGTATTGCTTGGAAAACTCTTTTCGCTGGGTGTCCGCCCTTTCTTCTAGCTGGAGCAGGAATCCCTTCTTTAATCAATTCAACAAGTTGCCCCGTCGTTTCAATTGGTGCGTGTTTTCTTGCTTCCTCGATTTTACGAGCAATTTGTTTAGAGAATTTTTCTTCGCCATAGCGGAAAAAAATACGTACTAAATCTTCATAGGCCCATTCATTTACTACCTGAAAAGCAGTAAGTGGTGCTGTTTGATCCATTCGCATATCTAAAGGTGCATCATGGTGATAGCTAAAGCCTCGTTCTGGTGTATCTAATTGTGGTGAAGAGACACCTAAGTCATATAAAATACCATCAATCTTTTCGATATTAAGTTTTTGCAACTCTTCTTTCACATAACGGAAATTCGAATGAACAAACGTCACTCGATCTAAATAGTCTGCTAAACGAACCTTTGCATTTTCAATTGCTGTTGTATCTTGGTCAAAACAAATAAGTCGACCCTCTGATGATAGTTGCTGTACTAAGTATTCGCTATGTCCAGCTCCACCTAAAGTACAATCCACATATATTCCCTGTGGATTGATGTTCAATCCATCAACAGTTTCTTTTAATAACACGGTTGTATGATCGAACATATACCATTACTCCTTCTTGGCGCTTACTTAACTAGAAGTCAAAGCCGATTAAATTTTCTGCTATTTCGTTAAAAGAACTTTCAGCATCGTTGAAATATGATTCCCAAGATTCTTTTGCCCAAATTTCAATTTTACTTGATACACCTAAAATGACACATTCTTTTTCAAGCTTTGCGTAAGAGGTAAGTGTTGCCGGGATATTGATTCTTCCTTGTTTATCAATTTCAACTTCTGTTGCCCCAGAAAAGAAGAACCTTGCAAAAGCACGGGCATCTTTTTTGGTCATTGGTAATTCTTTCAGTTTTTCTTCGAGTTTTCGCCATTCATCCATAGGATAGCCAAAAAGACAGTTATCAAGTCCACGTGTAATTACAAAAGTATTCCCTAAGTCTTCACGAAATTTAGAAGGTATAATAAGGCGTCCCTTTGCATCAACGGAATGTTGATATTCTCCCATGAACATGCTACTCACCCCACTTTAGTAAATAATGTACCACATTCCCCCACTTTCCTCCACATTTTTAACGAGATTGTTAACTACTTTTTACAATTTGTGTATATAGTACTTTTCTACAACTTTATCGGTACGTAATTTGGCACAAAAAAGAAGTCGTCTCTTTTATGAGACGACTTCTTTTTCTACAGCGAAAGCTCTATATGAAAGGGTTTCGCAAGTATAATAGGTATATTTACACACAAACTTCAAATTACTTATACAATTATTACAGATGGATTACATAGTGCTTATTTCCAACCTGCATTGGAAGGGCACATAAATCAGTAATAAGAGTAGTACCATAACTATTCATATATTGGAAGGGATTATAAACCCTTTCTTGAAGACTATCATTTGGGTATATATCAAGTTGCATCATATCAAACTGACGAATTGTTTTTTCATGCTTTAAAAATACCTGTTGCTCAATTTTACTACTTAAATAGTTAAACTGATTTTCATGATACTTCATATTTTTTTCTATGAGGGATTGTAGCTCTAGTTGCTGTGTTTTTAAATGAGCATCTAATTTTTTGTATCGTTCCTTCACTAACTCATTTAAAGCTTCTATTTGCTCTTTCGCTTCAGCATCCTGAACACTTTCGATATATTGCGCTTTTAAAGTTTGTGCACGTCCTTCAATAATGTCACAAATCGATAAATGATATGTAGAAAGGAGCTGTTCAATTTTTCGTTCTACCAATGTAATATTTAGTCTTGGTGCTAAAATTGGCATTTGTAAATCTAACACTTTAAAAGCATCCTTTAAAGTTGCCCAATAAGCTAATTCCCCTGGCCCTCCGACAAAAGCTAATACAGGGATTGTCATTTCTTGCATAAGAGGTCTAGTCACAACATTGTTACTTAGCTTTTCTGGGCTGGATTTCGCTACTTCTAATAGCTGTTCCTCTGACAGTTTAATGAACCCACTAGCATCTTGATAAAAGCGCTCTTTTCTTTCAAGTAAAAAACGTTCGCCTTCTTGAACATAAAATAGGTTGGCACTGTCATTTTTTGCACCAATCGGCGTTCCATATCCAGCCTCGCCTAATAAGCGCTCTTTCTCAACAACAACATTAGCGATTTGCTCATTTAACTCAATCATTTTCACAAAGAAGTCTGATTCGTATTTTCGGAATGATGGGTAAGCTGCATCAATCATTAACAAACCTTCTGATTGGAATAGTACATTCATTAGACGAGCAAAAAAATCAGTAAATGTTTGACTCTGTTCTAGTTGTTCTATGCAATTTTTATAAAGCGACTGGGTAAATTTCGTTTCACCATAATCTCGGAATATTGTATTTATCAACTTTTGTAATTCTTCTTTTTGAACATTTGTAGTAGAAGCCATAGTTTTCAATTTGGAACGTTCACTATATACTCTTTTCTTTGTAGTCCCATTGACAATTGTATACGTATGATTAATTTCTTCTAAATCATGATCTTCTCCAGCAATCCAAAAAATCGGTACAACTTTTTCTCCCAGTTTTTCACTTTGTTCCTTAGCTAAAAGAATAACTGTAATGGCTTTATGAACTGAATATAATGGACCAGTTAAAATCCCAGCTTGTTGGCCACCTACTATAGCAACCGATCCGTTTGCTAGATTAGCTAAGTTTTCTTCTACTTTTTCAGAAATACCAAAGGGTTCCATAAATTGACGAATTATTTGGCTTAACTCTTTATTATAATAATGCTTTGATTTTAGGTACTGAAGGCGTGTTTTATATGCTTCATCATTATACTCATATTCAAAAAATACACGCAGTTGCTCACTTCTCGACCAAAAATCAGCTAGTAATTTATTGTTAACTGGTAATTCAATATGCTCCAGTCTCATAAAAAAACTCCTCTACTCTATGACAAGTTACTTACTTGTTCTCATTCTTAATTATATCTAATCTACATTTTTTTCACATTCTCTATTGTAAAGTATTGAACTTCTACTTCAAAAGAAAATGCTTAAATCCACTAAAAAGCATATTCCATTATACTTTGAACCAAACCGACAATCCATACAACAACAAAAGTTGTCATTAACAGAATAAAATATAATCTCCATATCTTTTTTAACAACTTCAATATAATAATTTCCTTTTTCGTACGCCAATCTATGTATGTAAATATAATTGCTATTACGATTGCTATAATCAATATAATCCCATTATAATTCGTTCCCCATAAACTTGTTATCGACAAAGGAACCGAGAAAAATAAAACAAAGGTCGTTATATCACTAGCAAATCCAAAAGATTTCGCCTTACTTTTTTTCCGTTTCAAGGCTATCAAATAAGCAATGGAAAATAGAATTATCGGAAAAAAAATAATTGAACTAACTATGTATTGAAGTAGCATTTTCACATTTTCTCACCCCGCCCTTCCTTTGCTAAAACTAATAGATACAATGTTTCTAACAACGGCAATGTTTTTCCCCTCTTAGAAGCCCTTTTAATCACTTCCCCGACAATGGTTTCAATTTCTGTCGGTCGATTATCTTTTATATCCCCTAACATGGAAGATGTATTTGAAGCCGTTCTTTTACAAAGATTTTCAACATCCAAAAGAGAAACTCTTGATTCTTCTTCCGGAAAGGCTGCCATCATTTCTTTATATAATTTTTTTAGAAGACGATATGTATTTGGATTTTCAACCAACTCGCCATTATTGACTTCCAAAACCGCTGTTAAAGGATTAATAAAACAATTTAATAAGGCTTTTTCAAATAACATTTTCTCAGCGTTCTCTACAAACGTAACTTGAAATAAAGGATTAGTACTTTCCGTTAAGCGATTATATTGATCAGAATGTCCTTTCTTAATAGCAACTTTTAGCACACCTTGTCCACGATGAAAAACCGTTATATCATTTTCACGTTGTGCTCCAAATTGACAGGAACCAAAAGCAATGGATTGTTGAGGTAAAGAATCGACCTCCTCTAAATGAGCTAAACCATTTTGGAGGAAAAGAAGTGGAATAGTAGGCTCTAAAGTTGTTAATTTTTCATAAACTTTTTGTAATTGGCCATATTTTACTGCAATAATGACTAATGAATTTTTCGACAATCCAGACAAGTCACTTCTTACATTGATCTTCGTTTTAGTGGTAGTCCCATCTAAATTCTTTCTTACAAGTCCATATTGTTGAAGGTTTCTTCCCTGTTCATCCCTATGTGGAATTAAAGTCACTTTATCATTATACTCTGATAAAAAACTAGCTATTAGCATTCCAACTGAACCAGTACCAATGACTACGATCTCCAACCTATCACCCTCTTTTCCCTTCAACTCCATAATATTCATCTTCACTATTCTTAGATAACATAGTGTTCAAAATAATGAGATAACGAAAATTAAAGGCCTACCATTTCGGTAGACCTTTTAATGTTATATCTAATTATAAAGGATTCACTCAATATTTACGATATGTTAAATAAAATTTGATTACTATATTTGGTATATTTTTATCTCTCCCCTACATTTAAGAATAAGAACAAGAAAATAATACCATCGGAAGAAAAAGAACATACCTCATAAAATAACAATCTAAACAATAATGCATTTTTGTGCCGCCCATTTGTTATTAAAGTAGGATCAAATGAAATACTTTATTGTCATTTAGGCGACCCTAAATACATTGTTGTCCTTTAACCACATAAATAAATGAAAAGTAAATCCTTTCTCACACTCTTTCCCTATACCTATTCTTCTCAGAAGAATTTTTAATGCCACGCATTTATATGACTTTATACAACAACTTTTTAAATCGTCAATCACTTTTGGTTCTGATGCTCAATAAAACTTGCACCTTGCTGTAACCACTTTAAGATTTTTTCATGCTCTGATTGCAATTCACGATATCTTATTTCTAGTTCGTTATATGCTTCAGTCAATTCATCAAAACTACTGAGTGCTAGTTTTAAATGGCTACGCATTAATTGTTTTGGTCGTTTACGTACACTATTTAGCATTTGCCCATATTGCTGTCTTAGAGTTTTATTCCAGCGGAAGCCGCATGCCTGTTTTGTACGATTTAATATACTTGCTGCTTCTGCGAAAGCTTCAAGTTGTGTTTTACCATTTTGTACAGCCTGAATAACAATCTCCGCTAATTTTTCATCATCATCAGCTGTCCATTGATCCTTACGTCTTTTTCCATCCATATCTATCACCTCGCATTTTTTACTACTATATGCAGGTAAATAGATTAAATAGAATACTAAACATTAGAAAAAGGATAAGTCGTATTAAATTTCTTTCTACTACTTCCTCATTAAACAGAATATTTAATAACCTCAACACTAAATAAGTGCGTACTTTTTATTTAGATTTATTTAAAAAGCGATTTACTGCTTCGTTATGAGCATCACTTTCCCATAGTTTTGCACATAAACGAATCTCTTCCATCACTCGCTCATACATTTTTCTCTCTTGCCATTTACGTACTTCTATCTCTTTATAAGCTTGATGCACATCCGGGTGTATTTTTCTCATATCCACAATAAACTCATCTAACGCTTGTTCTTTTGAACCTTCAAAAATACTCGTTGCCCATCCAATTTCATAGAGACGTTGAGCATTATATCTTTGTGAATCTATGAGCATTTTAAGTGCTTGGTCATGTCGAAGTCCTCTCTCCAACAAATAAGTACCTCCACCCCAACCACTCGTTATGGAAAGTGTACCTTGTATAAAACCACATTTCGCATGACTTGCAACAAGGCGAAAATCACAAGCTGTTGCAATTTCACACCCACCACCAACTGCAGTACCATTAACTAATGCAATCGTAGGCACTCGTAATGTCGCTAAATCATATAATATATTGCCCATCTTACTTAACATACCAAAAGCTTGGTCTGCTGTTTTTAAACTATGAAATTCTGATAAATCTCCGCCAGAGCAAAATGCTTTTTCGCCACTACCGGTAATAACTAAATAACGAACATCTTCATGTTCTTTGATATATGTAATGACTTTCTTTAATCCTTCCATCACTTCATCATTTACCGCATTTCTTTTCTCTATACGATCAATGGTAAAAGTGATAATCCCCTCATTGTTATCTATTTTGTAAGCCACACTTTACATCCCCTTTATGGTTACTTTTGTAACAAATAGTCAATCAGCTTAAATAGTAAAGCAGTGTATTAAATTTTACAAGGGTACGGTAAGTTAGAGGATGGAAAATGATTCACATTTTAGAAAAGCTAGTCATAATACACACAGAATAGTAAGAATATTCTTTCGGAGGATATGTTATAGATTGCAGGGGGGAGCTTTAAAATCTGTCTAAAATAAAAAAAGGCTACTAGAGAGCCATGGCCTCTCTAATAGCCTACTTATTAGTAAATACTGTATTATTTACTAACTACTTCTTTACCTTTGTAGTGACCACAAGCTTTACATACGTGGTGAGATAAAGTAGCTTCACCACAGTTTGGGCATGCTACCATACCAGGTACAGATAATTTGAAATGCGTACGACGCTTTCTTTTTGCAGTTTTAGAAGTTCTTCTAAATGGTACAGCCATTATTGGCACCTCCTTACAGATTATCTATTCATCTGTTTGATCAAAAAACTTAGCT
>DATMGC010000132.1:0-52237 GCA_035555915.1 Ureibacillus sp. | reverse complement strand
AAGCATACGAGTGGGGAAATTCCCGAAAAGGGTACTGGCGCATTTCAAAAAGCCCCATATTACACAGAACCCTCGGCATTTCCTATTGGGAAAGCCAAGGGCTGAAAAGTCTGCAAGGTCGTTACGAAACTTTGCGTTATTCATCTTAGTTGAACCGCCGTATACGGAACCGTACGTACGGTGGTGTGAGAGGTCGGGAGTTAATCACTCCCTCCTACTCGATTTTTGCCCCGTTCTCTTTGTAATTAGAGAATAATTAATTCCTTAGTGAACTTAGTTAAAACTTCGACGCCATCTTTTGTAACAACTACGTCATCTTCAACTCGAACACCCGTTACATCTGCTTTATAAACTCCTGGTTCAATAGTAAAGACCATTCCTGGTTTAAGTTCTAATTCATTTGCACCTGTTACAGAAGGGAATTCATGAACAGAAATACCAAGGCCATGCCCTAAGCGATGTGTGAAGTATTCGCCGTAGCCAGCATCAGTAATTGTATCTCTAGCAATTTTGTCCAAATCCATTGCGCGGACACCTGGTTTAACTGCTGCGATTGCATTTTCATTTGCTTGTCGTACCGTATTGTAAATTTCTTTTTGTGCTTCAGATGGTTCGCCAAATGCAACAGTACGTGTAATATCTGAGCAATAACCCTCGTAAATTACTCCTAAGTCAAATAAAATCATATCCCCTTTCTGAATTTTACGATCCCCAGGATTGCCATGCGGAGAAGCCGTTTTTGGACCAGAAAGTACCATAGTTTCAAAAGACATTTTACAACCTTTAGCTAAAATAGCATTTTCTATAGCTGTTAAAATTTCCATCTCTGTTTTACCCTCTGCAATCTCCTTACAGCCTACTTCGATGGCATAATCTGCTAAAGCAGCAGCTTTTCGTAATTTCTCAATCTCAACTTCATCTTTAATGACACGCATTTCATTTATTTTGTCGTCAAGACGTAGAAATTTAGCTTGTGGGTAAATTTGTTGTAAACTTTCTAAACGTTCAACAGTTAAATGTGATTTTTCGATTGCTAATGATGAAATGGTAATACCGCGTGATTGAATGGCTTGTGCTATAAGCTCCCATGGATTATCCGTATCTAAATGGCCGACTATCTCTTCATTCCAGCCAGAGTTTACTGCATCTGCAGCTTCCATTTTAGGACAAACTAAAAATGGCTTAGCCTCCTTAAATACCATTACGCCTAATAAACGTTCATGGGGATCGCTTTTAAAATTTGAAAAATAAAAAACATTATCTGGCGTTGTGATAAAAGCCGCATCATATTGATTCTCTTTTAAATAAGATTGAAGTTGTTCTAAATTACTCATAAAATTCCTCCTACTGTCTGTTTCCAAATCATAATAATTGCCCGAGCGTAATTTTATCCAGTAATCTGTATATACATGTACAGTGATCCTGCAAGTTAGAGCCCGATCAGTTCAACTAATGTAGTTCAGATGAACTTAAAGCTACTATTAGTATCGCTGTCTATAGTATATCAAAAGAAGGAAAAAATCGATTTAAAATCGAATTAAGATTATTTGAACACAATTTGAAGGAGGATAAATAATGCAAGTTTCTTATCATGGACATTCAATTGTAAAAATCCAAACAAATGGAAAAACAATTTTAATTGATCCTTTTATTCGTGGTAATGGATTAACAGATTTAAAAGTAGAGGAAGAAAAACCAGATGTAATTCTGTTAACTCATGGTCATAATGATCATGTGGGGGATACAATTGAATTGGCAAAAGCAAATAATTCACTGGTTGTCGCACCAAATGAATTAGCTGGTTATCTAGGTAAACAAGGGTTAAATGTACATCCAATGGGAATCGGGGGAGCATATGAGTTTCCATTTGGAAAAGTTAAATATACATTAGCATTTCATGGTTCTGTTTATGAAACAGAAAATGAAGTAATTAATGCAGGTAATCCTGGCGGAATTTTATTCTTTGCAGAAGGATTAACGATTTACCATGCGGGAGATACTGCCCTTTTTGGTGACATGAAATTGATTGGTGATAGAAATACGATTGACGTTGCTTTTTTACCAATTGGTGATAATTTCACAATGGGACCAGAGGATGCTGCCTATGCTGTCGAATTGTTAAAACCAAAAACAGTTGTTCCAATTCATTACAATACATTCCCAATTATTAAACAAGATCCTAGTACTTTTGCTGAACTTGTAAAAGATAGTGAAGTCCAAATTTTAAACCCAGGCGAAGAAGTTAAATTCTAAATGAATTAGAAAGTGGCGTAGAAATTTGTTCGTTTGATTATATTATTCAATCAGCAAGATTTTACGCTCTTTCTTTTTTTATACATAAATTAAAATATGTTACACTGATATCAGGAAAGATAGATAGGAATAGGTGATAGAGTGTCAACAAAACATGAAAAAATTTTACAATATATTGAATCCCTACCTGTAGGCGATAAAATATCAGTTCGACAAATTGCAAAGGAAATGCATGTCAGCGAAGGTACTGCATATCGGGCAATTAAAGAAGCTGAAAACCGTCGTTTAGTAAGTTCCATCGAACGTGTTGGAACAATAAGAATAGAAAAAAAGAAAAAAGAAAATATCGAACGGTTAACCTTTGCTGAGATTGTCAACATAGTAGATGGACAAGTTCTGGGCGGAAAAGATGGTTTGCATAAAACACTGGGGAAGTTTGTTATCGGGGCCATGCAATTAGAAGACATGATGCGCTATACAGACGCTGGTAGTTTACTTATTGTCGGGAACCGTTTTAAAGCACATGAGAATGCATTAAAAGCAGGTGCAGCGGTTTTAATAACGGGTGGTTTTGACACAACCGAAGAAAATAAAAAATTAGCAGATGATTTACAATTGCCTATCATATCATCGAGCTATGATACATTCACAGTTGCTACAATGATAAACCGTGCGATTTATGACCAACTAATCAAAAAGGATATCTTATTAATAGAAGATATCTATGTTCCTATTGAAGAGACAGACTCCTTAAAAACAACAAGTACAATAGCAGATTTTCATAAATTAAACTTACAAACCAGTCACGGGGCATTCCCTATTGTTACGGCATCAAATAAATTAGTGGGTATGATTTCAGTTAAAGACGTAATTGGTAGGGATGAAAATGAAACGGTCGACAAAGTGATGACCAAGAATCCGATTTCTGGTTCTATGAAAACAAGTGTCGCATCAGCAGGTCACCGAATGATTTGGGAAGGAATCGATTTACTACCGATAGTGAACGATGATGGCGTCTTGCAAGGTATTATCAGTCGACAGGATGTCCTTAAAGCCTTACAACACGCACAACGTCAACCACAGCATGGCGAAACAATTGATGATCTAGTGAAAAGTGAAATGAAAGTAATGGGGGAAGAGGATGTAATCGTCGAATTTACCGTAACCCCACAAATGACCAATCAGTATGGTGCTATCTCTTATGGTGCATTTACAACATTACTTTCTGAAGTTGGTTCATTTGCGCTGAAACGTAGGAAACGTGGAGATGCTGTTGCTGAGAACATGACCATTTACTTTATTAAGCCGATTCAAATGGAAAGTGTCTTAACAGTTGTTCCTCACATATTAGATATGAGTAGGAAATTCGTAAAAATGGATTTTGATATCTATAGTGAATCGGTACTTGTTGGTAAAGCAATGATGATGTTCCAACTATTAGAACGTTAGAATTAAAAAAGCAATATACAAGTGCTGCTTGTATATTGCAAAATTTTAAATGTTATCTATTTAACTCATATTCTTCTTGAACGTATTGACCTTCATGACGTACTCGTTTATAACTTGTAAAGGATTTTAGGAGCCCTATTAGGATGAATACTGCAGCAATCAGATAACCCACAAGAGATGGGTACACAATGCTAGTATTTACACCGAATACGATTACGAAAAACCCTAATGCTAGGCCAGCTTTTGCATTATACCATTTTTTTCGAATTGGTAGTGTAGAGCGGAATTCCTTGGTTTTGTAGAAAAAATAAGCTATGAATGAGATGACAATGAAAAATACACAGATTATGTTTAACATTTTTTACCTCCCAAAAGGTGCAATAATTGCTTTATGTATAAAGTTATACATTATTGTAACGATTTTTGTGGAAAAAAGCTAACAGATAAAACAAATATTAGAAATTCTAGGGGGACTACCAATTGAAACGACAAATCATCGACAAAATTGAGCAATATGATACAATAATCATCCATAGACATGTTCGTCCAGACCCAGATGCTTATGGGTCTCAATTCGGTCTAAAACGATTATTAGAAGCAAACTACCCAAACAAAACAATCTATGCGATTGGTGAACATGATCCATCTTTAACTTTTATGGAAACTCCAGAAGTAATTGGTGATGAAGTTTTTTCTAACAGTTTAGTTATCGTGACAGATACGGCAAATACGGCACGTATTGATGATAGCCGATATAATACTGGAGCATTTTTAATTAAAATAGACCATCATCCAAATGAAGATCAATATGGCGATATGTTATGGGTAGATACTACTGCTAGTTCATGTAGTGAAATGATTTATGAATTATATGAAGAAGGTAAAGAATATAAAAATTGGCAAATGTCTGATGCAGCTGCACGTCTTTTATTCGCAGGAATAGTGGGGGATACTGGACGATTCATATATCCAAGTACAACCTTAAGAACATTTGAGGTAGCAGGTCAACTTATTAAGTATGATTTTGACCGTACGGAAGTATTTAATGGGATGTATGAAAAAGAGCCGAATCTATTACACCTACAAGGATATATTTATGAGAACTTTGAAATTGATGAAAATGGTGCTTGCTTCATAAAACTAACAAAAGAAGTATTAGAGAGATTCCGTGTAACGCCTAATGATACTTCTTTACTTGTAGGGTCGTTAAGTGATATTAGAGGTGTATGTGCATGGGTTATTTTCGTAGAAGAAGCGAATCAAATTCGTGTACGTTTACGTTCTAAAGGACCAATCATTAACGAGCTTGCAAAGAAATATAACGGTGGAGGTCATCCACTTGCTTCTGGTGCAACTGCTTATTCATGGGAAGAAGTAGATCGAATCATTGAAGATTTAAAAGAGATTTGTCGTCAATATAAATAACATAAGGAGGGATGGAGTGTGACAGTCGTATATCCACAAATACGAACAAGTGCAGATTTGTTAAAGAGTACAATTCGTATGGAAGAACTCATCCCTTTTTTACAATCGCAAAAGGCAAAAAGCTGTGCAATGGTAAACTCAAAATTGTACGGACTTTTGCCTTTTTGGTATGCAGTAAAAAATGCAGGTATTCATCCTGTTGTTGGTCTATCTATTCAGGTTGAGTTTTCGGAGGAAGTATCTCTCCCATTACTAATTTATGCGCAAAATAATGAAGGCTATAATAATCTATTGAAGATTAGTAGTAGTATTTCGATTCGTGAAGAGGATAATATTCCGTGGCGTTGGTTAGTTGCTTATTCTAAAGGCTGTGCAGCTGTTCTTCCAACCTCTTGGGTGTCTTGGTTAAGTGAAAGTAATGGGGATTACACGTTGCAAGTTGCGCAAACCTTTCAAGCAAATTTCTATTTTGGTATTTCTCGAAGTGGGGGATTTGTTTCACCAGTAGAAAATCGAGCAATACAGTTAAGTCAACACCTCAAGGTAAAATGTATAGCGATTCATGAATGCTTGTTTTTAAATCGTGAGGATCACTTTGCCTATAAAGTCGCTAGAGCCATCGAAAACGGTGTAAAACTAAGTGAAGGTGAAGGCATACATAATGAACATGAAAAACAGTATGTACCTACAGCAACTGAATGGCAAAGTTGGTATCAAGACCAACCTCAATGGTTACAAAATACTAGTCAATTTTTAATGAACTGTCGGGTTGACTTAACCTACGATAAACATTTTATGCCGAAATTCCCATTACAACCAGATCAAAGATCAGAAGAAGTATTGACTGAAATGGCGTTAACGGGTCTAAAGGAAAGACTTCAAACAAATACACCAGGAGAAGAGTATCTACAGCGGCTACAATATGAATTGCAAGTGATCACGTCGATGGGATATGCGGACTATTTTCTAATTGTTGCTGATTTTATGAATTATGCTCGAAATACTAATGTCCTAACAGGTCCTGGACGGGGTTCTTCCGCGAGTTCACTTGTAGCCTATTGTTTATATATTACACAGGTCAACCCTTTAAAATATGGCCTATTATTTGAGCGCTTCTTAAATCCAGAACGAATTACACTACCTGATATAGATATAGATTTTGTTGATACAAAACGTCAGGAAGTTATCCAATATGTAGCAAATAAGTATGGAAAACAGCATGTCGCTCAAATCATCACTTTTGGAACATTGTCAGCGAAAGCGGTAGCAAGAGATGTTGCAAGAATGTTTAATTTTGAAAGTGAAACGTTGGCAATGATCTCAAGGTTAATTCCAAATAAGATAGGGATTACTTTACAAGAAGCCTATGCTACATCAGAAGCATTTCGAAAGTGGGTCGAAGCAGAGAAAATTCGAGTGACTTGGTTTCAAACAGCTAAAAAATTAGAAGGATTACCAAGAAATGCATCAACCCATGCAGCGGGAGTTGTTCTTAGTCCAATGCCATTAGTAGAGGTAGTACCAATTGAACAAGGTCATGAAGGGATTTATCTAACACAGTGGCCGATGCAGGAAGTTGAACAAATTGGTCTATTAAAAATGGATTTCCTAGGACTTCGGAATCTAACCATACTGGATAATATTCGACAATCGATTTACTATACACATAAAAAATGGATTGATTTTAACAAGATTCCGTTAGATGATGAAAAAACATTCCAGCTATTAAGAAATGGCGATACAACGGGGATATTTCAACTTGAGTCAGATGGCATGAAAAATGCTTTAAGAGATATTGCCCCAACGGAATTTTTAGATATTGTAGCAGTGAATGCTCTCTATCGACCAGGTCCTATGGAATTTATCCCTGTATATGCTAGAAGGAAAGCAAAAACAGAACCAGTTGTCATGTTACACCCGGTATTAGAGCCGATATTAAAAGAGACATATGGCGTAATTGTCTACCAAGAGCAAATAATGCAAATTGCCCATCATTTTGCTGGCTTTACAATTGGTCAAGCCGATTTACTAAGACGAGCGGTTAGTAAAAAGAAAAGAGAAGTGTTGGAGCAACAACAAAATGCCTTTGTAAGAGGAGCAGTATCGAAAGGTTATCCTGAACAGATTGCGAAAGAAGTTTACGAGTTAATAGTTCGATTTGCTGATTACGGGTTTCCAAAAAGTCATGCTGTTGCCTATAGTGTTATTTCATATCAAATGGCCTATTTAAAGGCAAATTTCCCTGCTAATTTTTATGCAGCCTTAATGACAAGTGCAACAGGTAATCAGGAAAAACTATTCCAGTTAATTCTAGAAGCAAGAAATAAAGGGATAGAAGTTCTAAGACCGTCTATTCAAAAGAGTCAAAGATTTTTTACGGTTGAGCAAGGGAATATTCGATTTAGCCTATCTGCTATAAAAGGGGTGCCCCAACCCCTTCTACAAAAAATTATCGCAATCCGAAAATTAAAAGAAGAACCATTTGAAGATATTTTTGATTTAGCTGTATCTTTAAGTGCACTTCATTTTACTCGTAAAGTAATTGAACCATTAATTAAATCTGGCGCACTGGATGATTTTAGGAAAGACCGAGCAACACTTTTGGCAACAATCGATGCTGCGGAGAAACATGCTTCCCTCGTTCGACCTAATGAGGAGGAAAATGATTTATTTGCAACGGATAGCTTAATTTTCGGTAAGCCAAAGTATGTGGAAGTTCATGAAATTCCAGCAAAAATGAAGCTTCAATTTGAAAAAGAAGTGTTAGGATTTTACTTAGCCGATCATCCGGTTGCACTAGTTAGAGCTAAAGTGAATGATATAAATGCAACAACTAAGTCACTTAGTGTTGTTAGACCAAATACCTACATTAAATTAGTCGGAATGGTTGAAAGTATTCGTCAAATTCGAACGAAGAAAGGTGAATTAATGGCCTTTGTTCAACTGCAGGATGAATATGGGACAATCTCGACTACGGTATTCCCACAAAATTACAATGAAGTGATAGGATGGCTTAAAGAGGACTCAATTGTGTATGTTGAAGGGTTACTAGAGCACCGAAATGGAAAATCACAAATAAGAGTAAAAACGATGAAAAATAGTCATTAGCGAGAAATATTGACAACGTTTAACAAAAACTGTGCAAATTTTGCACAGTTTTTTCTTTACAAAGGAAATGTGATTATGTATTCTAAAATAAAGTGGTCAGACCACTTTTGTTCTGAAAGTAGTATTAGTTTAAGAAATAGAATAAGAACTCATCGATTTTTCTAGTATTGCCAAAATCGTAATTTAAATGTTTGTTATGTGATTTACAATTGTGCGGCATTACAATGTCTTTAGTTCCTAACGTCTTGCGGGGTGCTTATGGATAAAAAACAAGAAAACAAAAAAGTATTTTTAGAGATTGTTCATCAATTAAGAGAGTTAATCAAGCACGAGGGAATTCAACCGGGAGAAAAATTACCTTCAGAACGTGTGCTTTCTGAAAGATTGAATGTTGGTCGTTCATCAGTAAGGGAGGCACTACGAAGCTTAGAGTTGCTTGGTCTGATTGAAACAAGACATGGTGGGGGTACCTTTTTATCTGCTGTCCATTCGAACCAGTTAGTAGAACTCTTAGCATCCTTTATATTGCAAGAAAATCAGGCAATTGAGGATGTACATACGGTTAGAAGAATGCATGAAAAGGAAGCTATACGAGTCATCTGTTCAAAACAATCTTTAAGAAGTTTACCCGTATGGGAAAGTTTATTTATGAAACTAGAACTAGAAAATGAAATCGTTCGAGATCTCTTATTAAGAGAATTACTTATTGCTTCAGGAAATCGACTAGCTTTAAAAATATGGATTCAGCTAGTAGCGTATAGTGCAACACCACTGAAAAAATTAACAACTGAAGATGAAAAGCCAATGCTACAAATGCTGATAAAGTCATTACAATTAGGTTATGAAAAAGAAGCATTGAATGCCTATGAAAATTGGATACTCTATTTGAGAACTTCATCATAATTGTAAGGGGGATGTAACAGTGGCAATTAGAAGTTTATTATCTATTAACAAAAAGAAACAAAAAGGAGTCATTGTAGATCGAAACAAAGAAAATTCCTTTCCAGCAGATTTAATGGCCAAATGTCCAGAGTGTAAAAAAATCTACTTGACGAAGGAATTAGAAAATAATTTAAAAGTTTGTCCTCAATGTGATTATCACTACAAAATGACTGCTTTTGAACGAGTTTCTATATTACTAGATGAAGGTACATTTGAGTCTTTTGATGAAAACTTACGTACTTCTAACCCATTAAAATTCCCTTCGTATTTAGAAAAAATTGAAATTGATTCACATAAAACGGGCTTAAATGAAGCAGTTTTAACGGGGATGGGTAGTATTAAAGGGACGCAAGTTGTAGTTGCAATTATGGATTCTCATTTCCGAATGGGTTCGATGGGGTCTGTGGTAGGTGAAAAAATTACACGTGCGATTGAGAAAGCAACAGAATATGAATTGCCATTTATTATTTTCACAGCTAGTGGTGGGGCACGAATGCAAGAAGGAGTAATCTCTTTAATGCAAATGGCAAAAACAAGTGTTGCTTTAAAACGACATAGCGATCACGGTTTATTATTTATATCGATAATGACACATCCAACGACAGGAGGAGTTTCAGCGAGTTTTGCCTCTTTAGGTGACTTAAATATTGCTGAGCCACAAGCACTAATTGGTTTTGCTGGTCGTCGTGTGATTGAACAAACTGTACGCGAAAAACTGCCAGATGATTTTCAAACAGCAGAGTTCTTACTTGCCCATGGTCAACTAGATGCGATTTTCCATCGTAAGGAAATGCGTGATAAATTAGCAACGATTGTCAAATTACACGCTAAAGGAGGAGTTTCAAATGTCTAAGTCACTTGACTTCGAAGAACCTGTAGTAAAACTTCGTGAAAAAATCGAAGAACTTAAAGAGATCGCTAAAAGTGCAGAAGTCGATATGTCAACTGAAATTAATACACTTGAAACTAGACTACAACAATTAGAAACGAAGATTTACACGAATATGGAGCCATGGGATAGAGTGCAAGTTGCTCGACATGCACAGCGTCCAACTACAATGGACTATATTAAAGAAATATTCACAGATTTTATCGAATTACACGGGGATCGCGCGTTCGGAGATGACGAAGCAATTATTGGGGGAATTGCTAGTTTCGAAGGACAGCCAATTACGATTATTGGTCATCAAAGGGGTAAAACAACAAAAGAAAATATACGTCGTAATTTCGGCATGCCGCATCCAGAGGGGTATCGTAAAGCGTTACGTTTGATGAAGCAAGCTGAGAAATTTAAGCGACCAATAATATGTTTTATTGATACAAAGGGTGCTTATCCTGGGAAAGCTGCGGAGGAACGTGGCCAAAGTGAAGCAATTGCAAAAAATCTTTTTGAAATGGCAGGACTTAAAGTACCGGTAATCAGTGTTGTCATCGGTGAAGGTGGCAGTGGGGGAGCGTTAGCATTAGGGGTTGCAAATAAAATCTATATGCTTGAGAATTCAACCTATTCCGTAATTTCTCCAGAAGGAGCAGCATCGATTCTTTGGAAAGATGCTACATTAGCGAAGCAAGCAGCAGAAGCTATGAAAATTACTGCTTTTGATTTAAAGGATATGGGAATCATTGATGGGATTGTAATTGAGGTTGCTGGGGGAGCACACCGAGATGTACAAGCTCAAGCATTAGAACTAAAAAAATGTATTAATAACGCATTAGAAGAGTTACATGCATTATCAGAAACACAGTTAATTGACAATCGATATGATAAATTTAGAAAAATAGGCGAATTTATAGAAGAAACAAATTAATGCAGTCTATATCTATAGTTTAAATTTCATTAGTAGTGGAAAAAATGACGAAATCCAAATTGGATTTTGTCGTTTTTTTTACCAGTACGTGGGAAATTTTAGTAATACAATTGCCTATAAACGGGTACATAAAAAATGTATGAGTATAGGGAATTTTACTAGATGTATTTGAAAGAATTTTAAAACTTAAAAATGGCTGTATATGGGCTATTAAAAAACTTTTCATGTAAAATGATTCAAAAAGAATAAATAGGGATTTATAGAAATGTCTAATTTCATAATATAGAGATGCTCGTTTTTTTTTCAAAATAAGAGTAGAATAATAACAAAGAATAGTTTTTTATATAAATTCTGAGCATTTCTCCAATATTTATCTAAGATATTGTATGGAGAAAATTATTGTAAAGTATAGTAATTACTTTTTGAAATACTCACTTTTCTTCATTTTATGCTAATGTGTTTAACATGAGGAAAAATTAGGAGGTTCTTTATGCTATGAAGAGAATTGCCGTTTTAACAAGTGGGGGAGATTCTCCAGGTATGAATGCTGCTATTCGTGCTGTCGTTCGTAAAGCAAATTTCCATGGGGTTGAAGTAATGGGAATCTATCATGGCTATGAAGGCTTTATCGAAGGAAAAATGGAACTATTGGATTTGGGTTCAGTAGGTGGGATTATTCAACGTGGAGGTACAAAATTATTTTCATCGCGCTGTCCACAATTTAAAGAAGATCAATATCAGCTACAAGGTATTGAAAAAATGAGAAAAGCTGGTGTCGAAGGGCTTGTTGTAATTGGGGGAGATGGTTCCTATAGAGGTGCTTTGGAGCTTACAAAAAAGGGATTCCCAAGCGTAGGGGTTCCTGGAACAATTGATAATGATATCCCTGGAACTGAATACACGATAGGCTTTGACACTGCACTAAATACAGTTATAGAATCTATTGATAAAATCCGTGATACGGCAACATCTCATGAAAATTCATTTATCGTTGAGGTAATGGGAAGAGATGCTGGGGATATAGCACTTTGGGCAGGACTTGCTGCAGGTGCAGAATCGATTCTCATTCCTGAAGAAGGATATGATTTAGACGATATTATTTCACGGATTGAACATGGTATTGCGCGCGGTAAGAAGCATAGTATTATCATTGTTGCCGAAGGTGTTATGGCTGGTAGTGAATTAGCCAAATTACTAAAAGAAAAGGCAGGCATTATAACAAGGGTATCTGTACTTGGTCATATTCAACGTGGCGGATCCCCTTCTGCACGAGATCGGGTGTTAGCAGGTCGTTTTGGAGCAAAAGCTGTAGAAGTATTACTAGAAGGTAGAAGTGGACGCGCGGTGGGTATTAAAAACCATCAAGTTTATGATTACGACTTAGAAGAAGCATTTACAACTAAACATAAGGCTGATTTGAGTCTTTATTCATTGTCAAAAGAACTATCAATCTAACTAAGTAAACGGAGAGAAAACTATGAGAAAAACTAAAATCGTATGTACTATTGGTCCAGCAAGTGAATCGCCAGAAATGCTTTCCAAACTAATGGAAGCAGGTATGAATGTAGCAAGACTAAATTTCTCCCACGGTAGTCATGAAGAGCATGCAATTCGCATTGCAACAATTCGTGAAGTTGCAAATAAGTTGAATAAAACTGTAGGGATATTACTTGATACGAAAGGTCCAGAAATCCGTACGCATACAATGGAAAATGGAGAACTTCATCTTACTCAAGGACAAGTCATAGATATTTCAATGACTGAAGTGATTGGAAATGAAAGTAGCTTCTCTGTTACATATGAGAATTTAATTAATGACGTTGATCAAAACGATCGAATCCTATTAGATGATGGATTGATTGAACTACGCGTACTAGCTAAGGATATAGAAAAAGGCTTAATTCATACAATTGTTGAAAACGCAGGAGTATTAAAAAATAAAAAAGGTGTTAACGTTCCAGGTGTTTCTGTAAAACTTCCAGGTATTACAGAAAAGGATGCACAAGATATCCTATTTGGGATTGAACAAGGTGTAGACTTTATCGCCGCTTCTTTTGTTCGTACATCTAAAGACGTTCTTGAAATTCGTGAATTACTTGAACAAAATGGTGGAAGTCATATCCAAATCATTCCTAAAATTGAAAATCAAGAAGGCGTAGATCATATTGATGAGATTATCGAGGTATCAGATGGTTTAATGGTTGCCCGTGGAGACTTAGGGGTAGAAATTCCAGCTGAAGAAGTACCATTAGTTCAAAAAACATTAATAAAAAAATGTAATGTAGTTGGGAAACCGGTAATTACTGCGACGCAAATGTTAGATTCAATGCAGCGTAATCCTCGTCCAACTCGAGCAGAAGCTAGTGATGTTGCCAATGCTATTATTGACGGTACAGATGCAATTATGCTTTCAGGTGAAACGGCTGCTGGACTTTATCCGGTAGAGTCAGTTAAAACAATGAATAGAATTGCTGAATATACAGAGAACTCTTTAAACTACCGTACGATTGTTAATACACGTAGTAAAGAAAGAGGATCAACAATGACTGAGGCACTTTCTCAGGCAGTAGCCTATACATCCATCAATCTAGGAGTAAAATCTGTACTTGCACCTACTGCAAGTGGTACTACTGCTAGAATGATTGCGAAATACCGACCAGGCGTACCTATCATTGCAATTACGAACATTCCTTCAACAGCTCAAAAATTAACACTTGTATGGGGAGTAACACCAATTGTTACACCGAAAGTGTCTACAACAGATGAAATTTTAGAGTTATCAGTGGATGAAGCATTAAAACATGGATATGTTGATCACGGAGATGTTGTCATTATTACAGCTGGAGTACCAGTTGGTGAAGCAGGTACAACAAACTTAATGAAAGTCCACATAATTGGTGACTTATTGGCAAAAGGTCAAGGAGTAGGGAAAAGTTCAGTTGTCGGGAAAGCAGTAGTTGTTAAAAACGCTGAAGAGGCACTTAGCAATGATGTTGAAGGTGCCATATTGGTAACTGTAGGAACTGATCGAGAGATGATGGATGCTATTAAGAAATGTGCAGGCATTATTACAGAAGAAGGCGGTTTAACTAGTCATGCAGCTGTTGTCGGCCTAAGCCTTGGAATTCCTGTAATTGTGGGTGTAAATGACGCAACTTCAGTTATACAACATGGTCAGGAAATTACAATGGATGCTGAAACTGGCGTAATTTATAAAGGTCATGCAAGTGTTTTATAATAAAAAATGAAATGATGACTAAAAAGAGAGCATCTCAAATTGTTGAGATGCTCTTTTCCTTTTAAAATCAAATCGAAACTTTTATCCTAATATAGCGTATATACTAGTAAGAGTACTCTATAAAATTTGGAGGGTTGGCATTGAGAAAAATAGTAGGTCCTTTTATAGTAGCGATATTAGTTGAAATTGCTATTTTTATAGTAGTTGGAAAAGTATTAGGTGTATTTAATACATTATTGCTCATAATATTAACAAGTGTAATTGGAGTTATCGTTACAAAAAAGCAAGGTATTCAATCAGTTCGTAATATCCAAAAAAGTTTATCAGAAGGTAATCCACCTGGAGTTGCATTAATTGATATGTTTCTAATATTCATAGGTGGGGTATTATTAATTACACCAGGATTTATAACAGATATAATAGGCTTTACTTTAATTATGCCTTTAACAAGAAAGTTATATAAGCCTGCCATTTATTATTGGTTAAGAAAAAAAATGAAAAATGGTCAGGTGTTCATTATTAATAGATAGATTTTTGCTTTATTTTTACTGCGATTAGTAAAAGAAATGGACTAATGATGATACCATAAAAACCGAAAACTAAAATCGAGGCAGCACTGATAAAGAAAGTGTGAACAGTTCTTAAATGGAAAGTAGATGCCCATAATAACGACTCTGCAATCTGCCGTGTTATCAAGATAAATATATAGAGAATAATTAATGAGAGACATAAGAATTTTTCACCAATCACAAAGAAATAAATAGAAAGAGGAATTAGGAATAATCCAATTCCGAAAAAGGGAAGAGCGTCTGCAAACGAGATTAAAAATGACTTATTTACAGGATGGTCAAACTGCATGAGTGCTAGTCCAGCACTCAATAAAAAGAAGGTAATAATAAATAATTGAAATTCAACAAAGAGAAAATAGCCAAAAAGCTCAGTTGCTTTAGAAAAATAACCTTTCCATTCATCACGGTATTGCTTTGGAACATAGATAAAAAACCAATGCCGATTGTTTTTAGATTCGAAAATAGAAAAGAAGAAAGCAACGATGAAAATAAAAAGTTCAATTATATAGGATAAAATATCTTGTAAAACATTCGCGATGCCCATTATCGCACCGTCGATATAGGAAAGTGATTTATTGAAAATAGTTTCTAATAAGATATGATCTCCTGAATTTAATATATCTAAATTTTGAACCTGTACTTTCACTTCAGGATAAATAGAGATGACGCTATGGACCGTCATAAAAAAGAATACATAAGTTGATAGGAAGATTAAAACAGATATTAGGATAGCACTTAATATGTAAGGAATTCTTAAATACTTATGAAAAAAGTTAACTACAGGATATAGAAAATATGCAGAAAATATGGCTAAAGATACAGGTAAAATGAGCCATAGAATAACGAAGTATACCAATAATATTAAATATTTAATATTCTTCTTGTATGGAAATCCATTATTTTTATAAGAATACAAAGTTTACCACCTCTATTTTATGTAATTCAAATCTCGTTTTTGACAATTAATGCTCTTTTGCACCGTTTTTTCATTAACTAATCATTTTTTTCTTAATTTCATTGATTTGCATTCACAAAGACGTCAAAATTTATTATAATATGGATGTAAGCGATTTACTTATAGGTTCATATGAGCAGAGCAGAATAAACTAGGTGCTACAAAAAGAAAGCACTTACAACTAAAAAACTATTTATGAGGGAGCGATTTTTTATGACAGCAACACGCGGTTTAGAAGGTATCGTAGCTGCAGAAACTAAAATCAGTTCAATTATCGATGACACACTTACATACGTTGGCTACAATATTGATGATTTAACTGAAAATGCTACATTTGAAGAGGTAGTATATTTACTTTGGCACACACGTTTACCAAAAAAAGACGAGCTTGCTGAGTTAACTCAAGCTTTAGCTGAAAATGCTGAAGTACCACAAGCTATTTTTGATCAATTCAAAACTTATCCTTTAGATACAGTACATCCTATGGCTGCACTTCGTACAGCGATTTCATTATTAGGTGTTTATGATGCTGAAGCAGATGTAATGTCTCCTGAAGCAAACTACCGTAAAGCAATCCGTTTACAAGCTAAAATTGCTACAGTAGTTACTGGTTTCTCTCGTATCCGTAAAGGATTAGAACCAATTGCACCAAAACCTGAATTAGGATATGCTGCAAACTTCTTATATATGTTACATGGTAAAGAGCCAGCACCAATCGAAATTGAAGCATTCAACAAAGCATTAGTTTTACATGCTGACCATGAATTAAACGCTTCTACATTTACTGCTCGCGTTTGTGTAGCTACATTATCTGATGTATATTCAGGTGTTACTTCTGCTATCGGAGCTTTAAAAGGTCCTTTACACGGTGGAGCTAACGAACAAGTTATGAAAATGTTATCTGAAGTTGGTTCAGTTGATAATGTTGAAACTTATATCCAAAATAAATTAGATAACAAAGAAAAAATCATGGGCTTCGGTCACCGCGTATATCGTAAAGGCGACCCACGTGCAAAACACTTACGTCTAATGAGTGAAAAGTTAACTAAATTAACTGGTAAACCAGAATTATTCGAAATGTCAGTGAAAATTCATGACATGATTGTTGGACAAAAAGGTCTTCCAGCAAACGTAGACTTCTTCTCAGCATCAGTTTATGATTCATTAGGAATTGAACATGACTTATTCACACCAATCTTTGCTGTTTCTCGTACATCAGGTTGGATTGCACATATTTTAGAACAATATGCTAATAATCGTCTAATTCGTCCTCGAGCAGAATATGTTGGACCAGGAATGCAAAAATATGTATCAATCGAGGAAAGATAATTTCTGAAAAATATGTTAGAATTGTCTAGGACTGTGATTTCACAGTCCTAGATTTACGAAAATAGGGAGGCAACATCCATGTCTAAAATTGTAGTAGAAAACGGTGCACTTCAAGTACCAAATAATCCAACAATTCCATTCATCGAAGGTGACGGAATTGGTCCAGATATCTGGGCTGCAGCTTCACGCGTAATCGACGCAGCAGTTGAAAAAGCTTATAACGGTGAAAAGAAAATTGAATGGTTAGAAGTACTTGCTGGTGAAAAAGCATTCAACCAAACTGGTGAATGGTTACCACAAGAAACTTTAGATAAAATCAATGAGTTCTTAATCGCTATTAAAGGTCCACTTACAACTCCTATCGGTGGCGGTATCCGTTCTCTAAACGTTGCATTACGTCAACAACTTGACTTATATGTATGCTTACGTCCAGTTCGTCACTTTGAAGGTGTACCATCTCCAGTTAAAAAACCTGAAGATGTTGATATGGTAATCTTCCGTGAAAACACAGAAGATATCTATGCTGGTATCGAATATGCTCAAGGTTCTGAAGAAGTTAAAAAAGTAATCAACTTCTTAAAAGAAGAAATGGGCGTTAACAAAATTCGTTTCCCAGAAACTTCAGGTATCGGTATTAAACCAGTATCTGTTGAAGGTACAGAACGTTTAGTACGTGCTGCTATCGAATATGCTATCAAACATAACCGTCCTTCTGTAACTTTAGTTCACAAAGGTAACATCATGAAATTCACTGAAGGTGGATTCAAACAATGGGGTTATGATTTAGCTGAACGTGAATATGGTGATAAAGTATTCACTTGGGATCAATATGACAAAATTAAAGCAGAACAAGGTGTAGAAGCTGCTAACAAAGCTCAAGACGAAGCAGTAGCTGCTGGTAAAGTTATCATTAAAGACTCTATCGCTGACATCTTCTTACAACAAATCTTAACTCGTCCAAATGAGTTCGAGGTAGTAGCTACAATGAACTTAAACGGTGACTATATTTCTGATGCATTAGCTGCACAAGTTGGTGGTATTGGTATCGCTCCAGGAGCTAACATTAACTATGTAACTGGACATGCTATCTTCGAAGCAACTCACGGTACAGCACCAAAATATGCTGGTCAAGATAAAGTAAACCCATCTTCAGTATTACTTTCAGGTGTATTAATGCTTGAACACTTAGGATGGCAAGAAGCTGCAGATTTAATCACTAACTCTGTAGAAAGCACAATCGCTTCTAAAGTTGTTACTTATGACTTTGCTCGTTTAATGGATGGCGCTACTGAAGTTAAATGTTCAGAGTTCGCTAACGAATTAATCAAAAACCTTTAATTCTTAGCAATTTGAATTTTAAAATTAATTAATTGGGTAGCTAGTACGATTAGAGTAACAATACTCTATGAAATACTAGCTACCTTTTTTAATATAAAGATATACAATCGAGTGGAAAAATTTTTTCACTCTTTTTTGTTTTAGGAAAAATAATCGATGCATATTGAAATATGGTGCTAAATAAACAATTACAGCTATATATTGGAAAGATAAAAAACGAACAAATTTTTACATGCGCACTCACTCTTTTTATAAATCGCTTAGTGATTTGTGATTTTGAGAAAAAATTGGTACTATGAAGGTAATCTCAATGTGAAGGGGCTGCTGCATAATTGCTGCTACGGAAGGGTATGAAAATAGGTAAGAAGATTGATGAGATCATTGTTGGTGAAAAGCTACAGTTAACAGAAAAGATTGAAGATAAAGATTTACTTCTATATTTAGGCTTAACAAATGACAATAATCCGCTATATATTCAGCATGACTATGCGCTTGGAACACCGTATAAAAAACCGATTGTTCCTGCTATTATGTTAAATGGAATCATTACTTCTACTATCTCAAAACATCTTCCAGGACCGGGTTCACATATTCGTGAACAGAATATTATATACCTAGAGCCTGTGTATCACTATGAAACCATTGAAATATTACTTGAAGTTCAACATGTTGATTTAGATCAAAATCTAGTGGATATTTATGTGAGTGCATATAAAGAAAAAAATATACAAGTATTAGATGGCATATTAAAAGTAATAGCGCCTTGTTAAAATGTTCGTTTCAGATTTGAAATGGGGGTTTCAAATCATATTGGAGGTTGCTTAATGTTAAAAACAATTCTTGTAGTTGAAGATGAAGTATCAATTGCAACATTACTGAAGTACAATTTAGAGCGTGTTGGGTATGAAGTATTACTTGCCCATGATGGTAAAGTTGGCTTAGAGATGGCCATCAATCATTCGCCTGACTTAATATTATTGGATTTGATGCTACCAACGATGGATGGCATGGAGGTGTGTAGAGAGTTACGCAGTCAAAAGCGTAATATTCCTATCATTATGCTTACTGCCCGAGATGATGAATTCGATAAAGTGCTAGGTTTAGAACTAGGTGCAGATGATTACATGACAAAACCCTTTAGTCCTCGTGAAGTAATCGCTCGAGTTAAAGCGGTTTTACGACGATTTTCTCCAAGTCATCGGCAGGAGCAAGCTGAACCAGAAAATGTACTGTATCAATTCAATCTGCTACAGATTTATCCGAATCGTTTTGAAGCATATCTTGATCAGGAGTTATTAGAATTTACACCAAAAGAGTTTGAATTATTGGTGTATCTCGTAGAGAATAAAAATCGTGTATTAACTCGTGATCAGCTACTAAGTGCCGTATGGAAGTATGACTTTGCTGGAGATACTCGAATTGTGGATGTCCATATTAGTCATTTGCGAGACAAAATTGAGGAGAATAGCCGTAAACCGAAGTTTATCAAAACAATTAGAGGAATCGGCTATAAATTTGAGGAGCCAAAAATACTATGAAGGCTTATCGTAACCCATTGTTTGTTAACTTCATTATATTAACAGGTTCAATTTTAGCTGTCCTCGGCTTTATCCTAGGCCAGCTTTTTCCTTATATTATTAGAAGCTTTGCAAGTAAAAGTAATCTTGTCATTAATTCTGAACAAATAGAGGAGATTGGTAAGCAGTTTTCCTCTATTATTGCTTTTTTAATTTTCCTTAGCTTTGTGTTAATCTGCTTAGTTGTGCATCATCTAATTCGGAATTTACTAGATCCAATTGAAAATATTACGCTGACAGCTAGAGAGCTAATAAAAGGAAATTATCGTGCTCGAGCGTATGCACATGGGACCGTAAGTATAGTAGAACTAAGAAATTCCATTAATGATTTAGCAAGTAACTTACAAGAAATTAAGAAACTACGCGAAATTGAAGAGGAACGGTTAAAAACTTTAATCGAAAATATGGGTAGTGCTCTGATTATGATTGATCGAGAGGCAACGGTTTCTATTGTAAACCGTAAATTTCTTGATGGGTTTGAGCTTTCCATTGATGAAGTCAAAGGCAATAACTTCTTAACCCTCGGCTTGCCAAAAGAGTTGGAAGAATTTATTGACCAGGTATTTTTAACGGAACTCCCTTATCGAAAACAAATTGAAGTGGAAATTCATCATGAAATTCAATATAAACAAGTTTATGGGGCGCCAGTTATGGGTGACCATGGTCGTTGGCTTGGTGTAGTGATTGTCATGCATGATATTTCTGAGTTAATACGCCTGGAACAAATAAGGAAAGACTTTGTAGCAAATGTATCACATGAATTAAGGACACCGATTACCTCGATAAAAGGATTTTCAGAAACACTTCTAGATGGTGCTTTCAAAGATGAAAAGATGCTTCTTTCCTTTTTAGATATTATTTATCAGGAGAGTAATAGACTACAGATACTAATTCATGATTTACTGGAATTATCAAAAATTGAACAACATGGGTTCTCTGTTGATGTTATGCCTACGAGCTTGCAGGAAGTATTGATTCGAGCAGTGGAACTCACTAGTCCACGTCTTGATGAAAAGAATATGCAGTTTAATGTGGGCATCGAAAGAGATGTAATGGTGATGGGAGACTTTAATCGTCTAATCCAAATTTTCACGAATCTTATTACAAATGCGATTACCTACTCCCCAGAAAACTCTACGGTCACATTACGCATAAAGTCCAATACCGATTATGGAATTATTGAAGTGGAAGATCAGGGAATGGGTATTGAAAAAAGCGAGATTGCACGTATTTTTGAACGATTTTACCGGATAGATAAGGCACGTAGTCGTAATTCAGGTGGTACAGGATTAGGGCTTGCGATTGTAAAACACTTAGTTGAAGCGCATCATGGAAAAATTAACGTTAAAAGTACAGTTGGTAAAGGTACTTGTATGAAAATATTTATTCCTTTAGTAAAGTAGAAAAGCAAACTTTACACTAGATTTACATTGTTGTAATTAATTCTTCATACTTCTCATCTATGATGGTTACAGAAACCCCCATTTCAAAGTAAGAATAGGAGAAAATGTCCCTCTACGTAGGGGCATTTTTTTATGGGGAAAAAATATTTTGAAACTTTCTGAATGCTTAACCGTAAATAAACTAAGAATAGTAAATTTTACATAAATAAGGAGGAATAAAATGAGTGTAAAACGTACTTTATTAATCACTGGACTTAGTCTGTTTTCGATCATAGCGTTAATAGTAGTCTTTACTTCATGGTATACAGTAGATGAATCTGAACAAGCTGTTGTCATTACATTTGGTCGAGCAGATGAAACGATTACAGATTCGGGATTACATTTTAAATTACCTTGGCCAGTTCAAAAGGTAGAAGTACTTTCAAAAGAAACTTATAGTTTACAATTTGGCTACGAACAAACAAAAGATGGTGTGATTGAGGCCTATGACAGCGAAACAAAAATGATTACAGGTGATGAAAACATCGTCTTAACAGATTTAGTCGTACAATGGAAAATTACAGACCCACAAAAATATTTATTTAATGCAGAAGAACCAAAAAAAATATTACATAGTGCTACGTCAAGTGCCATACGTTCAATTATAGGTAGCTCAACGATTGATAACGCCTTAACAGATGGAAAAGCAGAAATTGAGGAAAAAACTAGGGAATTATTAGTAGCATTAGTTGATAAATATGATATTGGTATTAGTATTTTAGGAGTAAAGCTTCAGGACGTAGAATTACCAAATAAAGAAGTTCGAGCAGCTTTTACTGCAGTAACAGATGCTCGTGAAACGAAAAATACGAAAACAAACGAGGCAGAAAAATATAAAAATCAAAAGCTAAGTGAAGCCCAAGGTGAAGTGGATGCCATAATGTCTCGTGCAGAGGGAGAAAAAGTTGCCCGCGTTCAACAAGCACAAGGCGAAGTAGCGATATTTAAAGAATTGTATGAAGAATATAAAGGAAATCAAGAAATTACTCGGCAACGTTTAATTCTTGAAACATTAGAAAATGTGTTACCAAATACGCAGATTTATATTATGAATGATGATGGAGAAACTCTGAAATATTTACCGCTTCAACCGACAACCAATTCTCCTGTGAAAAGTACAGAAGAATCCACTGAAGGGAGCGATAAACAATGAGTAATAACAACAATCAATTCGACGGTGATTTAGAAAAGTTCGCTAAAGCCTTGTTTGGAAATAATAAAAACAAAAAGAAAAAAATAAATGATGAGATACCGCCTTCAAATTCACCCAAAGAGAAAAAACCCTTTAATGGACGGAAATTTGCCAAATCAGCAATTGTTTTAACTGTTATTTTTGCTGTTCTCATTATTTTAATCGCCAATGTTTATATAGTGAAAGAAAATGAATACAGGGTTGTTCGTCAGTTTGGTGAAGTTGTAAAATACGAAAATGAACCAGGGTTAAATATGAAAATTCCATTTATTCAAAGTGTTACAACCTTACCGAAAAACTTGATGACATATGAAATGACACAAGAAGAAATAAACACTTTAGATAAGAAAAGGATTATTATTGATAATTATGCTGTTTGGCGCGTGACAGATCCGAAAGCACTCATCTCCAATGCAGGTACATTAATTAATGCAGAGTCCCGGATGGAAGAATTTATTTACTCGGTAATTCGTACACAGCTCGGACAATTAAACTACGACCAAATTATTAATGATGAAAATTCTGAGCGCGGTAGTATAAATGATCGTGTAACAGAGGAAGTAAATAAGTTTCTCCTAAGTGGAAATTTCGGAATTGAAGTAATTGATGTGCGTATACGTCGTACAGATTTACCTGAAGAAAATGAACAGTCAGTTTATACGCGAATGATATCAGAACGTGAATCCATTGCACAAAGATACTTATCTGAAGGAGACGCGGATAAGAATCGAATTGTTGCAAATACAGACCGTGAAGTCCAAGAATTATTAGCAACAGCTGATAAAGAAGCATCAGTCATTCGTGCGCAAGGAGAAGCGGAAGCAGCTCAAATTTATAATGCAGCCTTTTCACGCGACCCTGAATTCTACGGATTATATCGAACACTTGAGTCCTACAAGAAAACTATTGGTGAGGATACAGTCATTATCCTTCCTTCTGATTCTCCATATGCAAGAGTGTTATCGGGATATTTGGAATAAAAATCAAAAGTGGTACTGAAAAAAAGACGTAGCCCTCCTAGCTACGTCTTTTTTTAGGATAATAGAGTTATATAGTTTGTTTGGCCACACTTAAAGAGAACGTCAAATTCGTTTTTCCGTTTCTATATCAAAGAAGTGTGCTTTCCTCATGTCAATCACAAATTTAACTTCATCACCTGGCGAGGCAATTGTTTCAGGATGTACACGAGCAATAAAAGGCTGATTACCGATCGTTGAATGTAACATCATTTCTGAACCTGTTAGTTCGGCCACCTGAATTTTTTCCGTTATTCTGTTAGGTGTATCATATAGATTAGCATTTTGATTAATATATTCAGGGCGAATACCTAATATAATTCTCTTACCTTCGTAACCTAATAACTCCAAATTCTCTTTCTTCTCATCTGGAATCTTTAATCGATAGCCCTCTACCATAAAATAACCATTTTCTATTTTTCCGGTAAAGAAGTTCATAGCAGGTGCGCCGATAAAGCCCCCTACAAAGATGTTTTCTGGAAAATCATAAACTTCTTTTGGTGCGCCTATCTGTTGGATAATGCCACCTTTCATTACGACTAATCGAGTAGCCATCGTCATTGCTTCAGTTTGATCATGAGTGACATACACAGTTGTTGTACCCAGACGCTGATGGAGCTTTGAGATTTCTGCACGCATTTGTACACGTAATTTTGCATCTAAATTTGATAAAGGTTCATCCATTAAAAAAAGACTGGCATCTCTAACAATTGCACGGCCTAAGGCAACACGTTGTCTCTGACCACCTGATAATGAAGCTGGTTTTTTCTTTAATAGATTAGTCAGTTCTAAAATTTCCGCAGCCTCTCTCACTCGTGAATCAATGTCCTTTTTTGATAATTTGCGTAGTTTAAGCCCAAAAGCCATATTGTCATATACATTCATATGGGGGTAGAGTGCATAATTTTGGAATACCATGGCAATATCACGGTCTTTAGGAGGTACATCATTCATATACTTTGTTGCAATTCGTAACTCACCCTCTGTAATTTCCTCCAGTCCAGCAATCATTCGGAGTGTTGTGGATTTCCCACAACCAGAAGGGCCAACTAAAACAATGAATTCATGTTCCTCTACATTCAGATTAAAATTATATACTGCCTGAGATCCGTCAGGGTAAGTTTTACAAATATTATTTAAGGCTAAGGCTTCCATTCATGTCCCCCTTTAAACTTTTCAATATTCATTTCAAATTTTTGTAAGTGAAAGCATACTATATAGAATTATGGCAATTATACTCGTTCCATCGTAACATACAGTTTGTTTTTCGTGCCTTTAAGATATGATGACTCGTAAAAACAATTTATGTTATGTATGCCGTTTTAACAACTTAAAAAGAGATTTTATAAGAAACCATAATTTTGATGATGACCTAACCTATAAATATATTTTAATTGAAGGTTGATAGTTGTACGATACATTTTCATTTTGCTTAGCCTGTAACCGATTACAAATTTGGGAAAGAAATGGAGAGTCGATACAGATGCAAAAAGGAATAAGTATACTTTCTCCTTGTGGCATTCTTGGTTATGGATTTCCAAAGGAATCTTTTATGAATGCATTTCAAGAGAATATACATGGAATTGTTGTAGATGCAGGCTCAACAGATGCAGGTCCACATAAATTGGGGGCGAATGTATCGATTGTTAGTCGTCGTGCACTTAAAAAGGATTTGTCGATTATTTTAGAATGTGGTTTAAAGCATCGAATACCTGTAATAATTGGTTCCTCAGGTGGAGCGGGAGCCAAAACACATGTTGAGTTAACCCTTGAGGTTGTAAAGGAAATATTATTGGAACAAAAAAGACATGCAAAGATTGGGATTATTTGGGCCGATTTTAAACAACAGACGATTATTGATGCATTAGAAGAAGGGCGAATTACGCCGTTAACGCCTAATATTCCGACGTTAACGAAAGAGAAGATTCTAGAGACGAAGACTATTGTTGCTCAAATGGGACATGAGCCTATTCTAAAAGCATTAAAGCAGAAATGTGACATTATCTTATGCGGTCGAAGTTATGATCCATCTCCGTTTGCCGCATTAGGAATATATCATGGAATGGATCCGGGTTTGTCATATCATTTAGGAAAAATTTTAGAGTGTGGAGCTTTGTGCGCTGAACCTGGTACGACGAAAGACTGCATTCTTGGAACGCTTTATAAGCATTCTTTTACGGTGCGAGCATTAAATCCGATTCGAAAATGTACAGCTACAAGTGTAGCCGCTCATACCTTTTATGAGAAAGAGCATCCATTTATTTTGCATGGTCCTGGATTTACACTAAATCTCGAAAACTGTGAATTCAATGAAATCTCTGATGGGGTAATAGAGGTTCGGAATAGTCAATATATCGCAGAGGAAGAAGTACGTATCAAGTTAGAAGGCGCACGGAAAGTTGCCTATCGCACATTTGTCATAGCAGGTATTCGCGACCCGCTATTAATCAATCAATTAGAGGACGTTGAACAAGAAGTGTTGCAGCAAGTAAAGAATTATTTTAATGAAATCTCGGACGAAGACTATCAAGTTAATTTTTATCACTATGGAAAAGATGCGGTCTTGGGTGATCAAGAACCTACACCTTTTATGGGGCATGAGATTGGGGTCATGTTTGAGGTTCTAGCGAAAGATCAAGAATTAGCAAACTCTATTTGTGCCAATGTGCGGTCTACCTTTTTACATTATGGCTATGAAGGGCGAAAATCATCAGCAGGAAATTTAGCCTTTCCCTATGCTCCAAGTGATATTGAATTTGGCCCTGTATATGAATTTTCAATTTATCATTTAATGAAAATTACCCAAGATCCATTCCTTCTGGAAATAGTGGAGGTGTGATAATGGTCAAATTGGTTGAAAAGGCAAAAATTCTACGAAGTAAAAATGCTGGTCCATTTGAAATTACTTTAGATGTGTTATTTGATGAAAAGCAAGTTTATGAAGAGGTTAAAAATGCTGGAATTTTAACAAAGGAAGTCATTGCAGATCTTTATAATATAAGTCTTGACGATATTCATCATCTCGTTTTTTTCGATCAGGCACTTGGGATTAAAATAACGATTGCTAGAAAAATTTCATCAGGAAGTCCTGGGGATAGAGATGTTTATGGTGCTCAGCAGCATGCTCCTTTGATGAATCTCGAATTATAGAAAGTATTTACCTAGAAAGGGGTGAGGGCATGAGAAGAAAGAGTAGTTTAAAACACATACGAAAAGATTGGATTCTCTATTTAATGCTATTACCTGGCATGCTCTATTTTATAATCTTTCACATTATTCCCATTGTAAATATGAAACTCGCATTTCAAGATTACAAGATTATTGGCGATAATGTGTGGGTTGGATTGAAACATTTTCATTTATTATTTAGTTCACCAGCTTTCAAGGATGTCCTAACAAACACAGTTATTATTAGTACAATGAAAATCATTTTTATCTTCCCGATACCTATCATTGTCTCGCTTTTAGTAAATGAATTGCGCTTTGGTCCATTTCGAAAGTATGTTCAATCTATCTCGTATTTACCTCATTTCCTATCTTGGGTAGTAATTGCTGGAATCTGGATTTCTTTATTAAATCCAGTTGATGGTGGAGCTAATGTTATTCGTAATTTCTTTCAACTGCCCTCATTGGATTATATGACTAGTAAAGAGCACATTCGGTGGGTGCTTGTTTATTCAGAAATGTGGAGAAGTGCTGGTTGGGACTCTATTTTGTATTTAGCGGCAATCTTAAAAATTAATCCATCCCTTTACGAAGCTGCACGAATTGATGGGGCATCCACCTTACAGCAAATGCGATATATTACCATCCCTTCACTTATGAGTACCGTCATCACTTTGTTTATTTTGAATTTAGGATTCTTTATGAGTGCTGGATTTGACCAAGTATTTAACTTAATGAATGATTCCGTGCTAAGTGTTATCGATATTTTAGATACGTATGTTTATAGAATTGGTATCTTAAATGGACAATATTCCTATGCAACTGCAGCCAGCCTGTTTAAAGGGGTTATTGGCTTAATATTGATATTAGGTACTCATTTTTTATCAAAACGAATAACGGGAAAAGGCGTATGGTAAAGGGGGATTGTAAAGATGAAGCATTTTAGTATGTCAAAAACGATTATCCAATGTATTCTTTTTCTTTTTACCTTAGCTGTCCTAATTCCATTATTAAACATCCTAGCAATGTCCCTATCGGATCCTAATCGTGTAAATGAGTTATCCGGACTTGGAGTTATTCCAAAGGGATTTTCTCTAATTAACTTTGAAATTATCATGTCTAATCCTTTTATATTAAAAAGTATATTCAATTCAGTTTTTATCACCATTGTAGGTACTTTGCTGAACATATTTTTAACAGCTATAACTGCTTATGTATTAGCTCGAACAGAATTTGTTGGAAAACGGCTTGTTTTAGTTGTCTTAATTGCCATTATGGTGTTTGAACCATCAATGATTACCGAATATTTGTTAATGAAAGATCTGCACTTATTAAACTCCTATGCAGCTGTTATTTTATATAAGGCGATAAATGTCTATTATTTATTCATCTTAATGCGATTCTTTCAAGAGGTACCCAATAGTATACTGGAAGCCGCGAAAATTGATGGGGCGGGTCACTTCCGAATATTTACACAAATAATGTTACCGCTCTCAAAGCCTGCCCTTGCAACTTTAGCGTTGTTTTATGGAGTATATCATTGGAATGAATATTTCCGAGCGACGATATATTTATCTGATCCAAATAAATGGCCTCTTCAAGTTGTGTTACGACAATTTGTCGTAACACAAGACAATACTACCTTATTAAAGGGAGTAGAGGGAATGACGCCAGAATTACTTGCTACGCTTGACTTTGGATCTTTACAATCAGCTACGATAGTAGTGGCCGTAATTCCAATGTTATTACTTTATCCACTCATCCTTAAGTATTTTACAAAAGGGACTATGGATGGTGGAGTGAAGGAATAAGTGTAACTTCTATGGTAGGGACTTCACCCTATCTTAGGTAGATCACTAAAAATAAAATGGGGGGTATCGAGATGAAGAGATTCGCTTGGTTATGGTTGTTCGGACTACTAACGTTATTTTTAGTTGCATGTAGTGACAAGGCAGAGGAAGAAGGGAGTAAACCAGAAACAACAAAGGATGGGAAAACAGTACTTACAATTGCCTATAAAGATGATGGTCCTTCAAGTGAAGCATCCGTCAAATACTATGATGCTTTAGAAGAAGCATTAAAAAAATATAGAGACCTAGATGTAGAATTTAATATTGTTGAAATTGCCCAAGGTGACTATGCTGAAAAGTTAAATTTACTCCTATACAGTGGTGAGATTCCAGACATTATCTATTTCCAAGGAAGCGATGAACAAATTGCAGCTCAAGGATTACTAGAAGATTTAACTCCATATATTGAAGGCTCCGAATATTTAAAGGATATTTTATATGAACACAATGTTACACGATTAGAGAATTATCCATATTTATTATGGGTGAAACCTATTAATCATAAAGTACCAGTTGTACGTACGGACTTTTTGGAACAACTAACTACTTCAGAAAGCTTGTTAGCTGATCCTACTGTTGAAAACTATAAAGCATTCTTCCAAGAGATGGTTGACAAAGGATTATCAGAATATGGTGTAACCGTTGCTGGGGATATTGCGGAATTAGACTTTATCTTCAATAGAGCATTTGGTGTTACTTCAACATGGTTAGAAGGAAAAGAGGGCTATGTTTACAAGAAGGTTTCTGAAGCAGAAAAAAGCAAATTAGCTTTTTATGCAGAGCTTTATGCAGAAGGTTTATTAGATAATCAATATTTAACAAAGCAATGGGATGTTAAAGAAGATGATTTTTATAATAATAAAGCAGGAGTTATCGTTGGTACTAATGGTAAAGTAATTGATTTATATAATACTCGTACAAAAGCGGTTAATGGCGAGAGTGCGGAGTTAACGGTGTTACCGAGTGCAAAAGGTGTGTCATCAGGCTATGCAGCAACGAGTGTAACAAAGGAACCACGTGGTATTGCCATTTCGTCTCAATCACCTAATAAAAACATCGCCTTCGAAATACTAGATTTCTTAGCTAGTCCTGAAGGGATGAAGTTCGAATTATTAGGGTATGAAGGGGAGCACTATAATCTCCACAACGGTGAGATTGAGTTAACAGATAAGTTCTATTCTGAATGGGTCTCTCGATTCTGGGAGCCACAAGATGTCAAGTTTGATACACCGTTGAGTTCAGAAACACCGTTATTAAGCCCTCCTGGTCAGGCATCTACGAATGCGATAGTAGAATCGTATGTTGCAGATAATGACTTTTCAATCCCAGAAGAATATATTAGCCAATGGGATGCTATGGAAAACTTATATAAAGAATATGCGGCTGATATTATTACAGGGAAAATTTCAATCGATGAATTTGATCAATTTGTGGATGAGTGGTATGCAGCGGGTGGAGAAGAAATTACAAAATTGGCGAATGAAACCGTAAAGTAAGGATTGTTGCAAATGATACCATTTGAAAATCGTGTTAAAGGCGTTTTAATTTCAGCAGCACTGGGCGATGCGCTCGGTGCTCCTGTTGAAAAATTGTCGCGAGAAGAAATTGAAAAAAAGTATGGCTATGTAACAACATTAAATACTCCTTGGTATAAGGAGGAATTAGGGGAAGAGGCAACACTTGGTAGACGGCGTGGTAATGGAATTATTACAGATGATACGTTAATGACCCTTGCCTTATGTCGTGTCTATAAGACGGAAAAACGTCATTTAGATGCTTATGATTTAGCCAATGAATTTACAAAAGAAATTGCCTTTCGCAAAACATTTATTCCAGAATTTAATCGTCAAGCATTCATATTAGATAGATTATTTTATCCCGAAAAACATATTTTCCTTCGTCATGTCCTCGCAAATTGTGACCCGCGTGAAGGGGGAATAGGGAATATGGTGAACTGCGGTGCTGCGATGTATATTGCACCAATTGGAATTGTAAACGCAGGAAATCCACTTGCTGCATATAATGAAGCGATAGCATTTGCTTCAGGACATCAAGTAAGCTATGGTCTTGAAGCAGCTGGAGTTTTAGCAGCATGTGTTGCATGTGCGTTTACACCAAATGTCACAATAGAAGATATTATTGAAACGGCGATTTCTTTAGCAAAAGATGGAACAAAGCAAGCAATAATAACACTTACAAATGAAGCGAAATTATTAAAAAAACATAAATGCTCCTACCATGAATTGGTAACCATTTTACATGAAAGAATTGCACTATTTTCCCCTATGGGTGATGATGTGCATCGGAAAATAGAGAAGGTTGGCATTCCTTCAAATCATTATACGCCTAGCCGATTATTCTCTATTGAAGAATTACCATTAGCAATCGCTTTCATAGTATACAACGATGGTGACTATTATAAATCGATTTTAGATGGTATTAATTCTGGAAGAGATACAGATTCAATCGGTGTAATGGTGGGAGTGATTTTGGGGGCGATGTATGGGACGAAATTTATTAAAGAGGCTGAAATAGAGTTACTCTCTAAGGCGAATCAAATCAATTTTGATGAAGAAGCGACTTCCTTTGCGGAGGTAGCTAAACGAATTATAGAAACTGATTTACAAATAATCCGCAAACAAGGGGAAATTATTGGGCATTAATGGGGAGGCCATATGATGATCCCAAAAAATTATTTAGAGAAGGTATATGCAAGTATATTAGCAATGAATGCTGGCATACGTTTAGGTGCACCAGTGGAACCACCTGAATGGACACCTGAAATGATACACGATGTTTTTGGTGAGATTAAGGATTACGTAAAAGATTATGAGGTTTTTTCCGCAGATGATGATGCGAACGGACCTATTTTCTTTATAAGGGCATTACTAGATCATGCAAAGAACCGGAAATTAGAGCCTCAGGATGTGGCAAAGACTTGGTTAAACTATATACGTGAAGGAACTGGAATGATTTGGTGGGGGGGCGACCAAATCAGTACAGAGCATACAGCGTATTTAAATTTAAAAAAGGGTATTAAAGCACCTCAATCTGGATCAATCCAACAAAATGGTGAGACTCTTGCGGAGCAAATTGGCGGTCAGATTTTTATCGATTCATTCGGTTTAATCTTTCCGGATAATCCTAAAATGGCTGCTGATTATGCTGAAATTGCAGCAAGTGTATCCCACGATCGAAACGGGATTTACGGAGCTCGTTTCATAGCTGCATGTATTGCTTTAGCTTTCTCAAAACAAAATGTCCATGAAATTATCCAGGAAGCTTTAAAGCAAATCCCAGCTGATAGTACGTACGCTAAAGTAGTTCATGCTGTCATTTCGTTTTATCAACAGAATCCAAATGATTTCCGTGCTTGTCGTGCGTTTTTAGAAAACAATTGGGGATATGATAAATACGGTGGAATCTGCCATATTATTCCGAATGCAGGTGTTTGTATACTTGCGCTTCTGTACGGAGAAGGGAATGTCAGTCGAACCATTGAAATTGCAACAATGTGTGGTTGGGATACCGACTGTAACGCAGGAAGTGTCGGATCAATTGTAGGTGCGTTAAATGGGATAAAAGGAATAGCTCCAAATTATCGAAAGCCAATTAACGATTCTATAGTTGCATCGAGTGTTTCGGGATATTTAAATATCGTAGATTTACCTACATTTGCAAAACAGATTGCTTTATTAGGCTACCGTGAAACAAATGAAGAACCACCTGTTGAATTAGTCCGAAGCTATAAAGAAAAAGAAATTTATTTTGATTTTACTCTACCGGGCGCTACCCATGGTTTCTGTACTAGTTATCCATTTAAAACTTTCCTACGTCACTCAGAAAAAACAGGATATATTACGAGTGGATCTTTAGAAATTATTGTATTTAGAATGTATGAAGGAGATATATCGAGAGTTTTTTATAGAACATTTTATAGAAGAGAACTCTTTATGGATGAAAAGTATTCCCCTACTTTTACGCCAACAGCTTATAGTGGGCAAACGGTATCCATGAAAGTAAGGGTAGAGCGATTACATGGAAAATCAATTGTGTTAACGCCTTATATTCGTACTACCTACGATAAAAAAATAATTAAAACAAAGGAACCACTTATAGTAGATAATTTATGGCAAACAATTGAGTTTACTATTCCTGAGACTAATGGCGATTTAATAGAAGAAGTGGGCTTGATGATTCATACGGATTCTACTCGAACACAACGAGCGTTTGGCAAGATCTTTTTAGATGAATTTCGAATTTTTGGTAAACCATCTTATGAAATTGACTTTCAGAAACAAGCAGTTGAGTTTAATTCTGTAACACCATTTGCTCATCACCGAGGAAATTGGAAACTAGATAAAGCAAGAATGCAAATGGAAAGCGATGAAGATTGCTCAAGCTTTACAGGTCATTATTATATGGAAGAAGCCATAATTGAAGCACAACTAACTCCTGAAAAAGGAGACTCTCATGGAATCATTTTTCGATCACTTGGAACGGAACAATTCTATTATGCAGGATTTACTAGTAAAGACAAAGTGTCTATTGGTTTGAAAAATTTTGATACAACAATTTTAGCTTCAAAAGACTTCAAGTGGAAACATGGTGAGTTGTATCATTTAAAAGTGAAAGCAATTGATAATAATTTATCGTTATATATAAATGATGAGCTGCTATTAACTGTAAATGATGATACCTATCAACATGGTATGTGGGGATTCTATGCTTTTGAAGGTGGAAAATGCTCCTATCAAAATATCAAAATCAACTAGCTCAAAAAAGGTATAACCTATTAAAAATATAGGTTATACCTTTTTTGCGGACTCAAACGGTTATAGAATAATTAATCGCATCAACGTCACGGATAAGTTCAAAAAAAGTTCATTTGTATCAATAAAACTAATAGATACATAATTTGCTAGTATCTATTAATATAACTTTTGTAGTACTATAATAGTAAATTCAAATGAAAAGAAAAGAGGATTAGACGTTGCAAAAAGTACATCAACTTATTCAAAATATACTTCTAGCAATTATCATGTCTTGTTCTATTACTTCCATATTTAAAGTAACTTCCCACTCCTTAATAAAGTTAGAAGTTTTTCATATACCTGTTTTATTTATCGTTACTTTATGTCTGTCACTTTTTGTTGGTGAGGATGTTCGAAATAGCTTTAAAAAAGTTTTGAAATTTGAAAGTAGAAAAGACAAGCGCCCCCTATGGCAAGTTGGAGTAGGAATGATTTTTTACTTCACACAAGTAGGCATTGTAGAAGTATTTGCTCGTGATTTAATGGGTTATCAACTTGGTGGAATGCCACTTTACCTAGTGTTTGCATTTATGAATGCATTTTTACTTACTGTTATATACGAAGAAATTTTCTATCCGAAACTAACAGACAAGCAAACTTCAAAATTTCATAGTCGAAATTAGTTCTAACACGTATTGGTCATATTTTTGACTAATACGTGTTTTATAATGGAAAAAAGACAGTTGAAAGGATAAAGTAAAATAGAGACTATACAGAACTAAGACATGTTGCGATTATGAAGGAGAGCGTTTAATGGGTAAAGAAAAATTATTATTATTAGATGGAAATAGTTTAGCGTATCGTGCGTTTTTTGCATTACCATTGCTAGCCAATGATAGTGGAATTCATACAAATGCAGTTTACGGTTTTACAACGATGTTGCAAAAAATAGTAGAAGAAGAGAAACCAACAAAGATGTTGGTAGCTTTTGATGCGGGGAAAACAACTTTCCGTCACGAATCTTATGAGGAATATAAGGGCGGTCGTCAAAAAACACCACCAGAGCTTTCAGAGCAATTTCCATATTTGAGAAAGTTAATTGATGCTTATCAAATTAAGCGTTATGAAAAAGAACTTTACGAAGCAGATGATATTATTGGAACTCTTGCTAAGCAAGCAGAGAATGAAAAAATGGATGTCATCATTGTATCTGGAGATAAAGACTTAACACAGCTAGCTACAGATCAAGTAACAGTTTATATCACACGTAAAGGTATGACAGATATTGAAAAATATACCCCAGCTCACATTGAAGAAAAGTACGGACTTTCTCCACTTCAAATTATTGACATGAAGGGTCTTATGGGCGATGCTTCCGATAATATTCCAGGTGTTCCTGGAGTTGGTGAAAAAACAGCCATCAAATTGTTGAAAGAATACGGTTCTGTTGAAGCACTATATGAACAGATTGAAGGCATGAAAAAGTCCAAAATGAAGGAAAAGCTTGTAGAAAATGAAGAACAAGCAAAGATGTCCAAAAAATTGGCGACTATCTTTACTGAAGCACCAATTGATATTACTTTAGAAGATTTAAACTATCCTGGACCAGATGAGGAAGAGCTATTAAACGTTTGGCAGGAGCTTTCGTTTAAATCTTTGATAGAAAAAAGTGATTTCCAAGTAGAAGAAAAAGAAACAGCTGATTTAGACTTCGAAATCGTTCAAGAAGTAACAGAGGATATGCTAAAAGATGTTATGGCTGTACATGTGGAGCTTGAAAACGAACATTACCATTCGTGCCGTGTTCTAGGTTTTGCTTTTACAGATGGCATAAAAACCTTCTATCTTTCATTTGAGACGATGCAAAAAAATGAAATTATTAAGAATTGGTTAGAAGATGAAACAAAGAAAAAATACATGTCAGATAGTAAAGCTGCTCAAGCTATTTTAAATCGTGTTGGGATAAGCTTGCGCGGTGTTGAATTCGATATGTTACTCGCTGCTTACATTGTAAATCCTGCCATTTCAGGTGATGATATTGCTACGCTTGCAAAAGAATTTAACTTTACCGATGTACAAGCTAATGAAACTATTTATGGTAAAGGCGCTAAATGGTCAGTTCCCGATGAAAAGACTTTAGCAGAGCATGTGAGTCGGAAGGCATTTTCCATTTGGTCATTACAACCAATTGTTGAGGAAAAATTAAAAGAAAATGAACAGTTCGAGTTGTATTATGATTTAGAGCTTCCACTTGCGTCTATTTTAGGTTCAATGGAAAGTAAGGGAATTAAGGTTGATATTCCTACTCTTGAAAAAATGGGTGAGGATTTAGAGCAGAAAATTTCTTCTCTTGAGAAAGAGATTTATGACCTTGCAGGAGAAAATTTTAATATTAATTCTCCAAAACAATTAGGAGTTATTTTATTTGAAAAATTAGGTCTTCCGGTTGTAAAGAAAACAAAAACAGGCTACTCAACTGCAGCGGATGTTTTAGAAAAACTACAAGCTGAACACAAAATTGTTCAATATATTTTAGATTATCGTCAATTAGCTAAATTGCAATCTACGTATATCGAAGGGCTCATTAAAGAAGTACATTGTGAAGACAGCAAAGTGCATACACGATTCCAACAAGCATTAACTTCAACTGGTAGATTAAGCTCAACAGATCCAAATCTTCAAAACATCCCGATTCGATTAGAAGAGGGACGTAAAATTCGCCAAGCTTTTGTACCATCTGAAGAAGGCTGGGTTTTATTTGCGGCTGACTATTCGCAAATCGAATTACGTGTACTAGCTCATATGTCACAAGATAAAAATTTAGTGGATGCCTTTATTCATGGAATGGATATTCATACACGTACAGCGATGGATGTATTCCATGTATCTGAGGATGAAGTAACTTCAAATATGCGTCGCGCAGCAAAAGCTGTAAACTTTGGTATTGTGTATGGCATTAGTGACTATGGTTTATCCCAAAGCTTAAATATTACACGAAAAGAAGCAGCTGAATTTATCGATAAGTATTTACAAAGTTTCCCTGGGGTAAAAGAATATATGGACACAATCGTCCAAGAAGCAAAATTGAAGGGCTATGTGACGACTATATTAAATCGTCGTCGTTATTTACCGGACATTACAAGTAGAAACTTTAATCTACGTAGTTTTGCAGAACGTACTGCTATGAATACGCCAATTCAGGGAAGTGCAGCAGATATTATTAAAAAAGCGATGATTGACATGGACGCTCGCCTAAAAGAAGAAGGCTTAAAATCCAAATTATTATTACAAGTACACGATGAATTAATATTCGAAGCACCAAAAGAAGAAATTGAGATTTTAGAACGAATTGTACCGGAAGTAATGGAGAATGCAATTGAACTTGTTGTTCCGTTAAAAGTAGATTTCGATTACGGTTATACTTGGTACGATGCGAAATAAGGAAGTGGAACTATGCCTGAATTGCCAGAGGTAGAAGGTGTTGTTCGGGCATTAGTGCCTGCTGTTGAAGGGAAAACCATTAAAAAAGTGGCGCTCTCAGATACAATATACACCTCTTGGGGACTAGGCAAGCAATGTATTGTCAAAAATATCGAGCCGAACCTTTTTGAAGAAGTTATGCAAGGGATGCATATTCAAAAAATAATGCGTCGATCCAAATATATTTATTTTTACTTAGAGAAAAATCAAGAAACCTTTCTATTTGTGAATCATTTAGGAATGACTGGGGCATGGTTTGTTGTTCGCGCTCTAAGTGAAATTATAGAAGAGAAATTTCGAAAACATGTCCATGCAGTATTTACTTTGGCGTCTGGAGAACTACTAGTGTATGCAGATATACGTCGATTTGGGGAGCTACGGTTTATCAAAAAACTAGAAGAACATCCACCCCTTTTACAAATGGCTCCTGAGCCGTTTGACAAGGATGCATGTGATTACTTTCTAGAAAAGTGTTATTTACCAAAATATCAAAACAAGCCCATCAAAGAAGTAATCATGGACGGACAAGTTATTTCAGGATGTGGCAATATTTATGCAACAGAAGCTCTTTTTAAAATGGGAATTCATCCGGCTAGAAAAACAAATCGTATTAGTAAAAAAAGAAAAATTGACTTGTTTGAAGCGATTCGTACAATTTTACAGGAAAGTATAGAGATGGGTGGTTCGACAATCTCGGATTACCGTAATATCAATGGGGAAGCAGGTGGGATGCAGAACCGTTTGAAAATGTATGGAAAGAAAATTTGTCCTCAATGTCATACAACTACCAAGTCTTTAAATATAGGAGGGCGAACTTCGGTATATTGTCCGAAGTGTCAGCATTAAAAGGGGTGTTAAGGGGAATGATTATTGGTCTAACAGGTAGTATTGCTAGTGGGAAAAGCACAGTTGCCAAAATGTTGAAAGATTATGGACTTCCTATTGTGGATGCTGATGTAGTTGCACGATTAGTTGTCGAGCCAGGTACACCTACTTTACAAAAAATTGTAGAAGTATTTGGGGAAGATGCATTAATGGAAGATGGTGCGATGAATAGGCAAAAAATAGGGTCGATAATTTTTCATGACGAAGAGAAGAGAAAAGAGTTAAACAGCATTATCCATCCTGCAATCCGTCAGGAAATGTTACGCCAACGAGATGAGTATATCGAGAATGGTGAAAAAACCGTAATTATGGATATTCCATTATTGTTCGAAAGTAAATTACAGCATTTTGTAGAGAAAATATTAGTTGTTTATGTTTCTGAAGAAACGCAATTAGAGCGTCTAATATTACGAAACCAATTAACTGAAGAGGATGCAAAAGCACGCATTGCTTCCCAACTCCCTTTTTCAGAGAAGATACACGGCGCAGATGCGGTAATTAATAATAATGGAACGATTGAAGAAACAGCTCAACAATTAGAAGCGATTCTTCGTAAATGGAATGTGTTATAAGATTTAGGATTTTATAAGCAAAATTCGGTTTATTTAACCAAATATGCTATACAATTGGTCGACTTATTGGAGTCGGCCTTTTTATTATTTCAGAATAATCCAAGGTAGAAAGGAAAAACTTCTACTGTATGATAAATAAAGCGCTCAGTGCGCTTCTAAGGGTTCAAGATTTTACAGATTTAGTTTTCTGAATATAGAAATTTTTAATTTTATAATAAAATGTGTTCAACTTTTGCTTAAATGTGTTATACTAATTTTAAGAAAAAGATAAAATAATATTACTGCGAATACAGGAGGACATATAAATAATGACAGTTTCTATTGCAATTAATGGGTTTGGCCGTATTGGACGCATGGTTTTCCGCCAAGCAATTGTTCAAGATGATTTAAATATCGTTGCTATTAATGCGAGTTATCCATCAGAAACGTTAGCACATTTAATTAAGTATGACACTAACCACGGACGATTTGAAGGAACAGTTGAAGCAGAAGAAAATGCTTTGATTGTTAATGGTAAGCGTGTTCAAATAGTAAGTGAACGTGATCCATTACTTTTACCATGGAAACAATTAGGTGTAGATATCGTTATTGAAGCAACTGGTAAATTTAATGATCGAGAAAAAGCAGCAATGCACTTAGAAGCTGGTGCAAAAAAAGTTATTTTAACTGCCCCAGGTAAGAATGAAGATGTTACAGTTGTAATGGGTGTTAACGATGAGTTGTTAGATATTGATCAACATGATGTTATTTCAAATGCATCTTGTACAACAAACTGTTTAGCTCCAGTAGCAAAAGTATTAAACGATACTTTTGGTATTGAAAGTGGTTTAATGACTACAGTTCATGCTTACACAAATGACCAAAAGAACTTAGATAATCCACATAAAGATTTACGTCGTGCTCGTGCATGTGCGGATAGCATTATTCCGACATCAACAGGTGCTGCTAAAGCGTTATCATTAGTATTACCTGAGTTAAAAGGTAAGTTACATGGTATGGCTTTACGTGTTCCAACATCTAACGTATCACTTGTTGACCTTGTAGTAGATCTTAAAAAAGATGTAACTGTTGAAGAAGTTAATAATGCTTTCAAAGCGGCTAGTGAAGGTGCATTAAAAGGGATTTTAAACTTCTCAATGGAACCATTAGTTTCATCAGACTACAACACAACAACATATTCTTCTACAGTAGATGGACTGTTAACAATGGTAATGGGTACTCGTAAAGTAAAAGTACTTGCTTGGTATGATAACGAGTGGGGTTATTCTGCTCGCGTAGTTGACTTAACAAAGAAAATCGTAAAGGCATTAGAAGCAGTCGTTGCTTAATGTTTCACGAAAATAAATTTTCTAATGTGAGGTAGGAGTACTTACTCCTACCTTTTTTATGCAATTAAATAGCAAACCATCCTCTTAGTTGATTTTGATACGCTTAAGTTATGGTTTTTTAAAAGTACGGTGCTGTTCATTCTTAAGCGATTTATGATTTAAACGCTGATTTCTTTGTAATAGATAGTTTGATACACTTTATTTATTCATTCATCCATTCTTTTATGGTAAAATTATTATTTACTTAGGAATTTAAGAATCAAATTCTTGGTTATTTTTCTATATAAATGAGATTTGTTATAATAAGATTTATTAGATAATCTGGCTTATTGTGCCATTTTAGAGCGATAAGCCTCATTGCACTTATATAGATAGATTGTTTTATACATTCTTATCTGTCTAAAAAGAGTGAGACGGGAGAAATATTATGAGATGTCCAGCTTGTCAATATAATGGAACACGTGTTGTTGATTCCAGACCTGTTGATGATAATAAAGAAATTCGACGCCGCCGAGAATGTGAATCGTGTGGGTTTCGTTTTACAACATTTGAAAAAATTGAAGAAACACCTTTAATAGTTGTTAAAAAGGATGGTTCGAGGGAAGAATTTAGTCGAGAAAAAGTATTGCGCGGACTCATTCGAGCTTGTGAAAAACGCCCTGTATCTTTAGACACTTTAGAAGGAATTGCTATGTCTGTTGAGAAGGACTTAAGAAGAATTGGTAATTCTGAAGTGCGTTCTGACGATGTTGGAGAAAAGGTTATGGATTTACTTGCAAAAGAAGATGAAGTAGCATATGTTCGTTTTGCATCTGTTTATCGACAATTTAAGGATATCAATGTCTTTATTGCCGAAATGAAAGAATTACTTCAGCGCCAATCAGATAGTAAAAAATAAGTTTTGGAGGGAATTAAATGGTTCATTTGTATAAAGAAGTACAGCCTACGGATCATTTTGAAATAAGTATCCCTCATTTTCTTTCAACTAATGAACGTCAATTACTAACATTATTTTATCAACCCTTGACTGGTCCAGAACCAATAAGTCTTTATTTAACGATGTGGGCAGAAGGGGAAGACTTACATAATAATCCCATGACGCATTATTATTTAATGAATGTACTAAATATGCCAATTGGGAAAATATTTGAAGCCCGGATTGCATTAGAAGCGATAGGGTTACTTCGAACATATCGGAAAGATGAAGAAGATAATCGCCGTTTTATTTATGAACTGGTTCGACCACTTGACGCCGATGCATTTTTCCAAGATCCATTACTATCGATGTTCTTATTTTCGAAAATTGGGGAACAAGCATATCGAAAATTGCGTAGACGCTTTTCAAGAACCATCAGTAAGGAATCTTATAAAGAGGTTTCCCGTTCATTTATTGATGTGTACAAGCCTGTACATATGAATGTTCCAAAGGATTTCATCGAGCCAGATGAAGGGAAAAAACAAAATTATCCTTTCTACTTTGAACAGTTTGATTTTAATTTACTAATGTCAGGTTTATCTGAAAATCTGATTCCGTCAAGTAGTATTACTGGTGAAGTAAAAGAAGTAATTGCAAAACTTGCATTTTTATACCACTTATCGCCTTTAGATATGCAAAAGGTTGTTATTTTAGCTCTAGATGATAATATGCATATTTCAAATGAACGGCTCAAAAAAGCTGCGGCAGATTATTATAAGTTAACGGTTTCAAAGGATGCACCTAAATTAGAAAAAACCTTCATTCAAACTGAAAAACAGCAGGTTCTACAAAAAGCAACTAAGGAGCAGGAACTTCAAATTTACCTTGAAACAACTCCTCCTCTTCAGGTGCTAAGAGATATTAATAATGGTAAAGAACCTTTGCCATCATCTGTAGAACTTGCAGAGGATTTAATTGTAAAACATGGAATGCCAGTAGGGGTTGTTAATGTTCTTTTGGAATATGTCATGTTAACTACTGATATGAAACTTCCAAGGAAGTACGTTGAACGAATTGCGGACCATTGGATGAGAAAAAATTTAAAAACAGCTAAAGAAGCAATGGATTTAGCGCGGACTGAGCGAGACCAGTATACAAAGTGGAAGAACGAAAATGACAACAAACAACAAACTGTCAAAGCGTCTAACAATAAACCTTATAAAAATACGTATCAAAACAGACAAAGTAAAGAAATCATTCCTGAATGGTTCTATAAGCGAAATAAACAGGAAGAAACGAAAAAAACAGCAGATATAGAAAAACAAAAGTCAACTGAGGAACGACGTAAGAAGATTTTAGAAGCGTTGGGACAAACAGATGGAGAGGTGAATTAAAATCGAACCAATAAATAAAGCTCTTAATCGAGTGGTCAATATGCCCTCATTTCAAGAACGCTATGAAAAAATGAGAAAAGAAATTTTAGAAAATGAAAAAGTTCAGAAGTTTTTAGAAGAGCATGATACGCTTGTCAACAAGGATATGGTTGAACGTGGCTTGCCTACCCTATATGAGTATATTAGTCAAAATTCCAGCTGTTGTGGCTGTGATAATACGGATCATTGCACAAATTACCTAAATGGATTTGTACCCAAGTTATCCATTATACGTGGTTCAATTGAAATTGAATATTCGAAATGTGAACAAAAGCTAATTGAAGAGGAACGACGTGAATCGGCGAAAATGATTGCAAGTATGTATATGCCGAAAGATGTATTAAGAGCTCGAGTAAAAGACTTACTAAATAATGATTCACAAATGGATGTAGCAGAATTAGCCACAAAGTTCATACAACGGGTGAAAACAACAGGAGAACTTCCATACAAAGGTCTTTATATCTATGGTCCGTTTGGGGTCGGAAAATCATTTGTACTCGGTGCGATTGCCAATGAGCTTGCAAGTATTAAAATTCGCTCAGTAGTAGTATTTGTTCCAGAATTTTTAAGTGAAATGAAACAAGCGATTTCTGATAATACGCTACAAGAGAAAATTGATTTCGTAAAAAAGGCGCCAGTTTTAATGTTGGATGATTTAGGAGCTGAAACCTTAACAACATGGACTCGAGATGAAATTCTCGGTACAATTTTACATTATCGAATGGCAGAAGAGTTACCGACATTTATAACTTCTAATTTCGATTATGATGGTTTAGAAAATCATTTGGCAAATTCTCAAAAAGGTGGCGTTGAAGTGGTAAAAGCCGCTCGTATTATGGAACGGATAAAAGCAACAACAACGCCAATCCAAATGGAAGGTACAAACCGAAGAATTTAAAAGTCCAATTTTTAAGTTGAATGTTGCAATTTTAAATCTTGGAGCGTATACTACATTGTAATTAATCAATAATTATAAATGCTTTGAAAAGGATAACAAGTTTGTTTTACGACTTAAAGAGAGGGAAGTCTTGGCTGTAAGCTTCCTAGTACGAAAACTCACTTTACTACCTTGGAGCATTAGCGGGGACAATCCGCTAACGTCTATCGGTACGTTAACCGACCTAGAGCTTCGTCTGATAAGAAATTATCGGAAGGAAGAAGGGTGGAACCACGAGCACACGCGTCGTCCCTTTCATAGGGACGGCGCTTTTTTGTATTGAAAAGCGGAGGCGGCTCGGTTAGACTCGACCCGCGCTGGAGAGTCCGACAAGAAGACGCTCTTTGTCTTCTTGAGAGGAATCGAAGCGACGCGAGAGTCTAGCCGCCGTAGCTAGACATCAAGAAAAGCGGAGGCGCCCCGATAGCACCGATAAGCGCTGGAAGGCACGAATCGAAAGCATCTTTCCAGCTTTCGACCGAGGGACTGAAGCGACCGAGGAACTACACAACGGAAGCAACCCGCCAAACTCAAAAAGTACACCCAAAATCAATCCACACAAGAAGGAGAAATCATCATGTCAGAAGTAATTAAATTAACTTTCCCAGATGGCGCTGTAAAGGAATTTGAACGCGGCACTTCAACTGCCAATGTAGCAGGATCCATCAGCCCTGGCCTTAAAAAACAAGCATTAGCTGGTAAACTAAACGGTACACTTATCGATTTAAAAACACCAATTGAAGAAGATGGTGCGATTGAAATCATTACACCAAAGTCTGAAGAAGCATTAGAAATTTTACGTCACTCAACAGCACATTTAACAGCGCAAGCATTAAAACGTTTATACCCAGGAATTAAACTAGGGATTGGTCCTGTAATTGAAGGTGGTTTCTACTACGACGTAGATGCACCAGAACCAATTTCTGCAGACGATTTCCCGAAAATCGAAAAAGAAATGAAAAAAATTATTGCAGAAAATATTGAAATTGAACGTAAAAATGTTTCTCGTGACGAAGCTCAAAAGATTTATGAAGAAGTTGACGATGAATATAAATTAGAGCTTTTAGAAGCAATCCCAGCTGGTGAACAAGTTTCAATTTACTACCAAGGCGACTTTTTCGACCTATGCCGCGGAATTCACGTTCCTTCAACAGGGAAACTAAAAGAATTTAAGTTATTATCTTTAGCAGGGGCTTACTGGAGAGGAAACTCTGATAATAAAATGCTACAACGTATTTACGGTACAGCATTCTTTAATAAAGAGGATTTAAAACACCATCTTCAAATGCTTGAAGAAGCAAAAGAACGTGACCATCGCAAAATTGGGAAAGAATTAGAACTATTTACTTTATCTCAAACTGTTGGGCAAGGGTTACCGCTTTGGTTACCAAATGGTGCAACGATTCGTCGTACTGTTGAACGCTATATTGTTGATAAAGAATTACGCCTAGGTTATAAACACGTTTATACGCCAGTGTTAGGTTCAAAACGTCTTTATGAAACTTCTGGTCACTGGGATCATTACCAAGAGGATATGTTCCCTCCAATGGAAATGGATAACGAAACATTAGTTTTACGTCCTATGAACTGTCCTCACCATATGATGGTGTATGCTAGCAGCAAACATTCATATCGTGAATTACCAATTCGTATCGCAGAACTTGGTACAATGCACCGTTATGAATCTTCTGGTGGCTTATCTGGTTTACAACGTGTACGCGGAATGACTCTAAACGATGCTCACGTATTTGTACGCCCTGACCAAATCAAAGATGAATTTAAACGTACTGTAGAGTTAATCTTAGATGTTTATAAAGATTTTGATTTAACAGATTATAAATTCCGTCTATCTTACCGTGATCCTCAAGATACTGAGAAATACTTCGATGATGATGCAATGTGGGAAAAAGCACAAAGCATGTTAAAAGAAGCAATGGACGATCTTGGTTTAGATTACTTTGAAGCAGAAGGGGAAGCAGCGTTTTACGGTCCAAAACTAGATGTTCAAGTAAAAACTGCTATTGGGAAAGAAGAAACTTTATCAACTGTTCAACTTGACTTCTTATTACCAGAACGCTTTGATTTAACTTATGTTGGAGAAGATGGTAAACCACATAGACCAGTTGTAATTCACCGTGGTGTGGTTTCAACAATGGAACGCTTTATTGCCTTCTTGATTGAAGAATACAAAGGTGCATTCCCAACTTGGTTAGCACCAGTTCAAGTTGAAGTGATTCCTGTTTCAAACGAAGTTCACTTCGACTATGCAAAACAAGTGGAAGAAAAACTTCTAGCTGCAGGTATTCGTGTAGAAATGGATTATCGCGAAGAAAAATTAGGCTATAAAATTCGTGAAGCGCAAATGAAGAAAATCCCTTATATGCTTGTATTAGGGGATAAAGAAATGGAAGCTGGAGACGTAAATATTCGTCGTTATGGTTCTAAAGATTCTGAAACAGTTTCTTTAGAAAACTTCTTAGAAATGATTAAAGCTGAAGTAACTAAATAAAATAATAAAAACTTGGATGAAGAATGATCTTTCATCCAAGTTTTTTTATAACAATAAGTTTTAATACATGGTTTGATAGAAGTAGCTCCAACCTTCCTGAATACCAGAAGCATATGAACTATCAGCCCAATATACGTTAGGCAAAAATTTATATCGTTTTATTTCATCTTGGCAATTCCCAACAATTACTGAAGGTAACCCTAATCTAAGCATATCTACATCGTTTCCAGAATCGCCTGCCACTAATATTCGAAAATAATTTGGTGCATATTTTTGAAGAACATATTTCAAAGCCTCTCCCTTATTTGTATGAGAGGGCAAAATATCAACATCATTGTTTGAACTATACATTAAATAGAAAGCGATGCAATAAAGTTTTAGTGTTTCTTCAATTTCTTTAACGTAACCAGGGTTATCTTGGATAGTGAATGATAATCGGTATTCGTTCGGCAATGGCTGACGTATAAGGTTTTCGTATTTTTTTGTGACACTTAAAATTAAATCTGGATTCCAGTCTGCAGATGTAATAATACGCCACTGTTCGTCTTCTTCTAAATTTGGACCAACATAGATAGTTGCCCCTACATCACATATTAAAATATCCGGTTTTGGTAGTTCATGATCTTCAATCAGTTTCATAGCCGAAGAATAATGTCTGCCTGTAATATAAATTAAAGAGATCGGGATATTTTGCATTTCAAAGTAGGACCATAGCTGTTCTAGTTTTTCCTTATGACCGACTAATGTATTATCTAAATCCGTTGCTAAAATTGCGTTACCTAACAGTCTCATAGAAAGTCTCCTCATATAGGGTATTAATTTTTTTAGCAATCGATTGCCATTTGAATTCTCTTTGTGCGAATTTACGAGCATTAACTCTTAATGTTTTAATAACTTGAGGCTTATTTAATAAAAGATTCATAGATTCTGCTAACTTATTTACATTCCCTTTTGAGACATGTAAACCCGTTTTACCTGGGATGACAATATCTTTTAGACCACCAACTTTTGATGCAATTACTGGACACCCACATGCCTGTGCCTCAGCTGCGACCATACCGAATGATTCATAATAAGAAGGAACTACTGTAGCAATGGCATGTTTAAAAAGTTTCGCAAGCTCCTGTTCGTTTCGAGGGCCTAAAAATTTAATGCGATCTTCTAATCCTCTGATTGCTAATTTTAGTTTAGGATCTTTAGGAGAGGATTTTTTAACATCTACAATGGATTCAGATCCTCCAACTAATAACAGATTTATATTTTGGGGAATTTGTTTATTTAATATCAGTTGTCGGAAGGATTGAATTAATACAAAGATTCCTTTACTTTCTTCCAAGCGCCCGACAAATAAAAAATAATTTCCTAATTCTATAGGATTCTCATATAAACGATGATAAGTATCTGAAACACCGATAGGTACGATTTGGATGTTTGCTGGTGAGCTGGTTGTATCAAGTATTAATTTCTTTTCATCTGGGGTTGTAGCGATAATTTGATCCACTTCAGACAAAATTTTATCTTCATAATAGAGTCGCCTTTTGTCTGTTACGCCTGTCCCGATTTGTTTGGCAATGCCTAAAGAGTGATTCGTGTGAAACCAAGGTAGTTGGTAGTCTTTCTTCACTTGTAAGCCAAGTACTCCAGAAAGCCAATAATGGGTATGGAGCAATTCATATTTTGACAAGTCGAGTGTTTGAGTCATTTCTTTATAGAACAGTGGAAGTAGTTGGAATAATTGATTTTTATCGATAAATCCTTTTTTCCCTGCTGCTATTCGTATAACCCTAGAATTTTTACCGAAATGTTCGATGTGCGGAGCATTTTCTATGCACCAATGAGTAACCACATCAACTGAGTAGCCGATATCTTCTAAAGATAATGCCAATTGACGTACATAATTGTTTTGACCACCAGCTTGTTTGCTTCCTAGAGGAGCTAAGGGGTCACCATGATCCGAGATAAATAGTACTTTTTTTTGCGACATAATATACCTCCGTTTGTGTTTTATGGATTGTTAGTTCAAAAGCGCTTTATTTTTGAGACTTATATGAATGGCCATCCATTTCACACCTAACGAAAGTAGGGAAGGTGTATGTGTATTTTTTCTTCCCTCCATTTTTTGATTGAAACATTTTTTTACAAATAAAAAGAAAATTATCAATTGAGGAGTTTGGAATGAATTGAATTAAGTTAAAAAAAGTAGTTGCTTTTATCCAAAAAACATGGTTAAATTAATCGTTGTAATATCAATGGAATTTCAAAAAATAAACACGGATATAAAAGTGTTGACTTTAAGAGAATTAGTTGTTATCATTGATATGGTTATGAATACAGTTTGTGGTTAAAGTAGAGGCTGCCCGCTTCTCACCTGAATGACGCTATTGCAGTTTACAGGTACAGACACGTTGAATTATTTACGCTGACTAATGAGCGTATGATTATATAGCGGGCGGACATCTTCTGAAGAAATGTCCGTCCTTTTTTTATGGACATACTTAGGAAGTGTACCGTTCAACCGGGCATAATTGCTCTTAACTCATGTATTCCCGACACAAACCTGGAGGTGGATTCGTATTAGCAAAGACATGTATGTAAACGAAGGCATTCGCGCGCGTGAACTTCGTCTAATCGATCATAATGGTGATCAGCTAGGAGTTAAATCTCGTAACGAAGCGTTAGAAATCGCCGCTCGTGTAAACTTGGATCTTGTCCTTGTGGCCCCTCAAGCTAAGCCACCAGTCGCTCGTATTATGGACTATGGTAAGTTTAAGTTTGAACAGCAAAAGAAAGACCGTGAAGTTCGTAAAAATCAAAAAATCATCAATATTAAGGAAGTTCGTTTAAGTCCTACAATTGATGAACATGATTTCCAAACGAAATTACGTAACGCAATCAAATTCTTAGAGAAAGGCGACAAAGTAAAATGTTCTTTACGTTTTAAAGGTCGTGCAATTACTCATAAGGAAATTGGTCAACGCGTTTTAGATCGCTTTGCTGAAGCTTGTGCTGAAGTTTCGACGGTTGAACAAAAACCGAAAATGGAAGGCAGAAGCATGTTCTTAGTTCTTCAACCAAAGAACGAGAAATAGTATACCCTTGAATAGTTTAGGAGGAAATTCGAAATGCCAAAAATGAAAACTCACCGTGGCGCTGCGAAGCGTTTCAAAAAAACGGGCAAAGGAAAATTAAAATTTGACCGTGCTTACGGAAGCCACTTATTCGCTAACAAATCTACAAAAGCAAAACGTCACCTACGTAAAGCGAAAGTTGCTACATCTGGTGATTTCAAACGTATTAAATCTTTATTAACTTACATGAAATAATTTTCTTGTATAAATAGAACGTAAATTAAACATTCGGAAGAATTAGCAGGAGGTAATTAGTATGCCACGCGTAAAAGGCGGAACAGTAACGCGCAAGCGTCGTAAAAAAGTTTTAAAATTAGCAAAAGGGTATTATGGTTCAAAACATACATTATACAAAGTTGCTAACCAAGCAGTAATGAAATCAGGTCAATATGCATACCGTGACCGTCGTCAAAAGAAACGTGATTTCCGTAAATTATGGATCACTCGTATCAATGCAGCTGCACGTTTAAACGGTCTTTCTTACAGCCGTTTAATGTACGGTTTAAAAGTAGCTGGAATCGAAGTTAACCGTAAAATGTTAGCAGACCTAGCTGTAACAGATGCACAAGCATTTGCACAATTAGCAGACGCAGCGAAAAAAGCAGTAGCGAAATAATTTAATTCACAAGTGAATTAAATTATTTCTGTGGCGAAAGCCACAAAATATTTCTGCACTAAAAAGGCGTAGCCGGCAGGTGCAAAATTTCTGTGGTGAAAGCCACAAAACAATTCATCTTTACATAGTCAGATGTGAAGTGAAACATATAAATAAAAAGGCTGGTAGGACATCCTATCAGCCTTTTTTTATAGAAAGAAGGCATTTTCTATGGATTATGCATTTTTAGCTTATATAGTCGTAATGTCAATCGTTCTATGTATCTTTATGTATGTTGATAAGTCTCGCGCAAGAAATCATGAATGGCGTATTTCAGAAAAATCCCTCTTCACATTAGCCATTCTTGGAGGCGCTTGTGGCGGTGTTTTAGGGATGTACTTATTCCGCCATAAAACCAAACATAATTCTTTCGCATTTGGATTTCCTCTTTTAGCAGCTATTCATATTTTTATCATTGTAAGGATTTTTTATGTATTTTAACTTCATGTGCAAACTTAAACTTACAACCCTATAAAAAATGCCGATCATTTTAACATGATCGGCATTTTTTATGGGAAAGAATCTTGCAATTTAAATATAAACGACAAGAATTCAAAGAAAAGATTAGAAAGGTTAGAAAAATCAAAAGGATAAGATATAAAAGAATAAAACAAGTATAAAATAAAACTCGTTCATATAATTTAGAAAAGAATTGTCGAACATGCATAGTTAGAGCTTTCTTAGACAATCCTTATTTTCGAAAAGATTAATGATTATAAAGAATACAGTTTTTGCAAATGTCCTGCATCTCTATTCACTTGTATTCTCGTTTGGATGTTCCTTCATTAACTTCTCAATAGGGTTTTTCCAATTAATTTTCGCATTCGGATAACTCATTAAGATTTCGTTCTCCAAATAGTAAAAGTCATCTTTTGTAAGACCTTGAAGCTTCATCGTATCATGTACCCAGACGAAGATAGATACTACTTCAAATGAATTTTCCGTAGTGCCTAAATACTTTTCACCCTCAAAAAGTGCACCTTTATAGGAGATGAAAAAATTTTTACGGACATTTTTCACATCATCATAAAAATAAAATTCTCCGTTTTCATAAGCTTCATCTAGCTTTCGCTTAGGATCTGTAAGGTAACGAACACCTTTATAAAATATGTAAACGACTAATACAATTATAAGCAAACGTAAAAGTAGAAGAGCCAAGACAAGTTCCCCCTTGTAAAAACATTGTAAATTCCTTTACGATTAAGAAGGACAATAAGTTTCAATTTATTTAGAAATTGAGGGAATTTTTTATGGAATTTAATGAGCTATTTGAAATGCAGAGAGAATTAGATAAGTTTATTGAAAATACACAGCGGATCAACCGAGATGTCTTTAAAGAAAAAGGACTTGCTTTAATGATTGAACTAGCAGAGTTAGCGAATGAGACAAGATGTTTTAAATTTTGGAGTACAAAAGGTCCTTCTGAACGTGAAGTAATATTAGAAGAATTTGTTGATTCAATTCATTTTTTACTTTCTTTAGGAAATGAAAAAGGGTTATCTTTAAAGGCTTGGCCTGAAGTGAAACAAAAAGAGGATTTAACAAATTGGTTCCTACGTACACAAGAGGCTATTTTAACATTTATTCAAAATCCTACTATGAATAGTTATCAAAGTGTATGGCAATATTATGGGGTATTGGCTTTCAATTTAAACTTTACATTAGAGGATATTATTCAAGCGTATTTAGCAAAAAATGAAAAAAATTACGAACGTCAAAGAAATGGTTATTAGATCATAAAAAAACTTATTTCTTTTCGTGAAATCAAATTACTCTATATTAGAGGAAAATATTTCAATATCCGAAATAGTAGAGGTATAATTAGGAAGAATTAATTTAGGGGGTCACTTAATGGTGCAATTAGACGATACATTAAAAATGTTAAAAGAACTAACAGATGCAAATGGTATTGCAGGTAATGAAAGAGCTCCTCGTGCAGTGATGCGCAAATATATTGAGCCATTTGCTGACGAGATTGAACAAGATAATTTAGGGAGTTTAATCGCTAAAAAAGTAGGCGATGAAAACGGACCGAAGATTATGATTGCTGGCCACTTAGACGAAGTAGGTTTTATGGTATCTCAGATTGATGACAAAGGTTTTGTGAAGTTTCAAACAGTAGGTGGTTGGTGGAGCCATGTTATGCTCTCACAACGCGTAACAATCACTACTCGTACAGGTGAGGAAATCATTGGGGTAATCGGGTCAAAACCACCTCATATTTTACCTGCAGATCAGCGTAAGAAAGTAGTGGATATGAAAGAATTATTTATCGATATCGGTGCTACTTCAAAAGAAGAAGTTCGAGAATGGGGAATTCGCCCAGGCGATATGATTACACCTTATTTCGAATTTAATGTCATGAAAAACGACAAAATGCTTCTTGCAAAAGCATGGGATAACCGCATTGGTTGTGCAATTGCTATCGATGTTTTAAAAGCATTAAAAGGCACAAAACATCCAAATATTGTTTATGGTGTTGGAAATGTACAAGAAGAAGTTGGTCTACGTGGAGCAAAAACAGCTACATTTAAAATAAAACCAGATATCGGTTTTGCAGTTGATGTAGGGGTAGCTGGGGATACACCTGGAATTACACCAAAAGAATCCACTTCTAAATTAGGTGATGGTCCACAAATCATTATTTTTGATGCTTCTATGGTAGGACATAAAGGACTTCGTGATTTTGTAGTGGATGTAGCGGAGGAAAACAACATTCCGTATCAATTTGATTCAACACCTGGTGGAGGAACAGATGCGGGGTCAATTCACTTAACAGCAAATGGTGTACCAGCAATGGCAATTGGAATTGCGACACGTTATATCCACTCTCATGCAGCCATTTTGCACCGAGATGACTATGAAAACACAGTGAAATTAATTGTTGAACTAGTTAAGAAATTAGATCGTGATACAGTAAATAAAATCATTTTTGATTAATAGTAGACCAGGGAAGAGTACGATTTCTTCCCTGGTTTTTTTGG
>DATMGC010000131.1:0-59848 GCA_035555915.1 Ureibacillus sp. | reverse complement strand
AATAGCATTTTTCCACACTAGGAAAAATGCTATTTTTACGTTCTAATGAAAATTGATTTCCATTCCGGGTACGCTTTCCGCGGGCACGCCCTGACACGAACGTCTCAGGCGGCGTGCTGTTCCCGCAGGAGTCGACCCTCCGTTCCAACAATTTTCAAAGTATCAATTTTTTAATATTACGTTTTGGGTATTTCTTTAAGTTTTTCACTTATGGCCCAGCTGCTTTTTTTGTATTGTAGGATGGGATGATCTCTAAGAATTCACTGTAATTAATTAAACCCTCTCCCTCAAGAACAAGGAGAGGGTATAAAGTACTTAGCTTACCAAAATTTAAATCCAGTCGAACCAGCAGGGGAGTTACTGATAATATCGATAATTGGGAATGTATAAGCAATTAAGATTAAGGCAACTAAGATTACACCCCACACTTTAAAGTTCTCTAAAATTGCTGGTGTTCTACTGCTACCAGAAGCAGCTTCTGCTACTGGGAACTCTTCCTCACCTTTTGGTGCAAACCATAGTAAATTGATGACTACACCGACAATGAGTAAAATTGCGATAAATAAGATGGTACCACCAATGGCTTGAGCAAATTGGTAAGTAATCCATTCAGTTGCTTGCTCAGATCCACCATACGTAGAGTATTCTGAACGGCGCGGTGCTCCAAGTAAACCGGCTATGTGCATCGCACCTGACATAATGAACATACCGACTGCCCAAAGGATACCTGCTGTGTTTGCTAGGCTATTTATTCTATCAGTTAACTTACGACCAGTTAAATGAGGAATTAACCAGAACGAAGCACCAAAGTAAGTTAACACAACAGCTGTAGCTACTGTTAAATGAAAATGACCAGTAACCCAAATCGTATTATGGATCAGTTGGTTCATTTGATAAGATGCGTTGACAATACCGCCCGCGCCACCAGGAATGAAAGCGACCATACCGATAAAAGGTACAAGGAAACGGCTGTCTTTCCAAGGTAATTGTTTAAACCAACCCATAACACCTTTTCCACCTAACTCACGCCCACGTGTTTCAAAAGTAGCGAACATAGAGAAAGCAGTCATGAGTGATGGAACAACAACAAAGAAGGTTAAGACTACTTGTAAGAATTTCCAAAATCCATCAATACCAGGTTCTGTTAATTGGTGGTGAACACCAACAGGAATAGAAAATAACAAGAATAACATAAAGGATAATCTAGCTAATGCATCCGAGAAAAGTTTTCCACCGATTACTTTTGGAATGACTACATACCAAATCATGTAAGCTGGTAATAACCAGAAGTAAACGAGTGCATGCCCAAAATACCAGAATAAAGTACGTGATAATAAGACATCAATTCGTTCAACAAAACCTAAAGACCATGGAAGTAATTGGAATAAGACCTCGATGGCAACTCCTAACGATGCTACAAACCACATTAAACTATTTACAACAGACATAAAGGCTAATAGGGGAGATGTTTCACCTTTATTTTCCTTGCGCCACTGAGCATAGCGTAAAATTTGTGTCAAACCTTCAATCCATGAACCTACTACAACTAAGGCAAGACCAGCATAAAAGATCCAGTGTGCTTTGAGTGGGGCATAGAATGTATAAAGGACAGAAGCTTCATTTAAAAGTACCATTGTAGCCGCTGCTATAGTACCTATTGTCATTAACCAAAAACCAAGCCAACCTAATTTTCGTTGTGTATTAGATAGAGTTCCTGCTGTTCTACTTACGGCAGCAAATTGGAATCCCATAATGAAAAATGTTGTTAGTATAAGACCTAAAAGTACACCATGAACTGTTAATACTTGATAGTAGCCAATACCAAAAGGTAATTTGAAAGCACCTGATCGGACAAACACTTGTAGTAAACCTGCTAGCCCACCAAGTAAAAGTGCTGTAAATGCTACATAAAGATGAGCTAAAGCCAATTTTGCATCTTTACGATCAACTTTAATAAAATCTGCTTTTTTAAAATTAGACTTTTCTCTTTGAACCTTTTCTTTCACTTCTTTATTAGTGACTGCTGTTGTCATCAGCGTCCACCACCTTTAACGTAGAGTACATCATGGCGTGACCCATGCCACAATATTCATTACATACGATTGTAAACTCACCAATTTTGTCTACCGTAGTAACTAATTCAGAAACATACCCGGGTTCTAACATCATATTTATATTAGTTCCTGCTACTTCAAAACCGTGAATGACATCCTTCGTTGTTGCGATAAATCTAACTTTAGAGCCAACGGGTAGTTCGATTTCCATTGGATTATAACTAAATGCAGAAGCGACTAAAACTACTTCATAATCCCAGTCCTTATTTTCGACTTTATGGACTCCTGGGTTATCAAATGGAGCAATCTGATCGACTTTTTCATAGTCAATTGTCCATTTTGAATTATTAGGGTGAGCCCCTGCATGAAACGCTGTCACACCAATAATTATTAAAAATGAAATAAGTGTTGCTGTACCAAAGGTAAGCCACCATTTCTCATACTTGTGTACGTGCATGGATATTCCCTCCTAAAAGCCTAGATTAGCAATAATTAAAACCGATCGATAAATAAATTGAAGCAAATTGCCCAAACGATAATAATGACTATACCGATACCAAAAGTTGCATATAGTGTTCCTTTTAAACTATCGTTTGGTGTTTTTTTGTGATTTGTCATATCTCACCCTCCTGTTAGAAGAAATAATTATTAAGTGAATTTATAATCAAATCATATAAAAGTTTGATTCCAGATGGTGTGAGAAAAATCACATTTCAGCGCCTTAAATGTGAACTATATGTGAAGATATATCTTAAGTACTTGTTTAATAATTCTAGGGGAGATGCGAGGCTTTGGGGTTCTTACCTAAATAAAAAACACGCTAATTTGTAAGATTAGCGTGTTCTCAAATAATCGTATTTTAAAGAAATGTGCATTCTCATACAGGCACATTTCAAAAAATTAGCGGTAACTCAGAAATGTTATGTATGCTTATTTTTCATCAATAGTGAATAGAATTGTAAGGGTCCCAACATCTTCGATAATTGTAGGTAGTTTAAACGCTTTATCATATCCAACTAGTTTCGTGTTTCCCACCATAACAGTTGGGGGAGTGATGTCGGCACTGAGATCTTCATGTCCTAGATGAGTACATAAATTACCTGCAAACATATTTCCTAACTCTCCTGTAAAGGACTCTAACATTTCCCCTTCTAAAGGCATGCCGAACATTTTGGCTCCAATTGTACTAAAGGCTGAAGATGTACTCTCAATAATAATTCTTCCTTTTATATCCCCTACTAGACCAATTAAAACACCCATTTCTTCCTGAACAAATGGTTCTGTTAAAAGAGTAGGGGGTTGAATATTCAATTTCATTGGAAGAATACTTTTTAACGAATGTATTGAACCGTTTAAAATGGTCTGTATGTATTGTGAATTATTCATCAAAATACCCCTTTTTCGATTTTTTTCCATCTTATCATGATGTAGGACATTAGTACATGTAAATTTGTGTTAAACTAAACCTTTAGACCTTATTAATAATACTTGTAGGTTAATTTATTTTGAATTATAATTGTTACTAATGAAAACGATTCTCATTTTAGGAGGAGTAAAATGATTTATCTTTTTGTAGGAGCAACAATTGTGATTTATGCTGGTATTGGCACTTATGTGTTCAAAAAAACAATTAAATCGTAAGCAATTTTTCATTTTTAAAACCCGTGTATTCATTTCAGTGAAAATAAAATTTATGTAAATAAGATTTAGTATAAACAGTTCATTGTTCATCAGATGTAATTTATTAACAAACCTCTTATCCACATATTCTTCTTTTACCTCGAAAAAATTTTTATATTAAAAAAATTTTCCCATTCTTCCTTTCTTTTTTGCTCATTTTGTTATTTAATCATAATAGTATATAATTGTGACAAAAATGAGTCGAAGGGGTATTTATTTGAATGAGTGCTTTTGATGAAAAACTAGAAAATTTATTACAGCAATCTGCGATACAATACATAATCTATCAAAATAATGAAGATACAGAACGAATGGAGAAACTTCATCTTTTTGCGAGAAAGTTATTACAAAAAGAATATGTGATTGGCTTTGCAGGACACTTTTCTGCAGGTAAATCGAGTATGATTAATGCTCTATCAGGTGAAGACATCTTAGCAGCAAGTCCGATTCCTACGAGTGCGAACATTGTAAAAGTGCATAAATCAGAAGAGGATTATGCCATTGTTTATATGCATCATGAGAAACCTGTAAAATTTGAAGCAGGCTATGATTTCAAGACAGTTAAGGAATTAAGTAAAAATGGTGAACTTGTTTCACAAATCGAAATAGGACACAGTGGGTCATCTCTTCCATTAGGTGTAACAGTAATGGATACACCCGGAGTGGACTCTACGGATGATGCTCATGCAATGTCTACAGAGTCAGCGCTGCATATTGCAGATGTTGTTTTCTATACAATGGACTATAATCATGTGCAATCTGAACTAAACTTCCAATTTACAAAGCAATTGATGAAATATAATCCGAATTTGTACCTGATCGTAAACCAAATTGATAAACATAAAGATAATGAGCTATCATTCGATGAGTTTAAAAAATCTGTTCAGCAATCCTTTGCGGCATGGGGAGTTGAACCAAAAGGAATCTTCTTCACTTCTCTTAGAGACTTCAATCATCCACATAATGACTTCGAAACAGTGAAGAAAATTGTTATGGATTCCATGAACGATTGGCAAGAACAACTTCTTTTAACAGCAGAAAATACTTTACGTAAACTTCAAAATGAGCATCTTACTTTTTTAGAGGATGAAAAAGAAACGCTACTGGCGGATTATGAAAATGTCCTAAGTACAGATGAATGGGAGAATCGTCAGGACTTAATAGAACAATACGAAAAATTAAATTTACAAACAGAACTGTTTTCTAGTGAGGCTTGGAACGATACATTCAAGGAGCGACGTAAAGAGTTATTAGAAAACGCAGCAATTATCCCTGCTGATTTCCGCGAGAAATTACGTCTTTATCTCGAAAGTACGCAAGAAAACTTTAAAGTAGGGGGATTATTCTCTGCTAAAAAGAAAACAGCAGAAGAAAAGCAACGCCGTATCGAAGATGTTTATGAGCAATATAAAGTGATTTTACAATCACAAATTATCGGGCATTTAAAAAATCTGATGAAACAATCCTTAAGAGAAGTAGGGGTTTTAACAGATGAACGCGCTAGCAATATTGATGCTATGCAATTTGATGTACCTTTCTCATTAATTGAAAATCAAATAAAACAAGGATCACTTCTTACAGGCGATGCATTGTTAAACTTTGCTAATCGTGTAGCGGAAAGTACTAAACGTTACTTTATGGATGCTACAGAAGAGTGGAGAGTTCAACAACAAGAGGTATTAAAGGACGCATCTCAAAGTTTATCGACTCCTGTCCAAGCTAAGCTAAAAGTATTAAAAGAAAAAGTTGATGCGATTCAGTCAATCGAAAGACTTACTAAATATAAATTAATGGCTGAAAAAGAAATTGTGACAGCTACAAAAGATACACGTGCAGGTGCTAAGCAACAGTTCCAACAATGGCATGTTGATTATGAAAAAGCATTAAACGAAATTCGACCATTTGATCCTTCAATGCTAGTGAAAAACAAAGTAGAAGTTGAAGAAGAGTCAATTCAAGTCCAACAAACAACAACTTACAATCATAAAGGTGATGAAGTGATTGAAGCAGCTATTCGAACAGCAAATGCTGTGAAGAAAGTTGATGGATTTGAAGAAGTTGCACAATTTTTACAGAAAAAAGTAGAACGATTACAGCAGAAAGATTTTACGATCGCATTATTTGGAGCATTTAGTGCAGGGAAATCTAGTTTCTCAAATGCTTTAATGGGTTCCAAAGTTTTACCTGTATCTCCAAATCCAACAACTGCTGCGATTAATAAAATTCGTCCTGTGTCAAATGAACATCCACATGAAACAGCGGATGTTCAATTAAAAACTGCTGAACAACTACTAGAGGATATTAAAGGTTCTTATGAAGCGATTGGTCTTACGATTCATTCGTTACAAGAAGCCTATAATCGAGCAGAAGAAGGACTAGCTGTAAAACTTACTGACGAGCGATTAAATGTCCACAAATCCTTTATACGTGCGTTTAGTCAAGGTTTTAACACATATGAACCACAATTAGGTCAAACAATCCGTGTTAATCGTGATGAGTTCGAACGATTCGTTGCTGAAGAAAAACGTTCATGTTTTGTAGATAATATTGATTTTTACTATGATTGCCCACTAACAAGAATGGGTGTTACACTTGTTGATACTCCAGGGGCGGATTCAATCAATGCTCGTCACACAGGCGTTGCTTTTGATTATATTCGAAATGCAGATGCAATATTATTTATTACTTACTATAATCATGCATTTGCAAAAGCCGACCGAGAATTTTTAATTCAATTAGGTCGTGTAAAGGATGCCTTCGAACTAGATAAAATGTTCTTCATTGTAAATGCAATCGATTTGGCTGCTACACCAGATGAAGAAGATGATGTTAAGAACTATGTAAGATCTGAATTACAGCGTTTTGGTATTCGTTTCCCTAAATTGTTTGGTGTTTCTAGCTTGCTTGCACTTCGTGAAAAAGTAGAAGGAAATTCTTTTAGTTCCGGTATGGAACCTTTTGAAGAATCCTTCCATCACTTCTTAAATGAAGAACTTGCGGCAATTGCCATTCAAGCATTACATGAAGAAGTTGAGAAAACACAAACGCGCTTAGCGGATTTAATAACTCAAACAGAAGAGAATTTAAAACGTAAAGATGAGCGATTAAAAGAATTAGCTGAGTTAGACCAGCATGTGAGAAATACGTATAGTAGTACATCAACAAGTATGTTAAATAGTGATATGAGTCAGGAATTAGATGAACTGCTTTACTATGTAATGCAACGAGTATATTATCGTTACCCTGATTTCTTTAGAGAAAACTATAATCCGTCAACATTCTCTTCACTGCCAGTTCAAGCAGCATTAGAACAAGCATTAAAAGAGACGATCAGTGCGTTAAGATTTGACTTTGCTCAAGAATTACGTGTAACGAATTTCCGTTTAGCTCAATTTATTCAAAAGAAAATTATTGAACGCTTTAAAGATGAAGTTCGTACTTTAAAAGAACTAAATCCAAGTTTTTCTTTCATTACTTATGAGCCTGAAGAACCAAAATTATTAGATTTTAAAGGTCCTTTCGAAGATGAACAGAAATATGCTTCGGTAAAATCATATTTCAAAAATGCTAAATCATTTTTCGAGAAGAATGAAAAGGAAAATCTTAAAAATGCCTTAGAAGAATTAACAAAGCCAGATGCTCAAATTTATGTTGATAATGAAAAAGAGCAGTTGTCTAATTGGGCAAAAGCGCTAATTGAACAGGAAACTTCAAATTTAAATAACTATTTATTAAAACAAGCTCTAAAACAAATTGAAACTGAAAAATTACTTCTTGAAGAGGTAAATCGATTAGAGATGTGGAAATCAATCTATAATGATTTACAAAAAGCGGAGGTAAAGTAAATGGGGAAAGTGTTCGTTTCTGCGCACGAAGTTAAGTTGGGTCGTTTCATCGATACGCGCTTTAATTTGCAGGACTCTGAATGGGGAAAACAAGCCTTTCAAAAAGGACATATTCAGGGCGCGGTTTATTGGGATTTAGAACAAGATTTGTCGGATATGACAAAGAATGATGGCCGTCATCCTATGCCTTCAAAAGAACATTTACAACAATTATTTGAACAAGCTGGCTTAAACAAAGATGATTTCATCTATATTTATGATCAAGGTGGCTCACCATTTTCAGCACGTGCTTGGTGGATGTTAAAATATGCAAATTTCCAAAATGTCTATTTAGTGAATGGCGGCTTTGAAGCCTTGAAACAGGCTGGTTTTGTCGTAACAAATGATGAGACAATATATGATCGTTCTAATCTAACATTAGATTGGAATGAATCCATCTATTCGAGTAGAGAGAATGTAAAAAGTATTGTTGATGGCCACAAACAAGCTGTTCTTTTAGACGCTCGTTCTGGGGCAAGATATCGTGGAGAAACAGAGCCTCTTGACAAAGTGGCTGGACATATTCCAACAGCTAAAAATTTTGACTGGGAACAGTTGAAACAGGGATTAGAACTTCATGCCAATGACGAACTTCTCTCAAGATTTAATTTAGAGGATGAAATTGTTGTCTACTGTGGATCAGGTGTTACGGCTTCTCCTTTGTATGCTATTCTAGCTAATTCGGGTTATGAGAATATTAAGCTTTATGTAGGAAGCTATAGCGACTGGATTACTCAATATGAAGTAGAAACAGGGGAAAATAAATAAACATTTATGAAACGTATAACGCAAAGTTATACGTTTCATTTGTAATATTCATATGAATGACTACTCATTCATTAATGGCAAAGGGGCGATAATATGCTACTAAAAAAATCGTTGGACTTTGGAAGCTATCAAAATATAACCTATGCAAATGGAAGGGTAACTTTTGGGAAGATTTCTTTAAATGTTTTTTGTTTTATAGTTGATGGAGTCTTAATTGATACAGGCTCTAGATCACTTAGTAAACAGTTAGAAACTTTTCTACTAAATGCAGATGTTGATCAAGTAATGATAACTCTTATTCATGAAGACCATACAGGCTGTGCTTCAATTATTCAACAAAAAAGGAATATACCCATTTATATTCATAAAATTACTGTTAAGGAATGCGAGCAAAACCCAGACTATCCTATTTACCGAAAAGCTTTCTGGGGCAAGCGAAAGGCTTTTAAAGCGGATGCAATTGGTGATACCTTCAATTCTCGAAATGCTAAGTGGGATGCGATTGAAACACCAGGTCATTCAAAAGATCATCTTGCTTATTTAAATAGAGAAACGGGGCAACTGTTCTCAGGAGACCTTTATGTTCAAACAAAAACGAAAGTGATCTTAAGGGAAGAGAAAATACCAACCATCATACGATCCATTGAGCATTTATTAACATATGATTTTGACGAAGTATATTGTAGCCATGGAGGATTTATTAAAGAAGGTAGAAAAAAGTTGGAAGATAAGAGAGATTATCTAACTGACATCCAACAGCAGGTAACAACCCTATATTTGGAAGGTCAATCACCACAGCAAATCCACGAAAGTCTCTTTAAACGCAAATACCCCATCACAAAGATATCTGGTGGCGAATGGGATTCTATTCATATTGTCACATCTATTATTGACGAAATAGAAAGTTTAGAAGAAATTAAAAGCCATTAATCTAGGCAATAAAAATTTGATCCTCTCTTTGTAACCTTTGCATCTGCAGTTCGACTAATTATTGGAAAAGAGCAAAGTATGAGGAGAGAAATAAATGAAAAAATATGCAACTCTATTTATTGCTTCAGCTTTAGTTTGTAGTTTTTTATACCAACCAACTGGGGAGGCCTCTGCTTTTGAGATTGAAAATGGAGCTATAGAGGAAGCCAAAATCCAAGCTCCTAATTTTTTTGAAGTAACTGGTGAAATTCAGTCAATCACAGAGCAGACAAAAGGAAATTACTTTGCAACTGTAAAAGAAGGCGAAGAAGAATTTGGCTTTTACTTTCAAGAAAATACACTCATTTTAAATAATGTGGGTAAAAAAGTGGAGCTTACAGAAGGAGTAGTAATTACAGCCTTTATAGACGCTAAAAATTCAATGATAATGATTTACCCACCAAGATACACTCCAGAAGTAGTAATTGTTCAAACCGAAAATTCAGGTAGTGTAGAGCTACAAAGATTTGATAAACAACTTTTAAATGGTAAAAGGGACATAAAGATTCATGTATCAGATGAAACTTTCATCCATGATTTGCTTGGAAAACCTTTAACAAATGCCGACATTATAGAAAAAGATGTTCTTATTTTCTATGATTTAAAGTTAGAGAGCTACCCAGCACAAATTACGCCATTTAAGATTGTAGTTTTAGAAAAAGAGCCATCTAATAGAGAGAAAGCAATAACTATTGCAAATCAAGATTATTACGATGTAAATGGTGTTAAGATGATTCCTCTCAGACTTGTTGCAGAGCAGCTTGGGTTCAAAGTCGAATCAACGGGAAGGGGAGCAATCGTTTCAAAAGGCAAAGTCTCCTTTACCATTACAAGGGGAACAAAACGTTATACTTACAATAAAGCACTACGGTACTTTCAAATGGAGCCGTCATTATTAGAAAAATCTAAGACTTATGTACCATATGAATTTCTTGAAGAGCTAATTGATTTAGAAGTAACTGAATAAAAAATTTGTAGGTGCTATGTACATTTAAATATGTGTGTAGCATTTTTTCTTTAAAAGATTGTGAAAAAATTTTTAAATATTGTTGTCATGTAGGCAATAGACTTTGTGAAATATTTCATATTTCCTTTAATAAAACAATACGTGTAGTTCTTCACAAGGAAAACTAACGTGATATGTGGATTCCAATAATAAAAACGCTTTCATATATTATCTCAGTAAAATAATTTGAAGGTAAAAAATAGTATTAAATTCAATTAAAAATATTTGAAATTATGATTTAAACGAGCTTAATTCATACATATTTTACAATTATTTGTTGACTTCACCCAATTAACGCACTATGATACAAAAATATAAATGTTTTTCAAAATTCAAAAAGATAGGGTGAATGAAATGGATTTAATGAAAAAATCGATGGAAATGCATGGACAATATAAAGGGAAATTAGAGATTGGTTCTAAAGTCCCGTTGGTAGATTCGTATGATCTAAGTTTGGCTTATTCTCCAGGAGTGGCAGCACCCTGTCTAGAAATTGAAAAGAATCGTTTAAGTGTTTATGACTATACAATCAAAGGAAATTTAGTAGCAGTGGTAACAGATGGTACTGCGGTTTTAGGTCTAGGAGACATTGGTCCAGAAGCAGCATTACCGGTAATGGAAGGAAAAGCCTTACTATTAAAACGATTTAGTAATGTTGATGCAGTGCCAATCTGTCTAGATACAAAAGACGTGGATGAAATCGTTCGTACTGTAAAATGCATTGCACCTACATTTGGAGCGATTAATCTAGAAGATATTTCAGCGCCACGGTGCTTCGAAATCGAAGATCGCTTACGTCAAGAGTGTAATATCCCTGTTTTTCATGATGACCAACATGGTACAGCGATCGTTGTTGGTGCAGGTTTGAAAAACGCCTTAAAAATCGTTAATAAAGATATCGAACATTTAAAAATTGTAATTAACGGAGCTGGCGCGGCTGGAATTGCCATTTTACGTATCTTACTTGATCAAGGCTATAAAAATATTGTTATGTGTGATTCAACAGGTATTATTTACAAGGGAAGAGCGAATGGGATGAATCCTATTAAAGAAAATATTGCTCAATTAACAAATCATCAAAATTTACAAGGTAACCTTGACGATGCTTTAGTAGGGGCAGATGTGTTTATCGGTGTGTCGGTTGCCAACCTATTAACAAAAGAGCATATTGTTTCGATGAATAATGACCCAATTGTGTTTGCTTTAGCAAATCCAAACCCTGAAATTACTTATGAGAATGCGAAAAAATGGGGTGTGCGAATTATTGGGACAGGGCGTTCGGATTATCCAAATCAGGTAAACAATGTGTTAGCCTTCCCAGGTATCTTTAAAGGAGCACTTGAGGTTAGAGCTACTGATATCAATGAAGATATGAAAATTGCAGCAGTTGAAGCAATTGCATCACTTGTAGCTGAAGAAGAGCTTTGTGAGGAGTTTATAATACCAAAGGCGATGGATGAAAGGGTAGCATTAGCAGTTGCTAAAGCAGTAGGTGAAGCAGCAATTAAAACTGGTGTCTCTGAACTATTTCAACAATCTCATCTAGATGAAGTTGTGATTTAATGGCAGTTTCATAGATAAAGTATCTTCAAAACAGTTCGATATAAATGTATCTCCAAAACCTATGAAGACAAAGTCATTTTGAACTTTGTCTTCATAATATTTAAATACATATCTTCATTAAAAAGCTATTTCTTTTCAACTGCAATTTCTTCAGATAGTTCTTCTAATTGATCAATTAAAGATCCTATAAAAGCAATTGTATCTTTTAATGGTTTATCTGTCGTAATATCTACACCTGCCATCTTAGCAAGTTCTACAGGAGATTTTGTACCACCTGCTTTTAGGACGCTAATCCAGTCTTGTACGGCTGGTTCCCCTTCACGCAGAATACGTTGAGATACTTGTGTTGCAATCGTTAAGCCTGCTGAGTACGTATATGGATATAAACCCATGTAATAGTGCGGTTGACGCATCCAAGTTAATTCAGCACCTTCTGTGATTTCAACTGTATCTCCCCAGAAAGCTTCTAATACTTCGCGTTTTAAATTGTTGAGAATGGAAGCATTCACACTGCCTCCTTCATTGATGATTTCATAAACTTTGCGTTGGTATGCTGCTTCTAATAAATGTGTTACAAAGTTATGATAATAAGTACGTGCAATAATTGTGGAAATGACCCAACGTTTGAAGCGCGCATCATTTGAATTTGATAATAGGTAGTTTGCCATCAACATTTCATTCATTGTAGAAGGTGCTTCAATGAAATATAAAGAGGGTCTAGAATTAAAAATGTTCTGTTCTTTATGAGTTAAATAGAAATGTCCGGCATGTCCTAATTCGTGGGCCAGTACAAATACTTCATTCATACGACTAGTCCAAGAAATTAAGATATAAGGGTGGTTTCCGTAAGGGCTAGAACAAAATGCGCCAGTAGATTTCCCCTGATTTTGTGCAAAGTCAATCCAACGTTCTTCAAATGACCGATCAAGCATACTTTGATAATCTTCACCAAGAATAGATAATGCATTTTTCATATATTGTCGTGATTCTTCAATCGTAATTTTTGGTTCATATGTTGGATCTAATGAGATTTTTAAATCAGCAAAGGTCATTTTATCTAAACCGTGCTCTTTTTGTAATAGCTTTGCATAACGACGCATATGTGGAGCTAATTCTTTTGTAATCAAATCAATTTGACGATTATAATGTTCATGGTCTACATCTTGATCGAACAGTAGGGCATCGAAAATAGATTCATAGCCACGTAAATCAGCACTTGTTTTCTCAATTTTTAAGTGAGTGTCATAAGTTTTAGCTGTTGTATGCTGGTAATCTCGTAATTTATTTGAAAAAGCTGCGAAAGCAGTACGACGAATTTCAGTATCACTTTCTAATTCCCAATCCCCCTCAAAGGAATTGTAACTAAGTGGATAGCTTTGACCATTCACTTCGAAGTTTTCAAATTTTAAGTCTACTAATTTTGTCGTGTTATATAACTCATACGGTGCTTCAAAAGTTGTTCCGAAAGCAGCTAAAGCTTTTTCTGCTTCAGGATGTAATTGATATGGTTTTTTACGAATGAGCTTATTGAAATAATTTTCAAACTCTGGTACTAATTTTTTAGCTTCTGTTAACACCGATTCGTCTAGTAATAGCAACTCACTAGTGATAAAAGATAGTTGCGCACCAATTTTTGAGTAAATTTGTCCTACTTTAGCAGACATCATTTGTGCTTTATCATTTGTTTGATCCACACTTAATGTTAGGCTTGCAAATGTGCCGATTGGAACAAGTGCTTCATATAAGGATTGATAAGCTTTAATAACATTAACCGTATCTTGAGCGTTTACAATTTTTCCTTTAAAGTCTTTTTCAATCTCATTTGACTTTGTTAATACGTTCTCAATTGCTTCGTTAAATTGCTGTTCTGTTTTAAAAAGAGGAGTTAAATCCCATGTTTCTTCTACTTTAACTTCGCTTCGTTTTAGCATGCTTTTCCCTCCTGTATTCCGATACTCGAAATAAATTGTACCACAGAAAAAGCGAAATGAATATCTATTGATAGAAAATTCTAAAATATAGATCTGCTATTGAATTTTTTATAGAAGGGGATTTTGAAATTCGAAGAAAGCTTGCTCAACATGATGTGCCCAAATATGTGGCTCAATAATTATCTAGGAAGTCGTTGATTGTAGTGTAGACTGCGACTCCTGTGAGAAAATACTTTCGTCCTATACCCTGCCAAGAACAAAGCGAGGAGAGGGATGGGCCATGCCTGCGGTAATCGATCACCGAAACAGAAATCAACAAACTCCACTTCAAAATGTCTAAATAAATTTAATAATAAAAAGACTGTAGGCAAACTCAAAATTTTTCGAGTTTGTCTACAGTCTGAGAGGACTATTCAGGAATATGTCCACTTTTTGTTAAATTGTTTAAATCTTAATATACGCCTTCAGAAATCAATCCGTTTGCAACTTTAACAAATCCTGCAATGTTTGAACCGGCAACTAAATTTCCTGGTGTACCATACTTTTCAGCAGCTTCTTTACTATTTAGGTAAATAGAACGCATAATTTGATGTAATTTTGCATCTACTTCTTCAAATGACCAGTAATTACGACCTGAATTTTGAGCCATTTCTAATGCAGAAGTAGCTACACCACCAGCATTAGCAGCTTTAGCTGGTCCAAAGTATACATCATTTTCTAAGAAGATATTAATTGCTTCTAAATTTGATGGCATGTTAGCACCTTCTGCTACAAGTTTTACACCATTTGCAAGTAGGGTACGTGCAGCGTTACCGTCAATTTCATTTTGTGTTGCACAAGGTAATGCAATTTCACATGGGATAGTCCAAATACCACGGAAGCCCTCAGTATATACCGCATCTGGACGATAATTTACATAAGTACTAATACGTTCACCTTTAACTTCTTTAATTTCTTTTACAACATCTAAATCGATGCCGTTTGGATCGTAAATATAGCCATTTGAATCTGAACATGCCACTACTTTTGCTCCTAATTGTTGAGCTTTTTCGATCGCATAAATAGCTACATTTCCTGAACCAGATACAACGACTGTTTTGTTTTCAAATGTTTCATTTAAATCTTTTAACATTTCTTGAACGAAATAAACTAAGCCGTAACCAGTTGCTTCTTTACGAACTAAAGAACCACCATAGCCAGGACCTTTACCAGTTAATACACCAGCTTCGTGTGCACCACGAATACGTTTGTATTGACCGAATAAGTATCCGATTTCTCTACCTCCAACACCAATATCTCCAGCAGGAACATCGACATCAGGACCAATATGACGGTATAATTCTGTCATAAACGCTTGGCAGAAGCGCATAATTTCTGAATTTGATTTACCTTTAGGATCGAAATCAGAACCACCTTTACCGCCGCCAATTGGTAATCCAGTTAAAGAATTTTTGAAAATTTGCTCAAATGCTAAGAATTTCATGATTGATTCATTAACTGATGGATGGAAGCGTAATCCGCCTTTATAAGGACCTACTACATTGTTAAATTGTACACGGTAACCACGATTTACTTGTACTTGATTTTGATCATCTTGCCAAGTAACACGGAATGAAATAATACGATCTGGTTCTACAATTCGAGAAAGGATATTTTGTTCGATATATTCAGGATGTTGCTCGAATACAGGAATCAATGATAATAAAATTTCTTCCGTAGCTTGTAAGAATTCTGGTTGGTGTGCGTTCTTTTCTTTTAGTTGTTCAAATACTGTATTTACGTAGTTTTCAGCAGATGTTGAAGATTTGAATGTTTGTGTCATGGATATGTCATCTCCTATTTGGTTGATGAGTGTATCGTATTACGATTTTTCAAACAATTCAATTAGTTTTTTTGGTAACAAGCCTATGTGAGCTAAAAATCGATATGAAAATAGTTTTTTCAAAATAATAAAAATGGAAAATATTAACTAAAAGGAGAGTGGTTTTTTTGCAGTTGTTAATCGATGCAGATGCATGCCCAGTCATTGATATAGCAATGAATGTATCATCTCAATATGAGATTAAAACTATCTTGTTTTGCGATACTTCACATCGTATAGAGAGAGAAAATGCAATAACAATTATAGTTCCGAAAGGTGCAGATTCGGTAGATTTTAAGCTAGTTAATGCCATTAATAAGTACGATATCGTCATAACACAAGATTACGGACTAGCAGCCATGTGTTTAGCGAAAGGAGCGTTCGTAGTTGATCAAAATGGAAGAGAAATGACATCAGACAATATTGATCAATTGCTAGCATTTCGTTATGAAAGCGCTAAAATTAGACGGGCAGGAGGACGCACAAAAGGACCCAAAATACGGACAGAAAAAAATAATATTGCCTTCGAAATTAAATTTCGACAAATTTGTGAACAAGCAATTTCGACAAAATCTAAGGAGGAATAACCCATTATAGAAAAGCAAATTTTAGGTAATTTTATAAAAAAATACCCATTAATAGCTGACATCACTATGTCAAAACCTGTGTTATGGATAAATGATAAAAAGAAACAATATCAAAGAATTGAAGATGAGCAATTTAGTTTTGAAGAAGTAATAGAAGCACAAAAGAGGTTAAATCGATTTTCATCCTATATCAAGGAAGCTTTTCCTGAAACTGAATCGGCAGAAGGAATTGTTGAATCCGAACTAAAAGAGCTTCCTTTAATGGAACAATGGATAGAAGATAAATTGGATGATGTGTCCTTAGGCAAGGTATGGATGAAATGTGATCATGCTTTACCCATTTCTGGTTCCATTAAAGCGCGTGGTGGAGTTTATGAAGTACTAAAATATGCAGAAGAGCTAGCGTTGAAAAACAATACCCTTCTTTTGACCGATGATTATGCCAAACTACACGAAAAAACAATGGTCCAATTTTTTAATCAGTATAAAATTGCGGTGGGCTCTACAGGGAATTTAGGCTTAAGTATTGGAATCATAGGTGCTAAACTTGGTTTTCAAGTGACAGTACATATGTCTAGGGATGCGAAAGAATGGAAAAAAGAGCTTCTCCGTAAGAAAGGTGTAGAAGTAATTGAATATGCATCGGATTATAGTAAAGCTGTTGAGAAAGGGAGAGAACAGGCAAAATTAGATCCAAAATGTCATTTTATCGATGATGAAAATTCGAAAGATCTTTTTGCAGGGTATGCTGTTGCCGCTCTGAGATTAGAAAAACAACTAATAGAAGAGAAAATAGTAGTAGATGACAGACATCCTTTATTTGTTTATTTGCCCTGTGGAGTAGGGGGAGGTCCAGGTGGAGTTGCATATGGAATAAAAAAAATCTATGGTGACAATGTACATGTTTTCTTTGGAGAACCTACACAGTCTCCATGTATGCTACTTGGTATGATGACCGGTCTTCACGATGAAATATCAGTAACTGATATTGGGTTAAGTAACAAAACCGAGGCAGATGGTCTTGCAGTAGGAAGGGCATCTAAGTTTGTAGGTAAAATGATGGAACCTATTTTAAATGGTAGTTATACTGTGGAAGACTCTTTCCTATTTAATAGTCTAAAGGCGATGTGGAATCTTGAAGGTATTTTTATGGAACCTTCTGCTCATGCAGGGGTTTATGGTCCAATTGCATTAATACAAAAAGGAAAGTCCTATATTGAACAAAATAATCTCAATATGGAAAATGCTACACACTTAATTTGGTCAACCGGTGGTAATATGGTGCCAATGGAACAAAGGGAGCAATTCTTAAACAAATTATTATGATGAAAAATTGCCATTTATAAAATGACTGTATATTAAGGGATGTATAGACATCTTTTGTAATAATTAGGGTATAAGAGTCATCCTCTCTTTTATTAGTATGAAAAAAGTGAAATTGCGCTTGCATTTCACTTTTTTCATGACCTATAGAATACTTATGTCAAAGTTAATAGTTAATAAAAAATGCTTTTAAGTCAGTCAGCTTGAATTTCCTCAACCGTTTTTTCGACTTCTTCACGAGACATTTTCTCTTTGCCTTCTTTTAACGATTTTAACGTTTTATGTGCTAATGCAAGGGGTAGTCGACAGAATAACAAAATCGAACGTTTATGAATATCCTTCATATAAAGGTCCGCTTTTTCTAGATTTTCTTCTGCATAGTTAAATAAATCAGTTCTTGTCCAACCATCAGGAACAAAACTAACGCCACGCTCACGGAAATCCTCTTCCTGATTTCTTAAAATATTTACTAATTGCAATCCACGACCGTAGGCGATAGCTAGTTCTCGATCCGTTTTAACACCAGCATTCCAGTCCCAAAGTTCAGAAAGCATGACACCAACTAATCCAGCTACATAATAAGTATATTCGTCTAAATCTGCTTTCGTCCGAACTTGGAAATCATTCTTTGCCCATTTCCCCATGCCTTCTGCCATTTCACTTGTAGCATCTTTTACAATTTTATCTGCACCATCTGGAAGCAAGGAGATCCAATCAGAAAGACGTAACGTTACTTCTGAAAGGTGAGATTGTATTGGTTTAATAATCTCAAAATATTTTTGTTCATTAAATTGTTCTTCTTTTAATAAGCCACTTACCGAAAGTAGTATGGCATTTTTTAACTCACTTGTTATCTCCGGACTTTCATTATCTTCAATTTCGTCAATTGCTCTCATCATTAAGTAAGCAGTTGCAACAGTAGTTTTCAATTCCTTTTGTAAAAATGTAATTGGAATAAAAAACGTACGGCTTGTTTCTTTTAATACTCTCATCGCATCTTTAAGGAGTTCTTTATCAGACATTTTATATGTTCCTTTCACTAAATACATCACTATTATAATGGTACATTAATTTTCATAAAATGAAAAATAGATACACTAATTTTTTAAAAATAGTAATCACTTCTAATAAAAAGATGGGAAATGTCCAGGATAATGGCTCTATTTTCTAATGTAAATGAGTGTTATAATGAGTAATGTGTCATAATCGTGTCACTTTTTTTCTATTTCATTACAATAATTTTAATAGATTGTAAATGATAAAATATTTATAGGTTTAAAAATTTTAGGATTACAAAAAACAGGTAGTACCTGTTTGAACAAGTTAAGGTGGAATGATGGTGCGTAAATATACTTACATCTTTGTCGATGTAGAGGCTACATTGATTCGTGGTAAACAAAGCGTTATTGAAATCGGTGCAATTAAATGGATGCCAGATGGAACTATTGAGGAATTTTCGCAGCTTATTCAACCGTTTAAATTTCGAAAATTAAATGCTCATATACAAAAATTAACTGGAATATCAACAGAACAACTATTACATGCTCCTTCTTTTAAAGAAGTGATGCCACGATTTATAAAGTGGTGTGAGGGAGATACAATTTTAGTTGCCTTTGGTGAATTTGACCGTAAAGTGTTAGAAGATGACCTACTACGAAATCATATGGATTTAGATTTCCTTTACCCATTTGTAGATTTTCAACAAAAATATATGATAGAAAATCAATTAAAAGAGCAACCTAGTCTCTTAAAATTGTTAGAAAAATACGAGATTGAAACAGAAACTCAACATCGAGCTCTAGCTGATGCGATTAGTCTTTTTAAAATTTTTAAAGAGACAAATGGGGAAGAACTGATTGAAAAACAGCAAACAAATGACTTTGGTATGGTGTTAAGTGAATTCAGACAACAGGATAATGTATATGATTTATATTTATCCTATATTGTTGGAGAAGTCACACTAACGGATTCTATTAATATACACTCTATCAAAACAATGAATAGAAAATTAGATTTTGAAACAAAAGAAGAACATCGAGAACTAGCTGATGGTGTAACCGAAACGGTGCAACGAACAATTATACACTCGAATAATGAAGTCGAATTGTTCCTTAAAAATATAATTTCTGATATGCATAACAAAGTTCTAATTACTCGAAGTGGGTTAAAACAATTATCTAAAATCAATCGTCTACACCAAGCTATATTTCCAAAAATGGAATCTATGACATTGCAACAGCTTTTATCTACGGAAGAAGCTGTTAATGAGTTTACAATAAATAGTCTTACAATTACAATGTATGAGAGTAAACTGTATCAATTATTAAAAAAATATGAATCCAATATTGTGGATGAATTTAAGAAAAGACATTTAAATAAAAAAGAAAGTATATATGTTTAATTTTTAACTATTTCACTATTTTAGATTTCTTTCTTGTTGTATCCGATAGAAGAGATAGATGTTAAGCCTCTTATGAAAAAAACATTGCAGGTTTATCTAAAGAAAGTTAAAGTTTAGTAAGAAGAAATAGATGTGAAACGAACAAGCAATTGGGATTAAATTATATCCCTATTGCTTGTTAGTGAACTAATCGGGCATTACCTTGCAGTTACTTCAAGGGTATTGAACTTTCTGCAAGGTAATGTGTGGTAAAAGGAGAACGGTAATGCAGAATGTTATTGGTATTGATGCTGGAGGCACTTTAACAAAATTAGCGTATATTAATGAGCAAAATGAGATGGATTTCGTTGTCTTTCCGTCTAACGATTTTTCTCAAGTAAAAGCGTGGATTGAATCGCATCCACATATTGAAGAAATCGGTTTAACAGGTGGACGAACAAAACAGCTTTTGGATGTTCTGAAGACAATGAAATCAATTCAGTATTTAGTAGAATTTGAAGCTACATTTAAAGGTGTAAAGTATTTGTTAAACAATAATGGATATAATATAGAAAATTCTGTTATTACAAATATTGGTACAGGAACTTCTATTCATTTTATGGAAGGTGATAGTCATGTCCGTGTTGGAGGAACAGGTGTTGGTGGTGGAACTTTAACAGGACTTTCAACAATCATGACTGGAATTTCAAACTTCGATGAAATTACTGCAAACGCTTCAATTGGTAGTCGTGAAGGAATTGATTTATTTGTAAAGGATATTTTTAAAGGCATGGAACCACCAATTGAAGGACATTTAACAGCGAGTAATTTTGGTAATGTCAATATTGTGGAAAATGAGAAGTACAAGACTAGTGATCTATTGGCAACGATTCAAGGGCTAGTTGGAGAGGTTATTACCACACTAAGCATCCAATTTGCTGAAGAAAAAAAATGTAAAGATATTATATATATTGGGTCAACTTTAACAAATAATGAACATTTAAAGCAGGTTATTGAGAAATATACCATTTTGAAAAAACATAATCCGATTTTCTTAAACGATTGTGGTTTCACAGGTGCAATTGGCGCGCTACTTTATAAGGTTGAGCTTTCCGAAACAATTGAAAACTAATACTCGATGGGAATGTCAAAAAATGATTTTTTTAGACATTCCTTTTTATTTGCCTTATACAACTTTAATCACTTTTGCATAGCATATATCAATAATATTTATTAACCTATATCGAATATTATTTTCCTTTTAATATTGCTTCTCTTGCCAATGCATCTGCCGCTTTATTTTGATTGTCTGGAATCCATTTTATAAAAAACATATCGAGACTTTCAATAAGTTGAATTGCTTTCTGTAAGTATGGTTTAAATTCTTCGTTTTTCACATATTGTTTTTCAATAGATGCTACGACTATTTTTGAATCTGAACGTACTGAAATGAGGGAAGAGCCGATTTTAATCACTTCCTCTAAAGCACGAGTTAGCGCAATGAATTCTGCAATATGATTATTTGTTTCGCCAATAAATTCGCTAATTTTAATATGATGACCTTCACCTTTGATAAAAATACCGATTCCACTCGGTCCAGGATTACCAGCACTTGCACCATCAATATAAACTTCTAACAATAAGATCCCCACTTTTTCGAATGAATTATTTCGTTTTAACCATATTATATCTTATTGTTAGAAAAAATAAGTACTTCAGGATTAAGTGTAACCATTTTGACAAACTAAAATCGCAAATAGTAAAATAGGGGAATGCTCGTGTAAAGGGGGAGTATTGTGAATAAAAATACAGTAATAAAAGATATCGATGAATTAACAGACACTTATTGCAACGACTGTCCCATTAAGGGAGATTTACGCAAAAATCGTGGTAAAACAGGGGCACACAGATTTTGTATTGAACAATGTAGTATAGGGGAAAAACTGCAGTTTCTAGGTCGAGAATTGTTGAAAATATATGAGAAAAGATAGATGTTAGTAGTTCTTATTAACTAATTAGTATTGTAAATGTGATAAAAATACTATTTAACTATAACGATAGTTATATGTAGAATTGGCTGTTTTTTAATAATTATTTGATTTATTTATTACTTGTTGATAATATAAATATTGTAATTGTTAGTACTCATTACTTCACTTTAGAAGTAGGAAAGTTCAAATGTTTTGAATAATAATTCCAATGAGTGTTAATAATATACATGGTTGGTTACCATAGAAGGGTTTCTTCTAATCCCTATTATAGGGAGAGTAAATGGGATGCATATTATATGCATTCCATTTTTCTATGTCTAGTTTCTTAATTTCGTAAAAATAAGTATTATTAATGAATTGCTCTTTTTGTTGGAAGGGCAACTTTTAGAACTTCTATCAAAATATAAAAATGGCTCAAAAGTTTATAGGAAAACTTTTGAGCCATTTTTTATATGAACTTAAACTGGAACAGATTCATATTCTAAAAGTTCTTGGTAATATTTGTTTAAAGAAGAAGCTGAAACGCCAAAGCTTTCAGCAATCTCTTTAATTGTGAAAGTAACACCATTCAATAGATTTCTTTCTTGGGCAAAACGGATTGAACCAGCAGCAATCGCGGCAGGTTTCCGTGCTTTAGGTTTTTTCTCAACTAAGTAATCTTCAAGTAGAGTTAATAATTGAGGGGCTTCTAAATCGTGTTCCGCTAAGAATTGTTTAGATTGTTCGACAACCTCAATTTCAAATGAAGTATATTCTTCACCACTATAACCTGAATCAACTAATCCAACCCAGAAATTCAAGTGTTTTTCGCGTAAATATTCTTCGATAGGTGTATTGGATTGTTTAAACTGATTAGCAAAATTTTCAAATGCTTGTTTGTAATTTGTTGGGAAGAAAATCAATGTTGATACTGCTAAATAATGATTTTCCTTTTCAGATCCGTCTGGGAGTAAGAATGCAAATACTTGCATCCCATCAGGAATTGCACGATTTGATTCACGACGAATATAAAGTACTTCGTTTGTTAAAGCGTTAATAGCTTTAAAGTATTTTTCCTCAACGGCACTAACTTCTCCGATAAAAAGAGTGGGTTGGTTCCAACTATTTAAAAGCTCCAGCATTTTTGGACGAATCATTTTTTTCATTGTACGTTTTAGATAATTTGTCCAAATATCCGTACGTTTATTAAAGAAAAAGTCGTCAAGGGCAACCGCTTCGATTAACTCACGTTGTAAATGTGCTTCTAGCTTTGGTGACCATTCTTTTACTATATCAATGTAATCTTGAATATCTTTTTTCTCAGGGTAAACGTTGTAAAATGTTTGAAGTACGTGTTCAATTTCATCTAAAAACACTTGTTCAGTTGTCACTTGCTGTTTACCTTCACAACATTTTTTGTATTTTTTTCCACTTCCGCATGGGCAAGGGTCATTGCGTCCTATCATGAACTACACTTCCTTTTCAATAATTCTTGTTGAATGATTTAATAGAATAAGTATTCAGTCGATATTACTATCCAATTATAATAATAGCGACTTTATAATCCGATGAAAAATAATAGTTTATTTTAAACTGTTTGAAATTTCGGACATATAATCGATTATATGTTTAGAATATTAAAAATAGAATCAAAATTTGCTATTTAATAGATTTATTTTTAGTAATGTTAATAGGAAGAGGGTTTGTGAATCTATCATTATTCGTTTTAGCTTTATTTTCAACTCTAGTTTTTAATCTAATTATAACTTTATTGGTAATTCTTCATATATAATGGTGATAATGAAAATATCGAAAAAATAGGTGATGAGAGTGAAAACATTACATGGCAAAAAAGTTTTAATTACAAGTGGGGGAACATTAGAGAAATGGGACAATGTGAGGGGCCATACAAATTTGTCGAAAGGAACAATGGGATGCTTTCTTGCAGAGGCGGCATTAGCAGCAGGTGCTGAAGTGATTTATTTACATGGTTATTTTGCCATGCTTCCAGCAAATGCATCTAAAATGCGTTTAACAATGTTTGAAGGTATTGAAGATTTAGGTAATAAGATTAAATCAATCGTTCAAAATGAGTTCGTGGATTTTATCATTATGGCTGCTGCGGGTTCTGACTGGGTTATTGATAAAGTGTATGACAGTCACGGTAATTTAATGGAGGAACAGGGCAAGATGCCTTCTGATGAGCCACCCGTTATACATTTTAAAAAAGCTCCAAAAGTATTAGGCGAAATAAAAGGTTGGACGCCTGAAACGACATTAATTGGCTTCAAACTGGAGGCAACTGAAGATATTGATTTTTTAATTAGTCGTGCACAAATCCGGATGGATTCCTCTAAAGCAGGATTTATGGTAGCTAATAGCTCAAAATCTCTTTACGGAATGGATGAGCCACATTTTATTTTATCCGATAATGGAGATGTTGTGAGAGTTGACGGAAAAGAAAAAACAGCTTCTAAGTTAATCGACATTCTAGCTAGTAAATAAAACCGTGAAAAGACTGGAGTATTCTAGTCTTTTTAATGGCGTACTTATTAGTTTCTGAATTTTCCGTGTATAATGATAGAAGTAACTAGAAAGGGTTGGTAATTTATGTCTTTACAAAGTGTAAAAGAGCATCTAAAAAAATTTGATCGTGAGCAAGACATTTTAGAATATGAGCAAAGCAGTGCAACAGTTGAACAGGCTGCACAAGCTCTTAATGTAATACCTGCTAAAATTGCAAAAACATTATCCTTTAAAGATAAAGAAGGAGAAGCGATATTGGTTGTAACTGCAGGAGATGCCAAAGTGGATAATAAAAAATTCCGTGCTCAATTCGATATAAAAGCTAAAATGTTATCAGCAGATGAAGTAGTTGAACAAACGGGACATGTTATTGGGGGTGTTTGTCCTTTTGGATTGGCAAATAATTTAAAGGTCTTTTTAGATACTTCATTGAAGCGTTTTAAAACAGTTTACCCTGCTTGTGGAAGCATAAATTCCGCTATTGAATTGACATGCGAGGAATTAGAATTGTACTCAGGGGCTGTAAGTTGGGTAGATGTAAGCAAAGACTGGAATAGAGAAATGATAGATAGCGAAGCTGAAGCATTAACTGCAAAACAATAAAGGGAGTATAGGTTATGTATTTACTGGATCATCTTGTTCATTTCGTGGAAAAACCTGAACGGTTAGTAGAAACAACTAAGGAACTAGGACTACATACAGTAAGTGGTGGTAGGCATGAAATGTGGGGAACATATAATTCATTATGTTATTTCGGGTTATCTTATATAGAGTTTATCGGAATTTTTGATTTAGGTTTATTTGAAGTATCGGCTCGAGAACCGTTTACTTTACATGAAACATATAAAAAGAAAGATTATCAAAACAGTGTACTGCGTATTGCTCTCCGAACAAATAAAATAGATGAAGTCGCTCATCATCTTGCATCCGATGGTTATGAGGTCTATGGTCCAAAGGATTTTTCCAGAACACGACCTGATGGCTCAGTGATAAAGTGGAAGCTTCTACATTTTGGTAAAGAAAATCAAAAGATTGACTTCCCATTTATTATTCAATGGGATGGGGATGATAAGGCTCGATATAAAGAGCTTGTGGAGATAGGGACAATTAAGCCTCATCAACTGGGAAACCTCCAAATAACAGAAATTGAATTTGAATTGGAAGATTTATCAATACCATTGGAATGGGGAAGAGTGTTTGATTTTGAGGTAACAGGTACAGAAAGCTACAAGCAGGTAAAATTGCCGAACTGTATGTTAACATTTAAAGAAACAATGGGTACTAACAAAATCGCACAAGTAAACATTTCTGGTGCAGATAGAGAGAAGAAAGTAGAAATCGAAGGCACAACCTATTTGTTTCAGACATAACACTTTTACGATCCTAAAACAATAGACAATTTGGGTAGTCCTTAGTCATTCTTTTAAAGAATGTGTTTTGATTAATTTCAAAGCATGTTCTTTTTATTTGTTCCTCTTAATAATTCTTACTTGAAAAAGGGAACAAATGTTCTTATAATAGATATAGGTTATAGGCTATTGAAAGAGAGTGAGTTATATGGATTTACCAAATAAACTAAAATCAATGATCCATATGTATGTAATTTTAGAATTAGCGATTAAGTCGGTGAAACATGATCAGAAATTATTTGAGTCTTTCAAGGTGAAACGACCTTATCTATTATTTTGCACCGAGCAATTAGCTACTTTAAAACATGAATTTAATAACGTATCAAAATACTTATATAAGCAAGGGATCACTTATGAAAACTATCAATGTTTCAATCAAAACGAATGTTTATATAGTTTTAATTATCGTGGGAAAATTATTCCCTTCCAATACAATGGGCAAATATTGAAAGGGCAAGTTGAGAGAAAAATTGACCAAATAATAAAACGTTAAAAGTGAAAATGCCGTCTTGAATGATCATTTAAATAAACAGAGAAACAAGCTCGGTCTATTAACTCCAAGTGTCTAAAAGTACTTAATTGAAAAATATTAAATAGGTTGTTTCAATATAGAAGCGTACTCCTCCGTTTATTTCTCAATAGATGCCAGTTTTAGGTCCTTATCATATCCACTACAATCGTAGCAATAAAGTATGTAATAATCGAAATGGTTGCTCCCAGCCATCCGAAAAGTAGGAAGGCTATCATGAATATAAAGATATTAATAATAAAAATAGATTGCCCAACGGAATAAGAAGTTTTATGAGATATAAGAATAGCCAATACGTCTGTCCCATCTAGTGCTCCGCCATGTCGTAGCACAATTCCAATGCCCAATCCAAGTAAAACAGCCCCGATGAAAATTAGTAATATTGAATCCCCGAAAAGGAAGGGTGGAAAAACTTCTAAAATACTGGTTGAAGCAGTTAAAGCAACAATCCCTAGCATAGTTGAGAAGGCAAAACGTTTTCCTAGATGAAAGTAGCCTAAAATAACAAATGGGATATTTAATATGAATAAAAGAAAACTCAAAGACAAACCAATGGTCTCTGAGAGCATCATCGAAACTCCTGTTATACCCCCATCAATTAATCCATACGGAATAAGAATCACTTTAAGACTAATCGCTGCAGTAAAAGCACCTAAAATAATCCATGGTATTCTTGATAGTAAATCTAAAAGATATATTTTATAAAGCTTTTTTGATTTCAAATTAGATCTCCTTATTATGTATAGTAAGCAAATGTAAATAGTGTGTTCCATTGCCTATATCATAATTATGAGTCTAAAAGGAAGAACATACATAAATCTAAAAAATACAAATGTGAAATCGTGCTACTTAATAAAAGGGAATTTCTAAACGTAAGTCGACAAAACAGTATAAATGAAGGACATTTTTATTTCTAAATCGAAATTACTTAAAAGGTGGGATTATTATGGATAAGAATAGTGGGGGTAATTAAAGAAGTATCGAGATTTCGATACTTCATTTCCTTTTTGCATTTATGATTAATAAATAATAAACAAACAAAAAAACCAGCCTTACTTGAAATGTCTGACTGGTACAACTTATAGTTTAACAACATTTGAGGCTTGGGGACCACGATTACCTTCAACAATATCAAATGAAACAGGTTGTCCCTCATCTAATGTTCGAAATCCTTCTTCTTGTATGCCTGTGAAGTGAACGAAAACGTCTTCACCATCGTTACATTCAATAAAACCATAACCTTTTTCATTATTGAACCATTTTACTTTTCCTTGGTGCATAGAGGCGTTCTCCTCCTATATTAGTATGGCATTTTAATAAATGGTGCGATTACGCTTTAAAATATACATGATTGTAATAATAGTGTCAACATTTTGACATTTAAACGAACTAGCTAGTACGATTAGTTCCTAAGTTAGTGGATTGTACAAAAGTATATTGAAAGTACGTATAAAAATATGACAATAATGAAGCGAATATCTAACTTAAAAATCGAAGAGAATGCTCAAATTAAGAGCTCTTTGATTTATACTAAATAATTTAAAAACGTGTGAGTAGGAGCAATAACTAATGGACAAACAAAAGAAGAGTCTCAAACCATTTTTTTCATTAATTTTTTCATCTGGAATCCCTAAAGCAGCACTTACGTTTGGATTAATCCTTAGCTTATTCACAACGATTGTTGGGCTTACTATCCCAATGTTAACAAGAGAGTTTGTTGATGGATTTTCCCTTTCAACAGTCAGTACGAGTTTAATTATAATGATCGTCGGTGTGTTTATCTTACAGGCAGTAATGGATGGGGTTTCTACTTACTTACTCGCCTATGTAGGACAAAAAGTAGTCGCAAACATACGAGAAAGAATGTGGTTAAAAATGCTTCGACTACCTGTATCGTATTTTGATAAGCAACAAAGTGGCGAATCAGTCAGTCGAGTTGTTAATGATACAGGAATCGTTAAAGATTTAATCTCACAGCATTTCCCTCAGTTTATTTCAGGTCTGATTTCAATTATTGGAGCAGTGATTATCTTGTTTATCATGGATTGGAAGATGACCCTCATCATGCTCATTGCTGTTCCAATTACAGTTGCAATTATGGTTCCATTAGGTTCGAAAATGGCCAAAATTTCAAAAGGATTACAGGATGAGACGGCTACTTTTTCTGGGGGAATTCAACAAACGATTAGTGAAATCCGTTTGATGAAATCTTCAAATGCTGAAAACTATGAAGAGCAGAAAGGAAAAGCGGGAATTTTTTCTTTATTGAAATTTGGGTTAAGAGAGGCGAAAATTTTCGCGTTAATAGGACCTTTTATGTATACGGTGGTTATGTTCGTTATCGTAATGATTATTGGCTACGGTGGTATCCGTGTTGCTGAAGGGACTATGACAACGGGTTCTCTAGTTGCATTCCTATTATATCTTTTCCAAATTATCTTCCCTATTACATCATTTGCTATGTTCTTTACACAACTTCAAAAAGCAAAAGGCGCAACTGAGCGTATTATTACTATCCTTGATATGCCACGTGAAGAAGGGCAAACAGGAATCGAAATGGATATTAAAAATGAATTGATTCAAGTTAATAATGTTTCCTATTCCTATGATGAAGGTGAGCCCGTTCTTAATGATATTTCCTTCGAAGCAAAACCAGGGGAGATGATTGCTTTTGCGGGACCGAGTGGCAGTGGTAAAACAACATTATTTGCACTACTAGAACGTTACTATCTTCCATCGAAGGGTGTGATCCAAGTTGGAGAAACCCCCATTAATGAAATATCCTTATCTTGCTGGAGAAGTCAGATTGGTTATGTTTCACAAGAAAGTGCTATGATGTCTGGAACAATTCGAGATAATCTATGTTATGGGTTAAATGAAGAAATATCTGATGAACGTCTTTGGAAAGTAGCAAAAATGGCATATGCAGATGAATTTATTCGCGAATTTTCACAGGGTCTCGACACTGAAGTGGGTGAGCGCGGTGTTAAATTATCAGGGGGACAAAAGCAAAGAATTGCCATTGCACGGGCATTTTTACGAAATCCGAAAATTTTACTAATGGATGAAGCAACAGCTAGTTTGGATAGTCAATCTGAAAGTGTTGTACAACAAGCCTTATCTCGATTGATGGAGGGACGAACAACTTTCGTTATTGCACATCGACTTTCTACTATTGTGGACGCGGACAAAATTATCTTTATAGAGAAGGGAAAAATATCGGGGATGGGCACTCATAAACAGTTAACGGAATCCCATACATTATATCGTCACTATGCTGAACAACAACTAACTTAATATACACAAATACCTTAAAAGTTGCATAGCTTTGAGGTATTTTAATACTATCCATTTAAGGTGACTTTGTGTTTGGTTAAAACTTTAATTTTTTAATTAATAAGTGGAATGTCAAAGGGGGTAAATCATGAAAATGAAATTGCTAATCAGCTTTCTTCTTATAATACCTTTTGTAACCCATTTTTCAATCTCAAAAAGCATAGCATGTTTTTGCATGCAGCAAGGCACAGCAGTTGAGGAGTTTGAGAAAAGAAGCTATGAATTTTCTGGAAATATATTTAATTTAAGTGATCCCATTAATCACTTATCGTCAGAGGAAATTTCCATGACTTTACCAATTACGATATTTGCGTTCGTTGTTCTTATCATAGTATCGACTAGTTATTTAATAGTAAAAAGAAATATAGGTAAATAGAATTGGGTAGTACGCATTCAGAATATACACACTCTAAAAAAGTGACCCTTCAAATTAAACATAATTTTGTATAGCTATTGACTCACATTGTTAGAGCACTAAAATATATTCTCCTTTTTAATATGACAGGTGTTCCTCAATTAATTTTTATGAGTTTCATTACCCCCTAATAACGAGATATATGCATCATTAATCATTCCTAAAAAGACAACTAAGAAAAGCAAAATAATACTATTTTAAGAATTCAATTAAGTTTGAATAATTTGAAATGAAAGTCGAATGAACATTCACTTCTATCTAAATTTATAATAAATAAAATGCGCAACTTTTTAACTATAATTATATTATATAGATATAACATAATATCTATGATTTTTGCATACAACTGTTAAAATTAGGATATAAATATATATTAAAAAGCTGAATTGTTAGGTTTTAAGAGGTAACTTTGCTAGAAATAATTGAAATTAGATTGAAATTGCAATAAAGTATAGCTTATTAAAATAAAATGTGACATACTATAAAAAGTTTTGAAAGGTATGATATTTTTCAGTAAGTCATAATTACATATACCTCTGGTTTAGATAGAGATAATAAAGTAATAAAAGATTCTGGAGGAATTATGTAAAACATATTGGCTACTTTTTCCACAAATGTGGAACCGATTACATAATAAAATTTTGTTTTTTTTGACGATTATGTAACCGATACCACTTTTCATGCTTACATTATTTATGAAAGAGAGTAAACGATGGCAACAATTAGTGACGTAGCTAAATTAGCGGAAGTATCTGTTGCTACAGTATCTAGATACTTAAATAGTAGTGGGTATGTTGGAAAGAAATCACGAGAGTCAATCGAAGCAGCTATAAAGGAACTAAATTACGTTCCGAGCGAAGTGGCGCGGTCTCTTTCGACAAAACAGTCTGATATTATTGGACTGATTATTCCAGATATTAAAAACCCATTCTTCCCAGAATTAGCTAGAGCTGTTGAAGATACTGCTTTTGAGTACGGTTATACCGTTATTCTTTGCAATTCTGATGAAAATCCAAATAAAGAAAAACATTATTTACAAAAACTCACGAAAAAATATGTAGCTGGCATTATTTTAACTTCAATAATTGAACAAGAAAATCATAGACAAAATGTAAACCTACCTATTGTTGCTTTGGATAGACCCATTCATTCGGAAATTCCGACAGTGACAACGAACAATCTAGAGGGCGCAACAATTGCAACGCAACATTTAATACATTGTGGAGCACAAAATCTACTGTGCGTGAGAGGGCCTAAAACATTAACATCAGCTCAATCGAGGGTTGGGGGATTTTTAGCTGCTACAAAAGAAAAAAATGTGGAAACACATATTATTGAAAGTCCTTATGATTATGAAGAGGCTGAAAGAATCTTATATGACTACTTAAAGGGAAATCCTGAGATTGATGGTATTTTTGCATGTAGTGACGCTTCTGCAATCGGAGCTATAAAAGCTGCTCATCGATTAGATAAACGCATTCCTGAAGATTTACAAATAGTAGGATTTGATGGAATACAGTTGGGTAACGTTGTAACGCCTAGCCTAACGACGATCGCTCAAAATATATATCAATTAGGGCAAAGTGCCGCAGAGTTACTTATTAAGCAAATCGAAGGGCAAAAGTTAACAGAGACATCTGTTTGCATTGATCCGGTGCTCGTAATTAGAGAAACAACAAGAAAGGAACGAATCGAATGATTACTATTATTGGTAGTATCAATATGGATATTGCTATCCAAACTGATATTTTCCCAAAACAAGGGGAAACCGTTCTTGGAAACTTATTTACAACGATTCCAGGAGGAAAAGGTGCAAATCAAGCAGTGGCGATAGCACGACTTGGTAGTCAAGTACAAATGATAGGCGCTGTTGGTGAAGATGCTTTTGGAAATGAACTGTTTTTAAACTTAAAAAACGAAAATGTTCATGTTGGTGGAATTAGTAAAACAAATAACTCAACAGGAATTGCCAATATTTTATTATATGAAAATGATAACCGTATCATTGTTGTCCCTGGTGCAAACTATGATGTTGACAGAGAAATGGTTGATCAAAATATGGAATTAATTAAGCAGAGTTCTTTAGTGATGCTGCAATTAGAAATTCCTACAGATACAATCGAGTATGTTCTTGAGGTTTGCGGAAAATTATCGATACCGGTTTTATTAAATCCAGCCCCAGCTGCTAACTATAAGCAAGAATGGATTGACAAAGTGACATACTTAACTCCAAATGAAACAGAATGTGAAATGATGTTTGGTACGGATTATGAAACGGTGTTAACACGTTACCCAAATAAAATAATAGTGACACTAGGTGACGATGGAGCAGCTTATCATAATGGAACAGAAATCGTAAAAGTACCAGGGTTTAAAACAACTGCAGTGGATACAACAGGTGCTGGAGATACATTCAATGGTGCTTTTGCACATGCAATCATTGCTGGAAAATCCATAGAAGATGCCGTTCAATTTGCAAATATTGCCGCATCTCTATCAGTTGAGAAATTTGGAGCTCAAGGTGGTATGCCTCGAATTGAGAAAGTAGTTGCACGTTTGGAGGAGATGAAATGAAAAAACATGGAATATTAAATCGAGAATTAGCAGGTCGTTTTGCTAAATTAGGCCATACAGATCGCATTGTCATTGCGGATTGTGGTTTACCGATACCAGATGGAGTTCCATGTGTTGACCTAGCGTACATGCTAGGTGAACCATCTTTTCAAACAATTCTAGAAGTTGTGTTAGATGATTTAGTCGTTGAAACTGCCATTGCAGCAGTAGAAGTTCAAACGATGAACGAAAATGTTGCGACTAAATTAAATGAGAGTCTACCAGAGATTTCTTATGTAACTCATGAAGAGTTTAAAGAGCTGACAAAGGGAACTAAATTAATTATACGCACAGGAGAAACAACACCATATGCAAATGTTATTTTACAATGCGGTGTTATTTTCTAAGAAACTAAAACATAAAGTAGGTGAATTTGCATGATTCAAATGTCAGGCATATCTAAAGCATTTAATGGAAACGTCGTATTAGAAAATGTGCAATTTGAATTAGCGAATGGCGAAATCCATGCTCTTATGGGTGAAAATGGTGCGGGTAAATCTACGATGATGAAAATATTAAGCGGTATTTATACGAAGGATACTGGTGAAATCAAAGTAGATGGACAAGCAGTTCAATTTAAATCACCAAAGGATGCAGAAAAACTTGGTATCAATGTCATTCATCAAGAATTAAATATTCTACCTGATTTAACAGTGGCACAAAACTTATTTCTAGGTAAAGAACTAACATATGGAAAGACAGGCATCTTAAAAAATCGACAAATGGAAAAAGAAGCTTCCCAACTACTTTCAAAGTTAGGACTAGATATTAACCCACGCACACGTACAGGCGATCTTTCCGTTGGGAAACAGCAAATTATAGAAATCGCTAAAGCCATTGCAAGTGATGCGAAATATATTGTGATGGACGAACCAACAGCGGCATTAACAGATCGAGAAATTGAAACATTATTTAAAACAGTTAATGAGCTAAAGGCAAAAGGAATTTCATTTGTTTATATTTCCCACCGGATGGAAGAGATTTTTGCAATTTGTGATCGTATTACGATTTTACGTGATGGTCAATATGTGGGCGTCCGTAATATTCCAGAAACGAATTTTGATGAAATTGTCGCAATGATGGTTGGGCGTCAATTAGGGGAACGTTTCCCTTCAAGAAACAGTAAAATCGGTGAAACGAAATTAGAAGTACGTAATCTAACTTCAAATGGTGTATTTAAAGACATTTCCTTTAAATTAAGAAAAGGCGAAGTTCTTGGTGTAGCTGGTTTGATGGGAGCGGGTCGTACTGAGGTAGCTCAAACTCTATTTGGCTATCGAAAAACAAATAGTGGAGAGATTCTCATCGATGGGAAAAAGGCAACTATTAAATCGCCGATTGAAGCGCTTAAAAATGGCATTGGTTTTGTAACGGAAGACCGCAAAACACAAGGATTAGTACTTGATTTCTCTATTAAAGAGAATATTACATTAGCCAATCTTGAAAAGTGCTCTGCTTCAGGGATTATGAAGAATGAAAAAGAAAACAAGATGGTATCTAAATATATTGAGGACTTAAAAATTCGAACTTCAGGTCCAGAACAAAGTGCCAAGTCTCTTAGTGGTGGTAACCAGCAAAAAGTTGTTATAGCAAAATGGCTTGGTACTGAACCAGAAATTTTAATACTAGATGAACCTACTCGTGGGGTAGACATTGGTGCAAGAAAAGAAATCTATCATATTATCAACCAGTTAGCTGAAGCTGGTGTTGCAATATTAATGATTTCCTCAGAGTTACCTGAAGTCATTGGAATGGCCGACCGTGTCATTGTTATGCGTGAAGGTAAGTTAACAGGAGAAGTAATGAAAGAACATATGACTCAAGAGGTCATAATGCAGTACGCAACAGGAGGAGAAAAAGTTGTCCAATAATAAATCAAAGGAATTAGTGTCAAAACTTGGACCACTATTTGGGTTAATTTTATTAATTATCGTGGTTTCAATACTAAATCCAAGTTTCTTATCAATCGCTAATATTTTTAATGTGTTACGTCAGGTTTCAATCAGTGCAATAATTGCCTTTGGGATGACATTTGTTATCTTGACTGGTGGAATTGATTTGTCAGTCGGTTCAACCTTAGCATTGACAGGAGCAATCGCGGCTAGCTTACTTTCTAGTGGTATGGATCCATTTTTAACAATGGGAATTGCTCTAATTATTGGTTTAGTTTTAGGAGCTGTAAATGGTGTCATTATTACAAAGGGTAAGGTAGCTCCATTCATCGCAACTTTAGCAACAATGACAATCTATCGTGGATTAACTTTAGTTTTTACAGATGGTAAACCTATTTCTAACTTAGGTGACCACTATACATTCCAACTATTTGGGAAAGGGTACTTCTTAGGATTCCCTGTACCAGTTGTTACAATGGTTATTACATTTATTATTCTGTACTTTATTTTACAAAAAACAACATTCGGTCGTCGTGTTTATGCTGTTGGTGGTAACGAAGAAGCAGCAAAACTTTCAGGTATTAACGCAGATCGAGTAAAAATTGCGGTATATGCCATTACAGGATTTTTAGCTGCACTTGCTGCTTTAATTCTTACTTCTCGTTTAAATTCTGCTCAACCAACTGCAGGGGAATCCTACGAATTAGATGCCATCGCAGCAGTTGTTTTAGGTGGTACAAGCCTAAATGGTGGTAAAGGATGGATTTTTGGTACATTAATCGGTGCTTTAATCATTGGTGTACTAAATAACGGAATGAACTTAATTGGTGTATCATCATTCTGGCAACAAGTTGTTAAAGGGATCGTTATATTAATTGCTGTGTTAATGGACCGCAAAAAAACTGCATAAGGAGTACAAAACAGATGAAAAAGCTAACGTTAGTATTTGTAGCACTTGTTGCTCTTGTGTTATCTGCATGTTCAATGGAATCACCATTTTTAGAAAATGCAAAAGATAATTCAAAAGACGGAAAAGTTTCATATAAAATTGGATTCTCTATCTCTACATTAAATAATCCTTTCTTTGTAACATTAAGTGAAGGAGCTAAAGCCAATGCTAAAGAGCAAGGCGCAGAAATGTCAATTGTAGATGCACAAGATGATGCATCCAAACAAGCATCAGATGTTGAAGATTTAATTCAACAAGGTGTAGATCTAATCTTAATTAACCCAGTAGACTCTTCGGCTGTTGGATCTGCAGTTGAATCTGCTAACGCTGCAGGTATTCCAGTGATTACAGTTGACCGTTCTGCTGAAAGTGGAGAAGTAGTTTCTCATATTGCTTCGGACAACGTAGCTGGTGGTGAACTTGCTGGACAATACTTACTTGAATTGGTAGGGGAAGGCGCAAAAGTAGCTATGCTTGAAGGAGTTGCAGGTTCATCTGCAGCTCGTGACCGTGGAGAAGGATTCTTAAATGCAGTAGAAAGAAAAGTGGACTTAGTTTCTAGCTTAACAGCAAATTTTGACCGTGGAGAAGGCTTAACCGTTATGGAAAATATGCTTCAAGCAAATCCAGAAATTCAAGCAGTCTTCGCACAAAATGATGAAATGGCATTAGGAGCTTTAGAAGCGATTCAAGCTACTGGTAAAGATATTAAAGTCATTGGTTTTGATGCTACAGACGATGCTCTTGCTAAGATTAAGGAAGGAAAACTTGCAGCATCTGTTGCTCAAAAGCCTGAAGAAATTGGGAAAGCTGCTATTGAAACAGCCATTTCTTACTTAAATGGTGATACAGTAGAAGAATTTGTTCCTGTTGATTTAGAATTAGTAAAATAACAATAAAACTGCAGTTCTAATTGTGTATTACAATTTGAAACTGCAGTTTTTTCTTTTGATGTGAGATGGGGTCATTTATTAGTTTCGGAATTGAATTTTTCCTTTCGAGGGCTTTTCTTTTTCGGTAAATAATTTATCTAAAGACATTAGATTACTACCCGCAAATAATAAATAGAGGGCCATCGCAATCAGTGCTACATTAAATTCAAATCCGTTTAAGAAACCTTTTTCAAATTTCACAAATATAATTGCACCAACCATGATAGAACCCAAAAGAAACGATACAAAGCGCACTGAAAAACCGATAATTAAAAAGAAACCACCAAGCAATTCAATCCCAGCTACCCCAAAGCCAACAACTTCCGCATAAGGAATACCATAGCCATCAAATCTTGTAATCGTCTCCGCTATACCTTCTTTAAATTTTACAATTCCGTGTAAAAGGAATATCCCACCTAATACAAGCCTCAGAACTAACCCACCAACTTCATTCTTATACATTCTTTCGACCTCTCCTTTGAAACTTCTTTTTACTATCATATTGTGGCTAGTCCAACATAATACTTGTTCCGATGAAATAGTTTTAAAGAAATTTACTGTTGCTAAAAATGGAGAAAGACTCCATCGATGAGAATAAATATCGATAAACTTGAAGCTCGTAAGTTCTGTACTTTCTATTTATAATAGAAGGAATAGGAGTGATAAATATGATGAATCAACTAAAAGACGCCGTTCAGAAAATATATGACCAATTTGATGCAAGCCATGATTTTCAGCATATTGAGCGTGTTTTACAAAACGCAGAGAGTATTCTCGAAACTGAACCAGATGCAGATGCTGAAATTGTACGAATCGCCGTACTATTACATGATGTAAGTGATAAGAAGTATAGTGATACAAAAGAGAATGAAGATGCATTACTAAACTCGTTAAATCTATCGGATAGTAAAAAGCAGCATATTAAAGACATTATCCAAAGTGTTTCGTTCAATGGTGGGAATGAAGTTGAGGCTAAATCCATCGAAGCAAAAATTGTTCGTGATGCGGATCGATTAGATGCAATTGGAGCAGTCGGAATTGCCCGTACATTTGCTTACGGTGGGGCAAAGGGGCGTAAACTTTATGATGATGCAGAAGAAGTGCGATTTGGAATGTCCGAAGAAGAGTATCGTTCTAAAAGTACAGCATCCGTCACACACTTCTATGAAAAACTTCTGTTATTAAAAGATTTAATGACAACCGAAAAAGGGAAGCAAATGGCGAAGGAACGCCACACATTTATGGTAACCTTTTTAGCACAGTTAAAAAATGAAAGAGAAGGGAAAGCCTAAGTAAAAAGGCTTTTCCTTTTCTTTTATTTAAATTGGGGGATTTAGAATTACCATTTTTCGTCGAAACTTAAAGGGCGAAGGAGCTGATGAACTTGAGTAATATTAGCCTAAATGAATTAATACAGAAGGCAGTGACCCATTTTAAAGAGACTAGTGAAAAGGAAGAACTTTACTTTACAGAAGGTACTGAACTTGAGATCCTAACGAATGAAGGCAAAGAGCATATACTTGAATCCATAATCAGTGTACTTGAAAAAGATTTAGCTGAAGCTAGAGAGAGAGCAAGAAAGTTACTTGTTGAAAAAGGTATTGTTAAAGAGTTGGAATGGAGACTTACTAACCAAGCAGTTCAAACAAATCTTTCAGAAAGATCAAATGAACTTCAGCAAAAATATCAAGAAGAATATGCATTTGTTAGACAATTAGAGAAAATTTTAATTGATTTTCGAAGACAATGACTATATTGAGAAAGTCACGACCATCTCAAACGTGACTTTTCTTATTTTTAATACAGCTAAAAATTAAATAAAATGCGTTTTACAACCTAAAGTGAGTCAAAAATTTACTAAACACTAATTTAGGTTGGACCTCATTTAAAATAAGAGCATTTATTAGATAATACATTATAGTTATTTAAAAATGTAGTACATACAAACATTTCCATTCACATATTGATTAATGTGGGGGGTGATGACATGTTAGAGCAATTAATTGAGGAAGGAATTAGGCTAGAGTCAAAAACAACTAGAAATCAGTTTGGTGGTAATTATTTTAAAGGTGTTGAATTTGAGGAGTGGATTGCGAAAGTAATTCGATTTTTGGAAGAAGATGAGAAAGATTCCGCGGTAACTAAAAGGGTAATTGATCGCTTTATGAATATGAATCAAAATAATAATTTTGAGGTATATCAAATGGCACTTGGTGCATTAAAATCTCTTAGTTAATTTTAAAGTCACATTCTCCCGAATGTGACTTTTTATAATCAAAATTATACTACATACAAATCCTTCTATAACATTTATTATGGTGTTGGGGAGGTGGTAGAGTTGATACTTAAACATGATCACGAAACTGAAGTGTTTATTAAAACTCTAAAAAATAGTCATGTATATTTAGATATACGTGCTAAGTATGATGAAATTTACGTTGAAGGAGTAGCTTATTCAGAAGAACAAGATGTGTTTGTACATCGCTATGCTTCTGAAAAGTATAATATAACTATTGAAGAAATAGTTAAAATTTATGTCGATACGGAATGGGCAATTGGTGAATTTAAGCAGAAAAGATTGGAGTATCAAAAATGATACTAATTTTCATGTCACATCAAATCTAGATGTGGCTTTTTCTTTTGTAGTGGAATCTACATATCGTTGATAGATTCGAAACGATTGAAAACTATTAATCGAAATAACATAAACGAAAATTACGATTTGGAGAGTAATTATAAGTTTTAAGTTTTAAAATAATTGCATTTATTTTACTAAAGACCATCAATTAATAGTGAACTACTCATTGGATTTTATTAATAATCTACTGCTCCTTTAATAGGACTGTTAAATCGCGCATCGCCCAAATAAATTCAGTTTAATGCTTTATTTTCCATTATCCTTTATAATTAAACATATATAAAACCCTTGGTATAGTTGATGTTGTAAATTATTTTAGGGTTTATTGCAAAATACCAATTTACAACAGCTAAAAAACGAAAGAGAAGGAATTTCATGAGTCATTTAATCGTATCAAATTTAACTAAAACTGTTGGCGATAAAACTTTATTTGAAAATATTGAGTTTACTATTTATGAGGGAGAACGAGCAGGTTTAATCGGTATTAATGGAACAGGTAAATCAACGTTACTCTCCATTTTAGCAGGTCAGCAAGACGCTGATACTGTTGAGTTAGACCATCCGAATAAGTATCGAATTTCCCACTTACCGCAAGAGCCGCAATTCAATGAAGGGGAGACTGTTTTACAAGCAGTGTTTTCAGGTGATTCACCGATCCTTCAATTGAATAGACAATATGAAGACACACTCGCAAAGCTATCTAAGAATCCTGAATCCGAAGAGTTACAAAACCAGTTATTCCGTTTGCAACAGCAGATGGATAATGATAAGGCTTGGGATGTAAATGCCCTAGCAAAGCAGGCATTAACAAAACTTGGGATTGATATGTTTGATCGACAAGTGACGACTTTATCTGGTGGGCAACAAAAACGTGTGGCTTTAGCAAAAGTTTTGATTGAGCCAGCCGATTTGTATTTGCTTGATGAACCGACGAACCATTTAGATGTTCAGTCGACTGAGTGGTTGCAAGAAATGGTCATGCGCTTAAAAGGCGCGGTTATTTTCATTACCCATGATCGTTATTTTTTAGATGAGATGTCAACTCATATTTATGAACTTGCTGATCAAACATTGTATCGACATACAGGGAATTACGCAGATTATTTAGAAGCACGTGCATTGCGTATGGAAATGCATGCAGCCACTCAAGATAAGATGCGAAATCGTTATCGTTCTGAGTTGAAATGGATTCGCCGTGGAGCAAAAGCACGTTCTACGAAACAAAAAGCGAGAATTCAACGATTTGAAGAATTGGATTCAAAAATTGAGCGAGGTTCAAATGATGCTAACTTAGAGATGGCACTTGCCACATCTCGACTAGGGAAAAAAGTTATTGAAGGTGAACAACTTTCAAAGGCATTTGGTGAGCGCGTAATCCTAAAAGACTTTAATTTCTTATTACAACAAGGTGACCGTATCGGGATTATCGGTGCTAATGGATACGGTAAGTCCACATTATTAAATATACTTGCTGGAGAAATAGAGCCGGATGCAGGAGATGTAATTGTAGGTTCAACAGTTAAAAGAGCACATTTTAAACAAGTGATCCCTGCAATGAATGAAAATCAACGCATCATTGAATATATTCGTGAGGCTTCAAATGACATAACAGATGCTGAAGGGGTTCGATACTCAGCTGCACAAATGTTAGAAAGATTTTTATTCCCACTACATAGTCATGGTACACCGATAGGAAAATTATCCGGTGGGGAGCGAAAAAGACTTCATTTATTACGACTACTGATGGAACAACCGAATGTTTTGTTATTGGACGAGCCTACAAATGATTTAGATATTGAAACATTAGGGGTACTAGAAGACTTTATCGAACACTTCCCAGGGGTCATCCTTACAATTTCTCATGACCGTTTCTTCTTAGATCGTATTGCGAAAAAACTTTGGATCTTAGATGGTAAAGGAAACGTTCAAGAAAGCTTAGATGTTTATAGTGACTATCTGGAAAAACAACAGCAAACCCAAAAAGAAGAAGCAAAAGAAATAAAAGTTGAAAAACCAAAACAACAAAAAGCTAAAAGTGAAAAGAAAAAGCTTTCTTTTAAAGAGCAAAAAGAATGGGAAACAATTGCCGATACAATTTCAAAAGTCGAAGAGGAAATTGAAGTGACTGAGGAAGGAATCAGTACGGCTGGAGCAGATTATACAAAGCTTCAACAACTAACTGAAAAACTAGATGAACTAAATCAGGAATATGAACGATTAATTGAAAGATGGACGTATTTAGACGACATCGTTAATGGTTAGGAGAGATTAGAATGAAAATCGTTACAATAGAGCCAACACCAAGTCCAAATTCGATGAAAGTTATAGTAGACGAGGAGCTTCCATTTGGAAAAGCCTTTAATTATACAAAGGAAAATACAGAAGGGGCCTCAGAACAAATTAAGGCCATTCTCGATATTGAAGGAGTAAAAGGGGTTTACCATGTTGCTGACTTTTTAGCAGTAGAACGAAATGCAAAGTATCAATGGGAACCGATTTTAGCTAGTGTACGAGTAGCATTAGGTGAAAAAGGCGAGGCGAGCACTCAGCAAGTTCAAGCAGATGATCACTTTGGAGAAGTTTTTGTGCATGTTCAAATGTTCAGAGGGCTCCCACTACAAATCAAAGTATTTGATTCAGCAGTTGAACATCGTGTTTCTGCTGGAGAACGTTTTGTAAAAGCTTTTCAATCCATCCAAGTTAATAAATTTGATGATAATTATCTACTGGAACGAAAATGGGTTGATCACGGTGTAAGATATGGGGAAAAAGAGGATATCGCTAAAGAAGTTCTTGATGAAATAAATGCGACTTACCCAGAAGATCGAGTTTCCCAAATTATTGAAGCAGCAAATAAAAAAAATACCGCAACTTTAGAAAGAGAAAAAGTAACGTTAGATCAATATTTAGCAGCAGAGGATTGGCAAAAACGTTATCAATTACTCGATCAATTACCTGATCCTGAGGTGGACGATTTACCACTACTTGCAAAAGCATTAGAAGACGATCAAATGTCGATTCGTCGTTTAGCTACCGTGTATTTAGGAATGATTGAAGACGTTGCAGTTGTCCCTTATTTAGCGCAGGCTTTAAAAGATAAAAGCTCAGCAGTTCGCCGTACAGCAGGAGATTGTATGAGTGACTTAGGATTTGTGGAGTTTGAGCCTTATATGATTGAAGCGTTAAAAGATAAAAATAAATTAGTCCGATGGCGCGCGGCAATGTATCTATTCGAAACAGGAACAGAAAAATGTCTTCCTGCATTACATGAAGCCGAAGAGGACAAAGAATTCGAAGTAAAACTTCAAGTTAAAATGGCTATTGCCCGTATTGAACAAGGTGAAGAAGCAAAAGGTTCCGTTTGGAAACAAATGACTGAGAGATAAAAAGTAAAATAGGCAGATGGAGAAAAGGGTACTTTTCTTCATCTGCCTATTTTATGTGGAGTCATATTTATGATTCGAACCGAAAAAATTTTCCTCACAATAGAAGGGCATCTAACTACCAAATTGTTTCTTGGGAATTATCGTATAGAAGATACTGCCAAAGATTAATAAGATACCCAGTGCTTGTAGAAGGGTTGGACTAAAGGAAAGAATGATAATATCTAGTAATATAGCAACTACCGGGTCCACAAAAGTTAAAACGGATACTAAGAAGGTAGGAAGGCTACGAATACTATCAAAGAATAAATAATAAACAAAACCAGTATGTATTAGACCTGTTCCGATAATATACATCCAATTTGTGATGGATAAGCCGTTGAACACAGTGAAATCACAAATAGGCAATAACATCACGATTCCGATAGCTGTTTGAATAAAGGTCATCGAATAAGGGGACAAGTTTTGGATCGTTTTACTTGTAATCATGGTTAACGCATAACAGAGGGCTGAAAGTAATGCCCAAATAAAGCCAGAATTCATCAATTCGTGAATAGATTGAAAGCTTTCGATTCCAATGATGAATATACTCCCAATAAAGCAAACAATTGTACACAAAAGTCCTTGGATTGTCATTTTTTCTTTTAAGAAAAGCGCTCCTAATATTAAAACAAAGATAGGAGCTAAATTGTAAATTGAGATTGTAATGGAAATGGACATTTCTTCAAAGGCTTTAAATAAAAATACCCAATTTAGTACAAGGAAAATTCCGCAAAGACAAGTTTGAAGTACTTCTCTTTTACTCCAATTTTCTGTTTTGTGGCTACCGGTAAGGTACCACATACCGCCTAAAAAAAGTGTGGCAAAAATGCATCGTACAAATACAAGTTCAACAGCTGGAATGCCTGTATGAATTGTAAAAAAACCGATAGAACCAAATATTGCCATTGCCGTAGATAGCTTTGCAATAGCTTTAATGTTCATAAAATTTCCTACTTTCAAAAATAATTTCTTAATAAAATATATCAAACTTTAAACAAATAATTAAGTATATAAAAAAAGTTACCTATTACGACGACATTTGGCCGTTTAGATAACTTTCATTTTTACTTTGCTATCATCTTTGTTAATACTTCATCACGCTTTTCTTCGGTTTGTTGTTTATCATTTAAAAGTAAAGCACCAATTTCATAGTCATTTTGATTATCATTCACGACAAACTGTAAATTAACATTCGTCTGTTGATCATCAACCACACAAGCCCCTTTAAATTCAACCACATTGACATTTTTCTGAGTTTTGAAATAAATCCATTTACTATCTGTACAATTGTTTGCAAAAGCCTCCTCATAAGAAACGTTAGATTCGTTACTAGGAGATTCTTTTATGTATGTAATATATTCATTTTCTGTAATTTCTTCTTTTGGACCATAAAAATACCAAAAGATTGCAATAATCGCAATAGGTACAATCCATAGTATCGTTCGCTTAGAAACATTTTGCATGATAGATCTCTCCCTAATCTTTGTAAGAAATATTATATCAATCTATACATTCATTTTCTATAAAATGTTTCATAGTGTCTATTTAATGCAGTTTTTTTGATTTTAAATTTAAGAACGACATGACATTATTAACAATGACATCCAATACTTCTATTAAATTTTACTTGATAAATTTATATAAAAATACTTACTTGTATGTCGATAGAAAATCTCATAATATAATATTCGTAAGCTGCGTTGTACGTAGAATATTAAGTTTTAACCTTTAAGCTGTAAAAGGGATTTTTAGATTGAAGATAGAATGGTAAACATCACACAAAGTGACTGATGACATACAGGAAATCTTCTGCGAACACCCACTTTGAGGAGTGGTGGTTAAAAACTTTCTATAATAAATTACGGCAGTGCGGCTTCTTACTTAAAATCTCTCCTGAAATCGTACTTGCAAGAAGATGTAAGTTATATTAATATAATATTTGTAAGCTGCGTTGTACGTAGAATATTAAGTTTTAACCTTTAAGCTGTAAAAGGGAGTTTTAAATCGAAGATGGAATGGCGAGCATCACACAAAGTGACTGATGACATACAGGAAATCTTTTGCGAACACCCACTTTGAGGAGTGGTGGTTAAAAACTTTCTATAATAATTACGGCAGTGCGGCTTTTTACTAAAAAAATTTGAGAGTTAAAATCTCTCCTTATTTCTCTTTTGAAATCTTACTTGCAAGAAGATAAAAATTATAGTAATATAATATATGTAAGCTGCGTTGTACGTAGAATATTAAGTTTTAACCTTTAAGCTGTAAAAGGGAGTTTTAGATCGAAGATGGAATGGCAAGCATCACACAAAGTGACTGATGACATACAAGAAATCTTTTGCGAACACCCACTTTGAGGAGTGGTGGTTAAAAACTTTCTATAATAATTACGGCAGTGCGGCTTCTATACATAGTGCTAGTAGTTTTATTTGAACGATAACATAGATAAAGAGTGTAAACAAAGTCATAATATTTTGTTTACACTCTTTTTTGTGGATTATTTCTAATCTTTTTAATATATTAGTAGCTTTTAGCTAAGGAAATCATAGAACATTTACACTTTTTATATTCTGTTTCTATTTAATAATTCCAATTTCTTTATAATATTTTTCAGCTCCTGGATGTAGGGGAACATCTTTTACATTTGCAATAGTTTCATCAGTAACACCTTCAAATGATTTGTTAGCTGAATAAAGATATTCAAGATTTTCGTGTATTGATTTTACAACATTGTACACAGTCTCATCTGGAACATTTGTACTTGAAAAGAGAATGAGATCTATTGCTGCAGTTTGAACATCTTCAGTTAAAAAATCATATGTCTCCTTTGGTATTGTATATGGATATGCACCAACTTTTTCTTCTAGTAATTTTATCGCATTGTCGTTTAAGGATAATAATTTAACAGGAACAGTTGTACTTAGCTCTAAAATACTTGATGTCGGTATTGGTTGTGGGGAAGCAGCACCATGCATTTTTCCATCTTTTATCTGATCATTTACTTTAGTTGGTGCAATAAATTGAATACTTCCTCCATTTTTTTCAATCTCCTCGTAGCTAGTTCCATATGCCTCAAAAACTACTTTATTTGTAATTTCTAGTGGACCATCCTTTGTATTAACAGCAGTTACAAACGGTATTTTTTCTTCTACAATTTGCTCGATTGAGTTGATACCTGACTTCTCACTCACCAAGAAGTTATACGGCATAGATTGGAGATATGCAACTGCGCGGATATCTTCAAACTTTTTATTGTAAGGTTCTTCGCCTTTTAGAGCCCATATTGCAGCAGGCGAACTAATGAGTCCAAAGTTAGCTTGCCCATTTGAAACAGTAATAATATTTGCGCCATCTTGACCTGGTTGGTAAGTAAAAGTAGTTCCTGGGAATGATCGTTTAATTGTTTCCCCAATTCCTTCACCTATGCTACTCCAAAGTCCTCCGGCAGATCCGCCAGCTAGAGTTATCTTTTGATTAGTGCTTGAGTCGCCTGAACTTTTCGCGGAAGTAGTTGAATTTTCTTCCGAGCAAGCAGCTAAAAATAACATTAACATCATAGAAAAGATTAATAGTATTTTTTTATTCATATACAGCACCTCTTTTGTTTTTATATACAGATAATATTTTCGGCAATAAAACAACTACTAATAAAATGGCACCGATCAACGATAATAAAAGATTAGGATAAATTAGAAGTAAACTAGCAATAATCATGACTACTTTTTCGATGTTGTTCATATCTTTTATAAACCATCCTTCAAATCCTGCGGCAAGTCCGATCACACCAATAATCGCAGTGGTAACCGAAATAATTATTGTACCAACACTACCTATTAAGATTATTGATGGGTTTAGCACAAACATATAAGGAATAATAAATGCAACTATTCCTAATCTACAAGCTAATAAACTAATCTTAATAGGATTAGCATCCGCGATTGCAGCTGCAGCATACCCAGCTACTGCAACTGGAGGCGTAATGGCAGATAAACATGCATAATATAAAATGAATAAATGTGCTTGTAATAATGGTACTCCTGTTTCAATAAGAATCGGTGCTGCTAAAACAGCTGTTAATACATAGGCAGCTGGGGTTGGCATACCCATCCCAAAAATGATACAAACAATCATAGTAACGAATAATGTTAGAAGAATTTGTCCACCCGAAAGTGTATGGATAAGAGTAGAGAATTTCCCAGCTAAACCTGTTATTTGGACCGCACCGGTAACAATACCTGCTGCTGCACAAACAGCAACTAAAGGAGATATTCTGATAACAGTATCTATTAGTGTGTCAAAAATCCTTTTAACAGACATTCTTGTTTCTTTTTTGAAATAACTTACAATTATTGTTGTAACCGTTGCATAAACGGCTGCTAAAACTGGAGAACTACCTCTTTCTAAGAAAACGACAAGAACTAATATAGGAATAATATATTGTCCCATTTGTTTCATTACAATTTTAATAGTAGGTATTTCCTCATTTTCACCGTAACCTTCCATATTCTGCTTTTTTGCTTGAAAATGAACTTGAAAGAAAATAGCTATATAATATAGTAGCGCTGGAACTAATGCTGCTATGGCTATTGACATGTAAGGAATTCCCGTAATCTCAGCCATTAAGAACGCAGCTGAACCCATAACGGGTGGAAGTATACTACCGCCAGTAGCAGCTGTTGCTTCGATAGCACCGGCATAAATAGGAGAGTAGCCTACTTTTTTCATAGCTGGAATTGTAAAGGAACCAGTAGTAGCAACATCAGCTGTTGGACTTCCAGAAATTGAGCCATATAAACCACTAGAAATTACAGCTACTTTTGCTGGACCACCTGCAACTCTACCAGTAATAGCCTTTGAGATAGCATAAAAGAAATCACCGCCACCGGAAGCGTTGAAAACATTACCAAAGAATACAAAGAAAAATACGTAGGTAGCAGCAACACTGGCAATTGTTCCAAAAATGCCATTGACTGTGTACACCATTTGGTCAATAAACTGCATTAAACTAATCTCTTGATGTCCGAAAGTACCAGGAATTAGATGCCCAAAGAAAGAATAACTAATAAGAAGTAATACAATGATTAGCATCCCAAAGCCTAAAGTCCTTCTAGTAATCTCAATTACTATTAAGATTAAAGTAATTCCCATAATTATCTCTAAGGGAGTTAATAAATCAGCCAAAGGCCATCTTGTTAAAAATCTTTCTGAATTCAAAGTGAAAAAAATCGTTGAAATACATAAGAATAAGGAAATACCATAATCAATCCAAGGTATCTTCTTGCTATTTGGGTTGGCAGAATAGACAATAAATGCAATAGAAAGCATTAAAGTGATGAAAATAGCATTGTGCATGAAAGGATCCAAAATTCCAAATAATACCAGATAAAATTGGAAACATGAAATAATTAAGATTAAACCTAGCAATAACTTTTTTACTACCCCGTTTGGATAACGTATCTTTCCAGTACTAAATAGGTTGGATAATGTTTTCTTCATTTAGACACCCCTTATCTAAATACGTAAAAACTTTTAGTATTTTGTTAGAACCGGTTGTTCCACTCTACTAACCCAGTAATTCCAAGCGCGTTCTTGTGATAAATCCATACTCCAAGTTTTCTCATCACAAGTTTTCCCCTCAAAATAAGACAAGTATTTAGGTGTTCCCAACTGTAAACTCTTATATTGATTTTCAGCGTCAATTACCATGAAAATGGAATTTAATACACATCTCTTTAAATTTTCCCCCACAACAACAACCCCGTGCCCTCTTAAGAAAACGGCTTTGTGATTCTTCAGTGTTGAAGCGATGCGTTCTCCTTCATTTTGATTTTTAATAAGCATTCCATCGGATACATCATAACTATCATAAACAGGAACTCCCTTATAAAACATAGCTCCGTAATGTGATAGTGGTTTATAAGGAATATCAAGTACTGTAAATGGAATCAATGGTTGTGCGTGATTATGACAAACGGAATTAATTTCAGGATGATGCTTATAAATTTCTGAGTGAATAACAACTTCTGCAAATGTTCGTTTGTGATTAGGTGTTAAACAATTGCCTTCCAAATCAAATACATAGATATCTTTTTCTTCAACTTGTGCTGGTGCTAAAGATCTTGATAAGAAGAATTGATTCGGGTTGTCTGGATTACGAACGCTAATATGTCCAAAGGCCTCAAATAAAACGCTTTCATTATGAAGTATTCTGTTTGCCATTACCAAATCTTTAATAATATTCATTTCAATCTCCCTTTCTATTTTGAAAATTCAAACTTCTATTTGATTTAATATAATAGTACGATTATCATTAAAATTACTCAATTGAATAATTATTATCTGAAGATAACCAAATGGAATCATAGAGCAGGAGTGACTGGAGATGGATATAGAAATACTAAAAACATTTTGCACTGTTTCACATTATAAAAGTTTTAAAAAAGCAGCCGAAATATTAAATATCACTCAACCAGGGATTACAAAAAGAATAAAAACTTTAGAAGCCGATTTGAATTGCTCATTGTTTACTCGTACACCTCAATTTGTTGTATTAACAAAAGAAGGGATGGAATTTCTACCGTACGCTGAGAGGATTGTTCAAATCTCAGAGGAAGGTATAGCAAGTATAAATTCTGATACATTTAAAAAGAAATTAGCGATAGGAGGGGCACCTACAACTTGCTTTCAAATTTTGCCTGAAATTGTAAAAAAATTCATTGATGAAACAGGAGTTAAAGTAGAGATTCATACGGCTCCATCAAGTGAAATTATTGATTTATTACTCGATAAAATTATTGATTGTGGCTTTACTACTACCAAAATACCTTTAAATTTTTTAGAATTTAAAAAAGTCTTTACAGAGAATTTTATATTTGTGAAATCTATTAATCTCCATATAAATTTAAATTCACAGATACCAATTATTGTGAACTTATTAAACCAAACAAAAAATCATCCGTTAGAAAAAATTAATGAAATTATTCATAACGATCCTAGATTTAATATTATTTGTGAAGTAAATTATCTGATGACATCAAAGATGTTAATTGAAAAGGGGGTAGGTGTAGGAATTTTGCCGTATTCTGATGTGAAGAATGAAATAGAAGCTGGATTGTTTGAGGAGATTAGAATTGATAATTTTCAATTACCCCCCAGACCAGTTTATATGGTAACTTATCATAATCATAGGAAAAGTGATATTATTAAGAAATTCGGTGATATTATTTCAGAAAATCTAGAAAATGGGATGTAAAAAATATAATCTCTCAATCAAATAAAGCTTATTCCAAACAAACGTTATGGAATAAGCTTATTTGTTTTTTAAATCGAGACATATGTCCTTTTGTATTTGTATTTCTAGTGGTGTAATACAGGTATACTTACATCGAGAAGAGGTATTTCATGTTAGGGATTATATTTGCAATACTGGCTGGTTTCTTCATTTCACTACAAAATGTAACCAATGCAACAATTGGTTCAGAAGTGAGTACTTGGACAACTGCAATGATTACACAAGCTGTAGGAGCATTAGGAGCATTCATCATTTACTTATGTTCAAAGAAGAACCCAACTTTGGGATTAAAAGACGTAAAGCCCTTGTATTTATTTGGAGGGTCATTTGGTGCGATTGTGGTAGCTTCAAGTGTAATTTCGGTTACATATGTAGGAGCAACTCTTTCAAATTCTATCGCATTGGTGGCACAATTAGGCATTGTGATTATTATTGAAGCCTTAGGTCTTTTTGAAATAGGAAAACACCAAATTATCGATAAGCAATGGGCAGGTTTAGCATTAATGGTAGTGGGAGCTGTTTTAATTAGTTTATAGGAGTGACATATTCGTGCAAAATTATCTAGCTGATTTTTCTTTAAACGACGTATTAAATGATGAATTATTAGAAGCACTGACCATTAATCAATACAGTAAAGGAGATCATATCATTCAACAAGGTGATCATCCTCAATATTTATATTTTTTAGTGGAAGGAAAAATCAAAACTTATAAAACATCTGATGATGGTAAGAGATTAATTTTATCGTTTAGAGAAAAGTTTGATATTCTTGGGGATATTGAATTTGTCCAACAAGCACCTTATATAAACACAGTTGAGGCAATGACAGATGTGAAAATATTAACGATTCCGATACAAATCGCACAAAAATTTGGGATGAGTCATTTACCATTTGTTCAATTTCTGTTGGAAAGAATTACTGAGAAACTATATGTGAATTCGAATGCCTTAACATTTAATTTAATGTATCCAGTAGAGGTTCGATTGTGTAGTTATTTGTTATCAGTATCCCTAGATGGTAGGACCATCTCATCGCGAGAATTAAAAGATGCAGCCGATTTAATAGGTACGAGTAAGCGTCATATGAATCGTGTTCTAGTGGATTTGTGCAATAGACAGACACTAGCGCGCGAAGAACAGTCAATAGTGATAAGGGATCGTGAGAAACTGATTGAACTGGCAAAATACAATATATACGAGGAGCGAATACAGTGATTTTTGGTTTACTTTTAGCAGCATTAGCAGGTGGGTTTATTGGATTACAGAATATTTTTAACCGTCATTTAAATGAACATGTTAGTTCATGGTTTGCAACAACTTTTGTTTTAATAACAGGTAGTTTAGCAGCTTTTATAATCGGCCTCTTATTTGAAGGTACAAGTATTTTTGATATGTCTGGCATGAAAATGAGTTATTGGTTTTTTGGATTAGTAGGTGTGGGAATTATTTATTCCATGATGCAAGCCATGAAACGACTTGGACCAACCAAAGCGGTATTAATTAGTGTTATCGCACAGTTATCTTATTCGCTTTTATTTGATATAACAGGATTTTTAACATTGCCTCAGGTAAATTTAGAATGGCAAGATATTGCCGGTGTTTTATTAATCTTAAGCGGTGTGATAATTTTTAATTTAAAAAGAAGAGTCATATTTAAGGAAAGCTAGATTCCTTTTATAATCTTTTCATGAGTCAGTCTATTACATTCAACATATTAATTTATATTCAAACACTACCATCCATCATTTAGTAATTTACTACTTAAAGAAACTTTCACTTTATGTTATGGTTAAATAAGGAAAAATGGATAATGGTATGAGGTAAAAGTGGGACTTGTTATGGATTACTAGATTTGGAAAGTTAGATAGAAGTAGAAAAAATCCTTATACATAAACATGTAATAAAATGTTGTTGGTAGTAGAAGTGATGAATTAAAAAATCTAATAGAAGTATGAAATAGAAATATATCAGAAAAATGGGTTGTCTTGTCAAATGATTTAGTAAATAAATAACTATTACATTTGTAAGTTACTAAATAGTAGTAAATAAATTTCATAGGTATGTCAATTAACTGTTCGTTATTCATGGGAAATTTAGGATTTACTACGCTCAAGTCTGCATCTTCTTCGTATTGGAAATACTTCCGTTATTAAACTCCACATAGTGTTGTATTATTTGTCCCACCCTAAATTTGTATCCTTTATTAGAAATTTCTGCAACCCTTTAATTGGGCGAACCAATAGAAAGGGTAAGATAAAATTGTGCAAATAGTTAAATTAAATTAAACTTCGTATTGATCTTATTAAACTTTCATTCTAAGAGGGATAGTATTATTCAAGGGTTGGTTTAATCAAAGCAAAGAATCTATAAAAAATACGAAAATACTATTTTATAATTTTTCCATCTATTGGTAGTAGATATTTAACAAAAAATAGTATATAAATATAATTCTGGGGGTGAAGTTTTGAAAAAGGCAAAAAAAGTGCTCTTAACGTTTATAACGTTTTCTATTATATTTGGTTCCATTATTACGAAAACAGAAGCAAGTACCATTTCTTATGCAGTACCTTTACATGATGATGTAATAGTGTACGATAATCGAACGGGTGCTTTACTCCCAATCGCAACGATTAAAATGAATCAACCGTTCATTATCAATAGTGATTTTGGAGTTAACTGGTGGCAAGTTAAAATAGGTAATGGTTATGGATACATAAATAAAAAAGATGTCTATCGATCCGTTACTTGGACTACTAATAATGTAAATCAAAATAGAAAAAATACGAACAGTACAGTATGGACTCAAGTGGATACACCTGTTTATGACAATACTTCTGGTAGTTTGGTGCCTATGGGAGTAATCAAAAAAGGTGTTAGGTATCCAATCATCGCAGATTTCGGTAAGAACTGGTGGACAGTTGATATCGGTGGTCGTATTGGATATATGGCAAAATATAACGTAGGTTGGGATTATGGTATCCCTGTCTTAATGTACCATCATATTCTAAAACCTGAAGAAAAGCAGAATTCACAGTTTGCAAACGCTAACACAACGGTTACGACAGTTGAATTTGAAGAACAAATGAAATGGTTATATGATAATGGGTTTCAGACTATTACGATGCGTGATTTAGAAAGATATTTAGACAAAAGTGTAAACTTACCAGCCAAATCGGTTGTAATTACCTTTGATGATGGAATAATAAGTACGAGAGAGTATGCTTATCCAGTTTTGAAAAATTACGGGTTTGAAGCAGAGCAATTTATTATTACTAGTAGAATTCCAACTACACCTGTTACATTTGATTGGCAAGGTCTTCAATTTTTCAGTAACGAAGATATGATGAACTTAGATGATGTATTCAATTATGGAAGTCACACACATGCCTTACATAATATTTTTAATGGGCGAAGCCAAGTTCTTCTAGTATCTGATAGTGTAGTAACTTCTGATATTAAAATATCTAAAGACATATTAAAAACAAATTACTTTGCTTATCCTTTTGGTCAATATAATTCTAAAACTATTAATATACTAAAGAGTTTAGGATTTACGATGGCTGTAACAACGAAGAACGGTAAGGTTCACTTAGGTGACGACAAATTACAGTTGAATCGATTGGGCATCGAACCAGGAATGTCAATAAACCAATTTGCCAAGGATGTTGGAAAGTAAGAGAGTATGGTAATAAGAATTTAAAAGAAATGTGCGTAAGTCTACCTGTAGGAAGAACTCTTGAAGAGATCTAGTCTACAGGTATTTTTTTTATATGAATCACATTCCGAAATCATAGATGGATAGTAAGATTTGGTGAAATATGAATGTGTTCTTATAAAAAGAAAACTATGTATATTTTTTGATGTAAGTTAATGTTTTTTATGTAATAATAATATTTCATAGAAATATAAAATTTCAATTTATACTTAGTGAAAGTGGGAATCGTAATGGCAACGGGAACACATGTAGTAGAAATTCCAGTAGATGTACAAGTAGTATGGGATTATGTTAGTGATCTTGAAAAATGGGCTACGGCAGTACCAGCTTATAAAGAACATAAAATTATCAATGACAAACAATCTATTTGGACATTTGAAGGCAGTGTAAAAGGGATTAAAAAAACAATACAAGCGCAAGTAGATATTACAGAATGGAATGAACCTTCTAATATTAAGTTCGAATTAAAGGGTTTATCTGATAATTTTACAGGTAGTGGTCACTTTACTGCAGCTGAAGGAAACGGAAAAACAACAATGACTTGTACGGTGGAAGTCCACGCGGGTGGATTATCGGGTGCAGTGTTAACACCAGTAATTAAATGGGCTGTTCCGAAAGTAGCTTCACGTTTAACTGAATCTATTGCTCGTAAAATTGCAGTATTTGCTTAGTTTCAAAGATTGAATTTTCTACAAATTGTTGAAATACGATTAAACGTTTCAATTAATTAAACAAAGGGACTGTCCAGATGGATAGTCTCTTTTTGCTTCGAAATAATTAATTTCATAAAAGCTCTTAAAAAATCAACCAGTTTTATACTATTATTAATAGAAAGGGGGTATCTGCTAATGAAAGCATTATTAATCGCAGAAAAGCCGTCTCTCATGCGTGATATACAAAAAGTGTATAAAAAGATGCAGCTACCATACGAAATTGACTTTACTTCTTTCGTAGGTCATGTTGTGGAGTTAAAAGAACCACATGAATATAAAGCGGAATGGAAAAAGTGGGATTTAAATGTCTTACCGATGATTCCAGATCGTTATGAATTTAGGGTGAAAAAAACTGCCTATAAAGTTTATAAAGAAATAGAACAAGTCATGCAAAGGAATCGGTATGACTTTATTATTAATGCTTGTGATGCTGGAATGGAAGGAGAGAATATCTTTTATTCCTTCTATAAACGTGTAGGATGTAAGCTTCCAGTGAAACGTTTTTGGACATCTCAAACAACGGACAGTGCTATTTCAAAGGCACTTTTAAATTTAATCGATGAACATGATCTATTAATACGTAATTTACGAAATGCGGCAATGTATCGTTCGATTTTCGATTGGTTGATTGGTCTTAATTTAACGAGAGCAGCAACTGTGAAAGGTGGGCGGATAATTAAGATTGGACGAGTTATGACGCCGACCTTAGCAATCGTTGTAAAAAGAGAATTAGAGATTTTGCAATTTAAATCTGAACCTTATTTTCAAATTGAACTAGAGCTTGACCGATTTAAGGCACTTTGGTTTAACCCACAAACACAAGAAAATAAGTTGAAAACAGTTGAAGAAGCAAGGGCGGTCCAAACAAATATCGGGAACACAGCTATTGTTCGTGATATTAAAACAGAGCGAAAAATAATGAGTGCACCACCCCTACATTCTCTGCTGGAACTACAAAAGGAAGCAAATAAGTTTTTTGGTTTTACTTCCTCAGAGACACTAAAAATCGCTCAAAGTCTATATGAAAAAAAGCTCATTACCTATCCTAGAACAGAGTCAAAGCATTTGCCGACTAGTTTTGCACAAAATATAAGTGTGCATTTGGAAGCCTTAGCATCTTTAGCGGAATATGGCACAGCCGTTCAAGAAATTTTGAGCCGTCCTAATATAATTCAAAAAACTATTAATTCAAAGAAATATGTCGATGATAAGAAATTAACCGATCACCATGCCATTACGGTGACAGAGGTACCCATTGGTAGGAAGAAGCTAACTGCTCAGGAATTGAAAATCTATCATCTTATTGCGAGAAGATTGTTATCCATTTTTATGCCTGCTTATATTATTGATAAAACAGCAGTCATTCTGCAGTCAAATGAGTCGTTTTTTAAAGCCAATGGTAATATGGTAATTGATAAAGGTTATACAGTACTTTATGAAGCGTTTAAAAAGAAAAACGAGGTTCCATTACCGCCTCTTCAGTTGAATATGGAACTACCAATTAGAAATACAAAAATATTATCTAAAATGACAGAGCCTCCTGCGCGGTATACAGATAGTACGTTATTAGATGCGATGTTTCATGCGGGTAGATTCATAGAAGATAAAGAATTGCAGAAAATATTAAAGGATGCAGAGGGTATTGGGACATCTGCGACCCGTGCTGAAATTATAGAAAAGTTAATTTCTATCGGTATGCTCACCAGGGAAGGGAAATCTTTTAAGGCAACTCAATTTGGAATAGATGTCATTCAAAGTATTGGTGAACATGATATTATTTCTCCCGAATTGACGGCGATTTGGAGTAAAAAGTTAAAGGATATTGTGGATGGGCATTTGAGTTCAAGTCAATTTTATAAAGAAATGCTCGATTATGTGAAACAAACGACAGATGGCTTTGTTGCTCTGAATATGAAAGTGGCAGAGAAACAACATGTGGTAGTAGGGAAGTGCCTTCATTGTGGACAACCCGTTGTAGAAGGTTTTAAAGGTTATTCTTGTTCAAACAAAGCATGTAAGTTCTTTATAAGTAAAACCATTATGAAAGGGAAAATTACCCCAACCGATGCCAAAAAGCTATTAACGGGTAAAGAAACACGTGAAATTCGATTCACATGGAAAAGTGGTAAGAAAGGAAAAGCAAAATTAAAACTAGTGGGCGAGAAAATTGAATTTGTTTTCTCAGGGTCGACAAAAGAAAAATAGTCTAAAGAAGGAAAGGATGAGTTACAATGACACACTCTGTTCTTCCTTCTTTTAGCTTATCCAGATAGCTATTAGTAATTCTTAGAATACATGTTAGGTATTTGCTTCAATTATTACCATTATTACCTCTATATATCTTCACTCCATTGCCAAAAAATTTTATCAATCGATATTGCTAATAGCCTCAATGTTGCGATCTTTAAGTAGCCTTTTCTAACAAAAAGAATCCATTAAAAGTATTATTTTTTTGCTAACCGAGTCCATTCAGATAATTTTTCAATAAATATTAATATTCGCTTCCCTAATCGAATGTTTTGAATAAGATAGTTGATGATTAGTAGTTAAGCTATGCAACTGCATTATCTAGTTTTTCTTCTGTTCTATTCGAATTAATACGTGAGGCTATAATTCATGTTTTAAAAGGTTGACTATCGGTCAAATAAAGTAACTTTTCCGAATTTTAAATTATATTGAAAAAATTTAATGGTTAATTCTATAGTGACTAGTTTGATTATGATTTGGCCATTTATAATGAGAGATTCCTATGATAAGTAAGCAGTGTTTATTCTATTAATGCTTTTTCAAGCTGTTCAATTATCTGGATTAATCGTCAATTCTTTATATACAAATCTATAAATTAATTATAGAAAGTCAATATAAATGGTTATTCCATTAGCATTCAAGCAATTTTGGGCATTAGGCACAATTTTTTGTTATGGAATTTAAAATTTATAATTTAAAATCCATTTTGTATTATTCTTTGGATAATTATAAAATAAGAGAATTACCTTAAGAACAAACACTATTATGTTTTTATCAAATAGTGTTCTTTTAATGGAGATGCCTTATTGGTTTTCTAGAATAGTTTTTAGTCTTTTGTTTTGAGGGAATTAACAGCTATATTTGAGGTGATTTTAGTACTTATTTAAGGCGGGTCTATTGGTCTTCTTACATTAATATATAGAGAATATAAAAAGGGGATTTTTTTAGAAATCCTAATTTAGAGTTTTCTCATCTCTTTAATATACTATCACTTAATATCTATTAATCCTTTATAAATGTATTATTAGTGTCTCACTTCCGTCTAGGAAACAGCGATTGGCTCTTCGTAAAAAGTTATCTATCCAAAAACTTTTGCAGAGTAATAAATTTGTATACAAATTACAATTTTTGTATCTTGCGAAACAGTTAATATGTTATATAATAAATTGAAGTGATTAAATTATGATACATGTTACCGTATTGTTGATCAATCGTGTGCATCGTTTGCAAACGATGCACACGATTTTCTTCTTTTCGCATTAATAATTTGTAGAATTATGTATGTATTTCTATTGTTTTAGGCCATTATGCTTTCCGTTATACAGAACTTACATACAATATATTGAATAATTTAAAAAAATTATATTTTGATATTACAATAATAGGTAAATTCTTGAATTTTAGGCGGATTTTATTAAACAAATCGTATCGTTTTTTATAAATAGTCTTGACTGTAGGTTGTAAAATTTGTACACTGTGAACAATCAAATGTTTTTTCGGGAAATACAATTTTGAATAGTAAGGATTTGGTGAAATGATTGTATGTAAATTTGGTGGTACATCCGTTGCTAATGCTGAACAAATTAAAAAAGTAGCAAATATTGTGAAATCCAATCCTGCAAGAAAGATTATTGCAGTATCAGCTCCAGGAAAACGTTTCGGCGACGATATAAAAGTAACGGATCTGTTAATTGAATTAGCTGATGCGGCTCTTAATCATGGCGATGTAGCGCAAAAGTTACAATTTGTTGTGAATCGATTTAAGGAAATTGCTGAAGACCTTGGATTAGATAATTCAATCAGTGAAGTGATCAAAAAGGATTTGGAAGAACGTGTGGCTTATGATAAGTCAAACGAATCTATCTTCATAGATAATATCAAGGCGAGTGGAGAAGACAATAATGCAAAATTAATTGCTGAGTACTTCAAATCCATTGGTTTAAATGCAAAATACGTAAGTCCAAAAGAAGGATTAGTGTTAAATGACTTCCCTGAGCGTACGTATGCTCTTCCAGAAACTTATGAAAATCTAAAAGATTTAGCAAGTGGCAATGAAATCGTCGTATTCCCTGGCTTCTTTGGCTATACAAAAAGTGGAGTATTACGTACATTTGACCGTGGAGGATCTGATATTACTGGATCTATATTAGCAGCAAGTGTTAAAGCGGATCTTTATGAAAACTTTACAGATGTTGACTGTGTATTTTCAGCAAATCCAAAAGTTGTAAATGACCCTGTCGGTATTTCAGAAATTACTTATCGTGAAATGCGTGAGCTATCGTATTCAGGATTCTCTGTATTCCACGATGAAGCTTTAATGCCAGTATATAAATTAGGTATACCAGTAAATGTGAAAAATACCAATAACCCGGCTGCTCCAGGAACAAAAATATTACCAACACGTACGTTAACAGGCCGCCCTGTGACTGGTATTTCTGCAGATAGCGGATTCTCGATTTTATATGTATCTAAATATCTAATGAATCGTGAAATTGGTTTTGGTCGTAAGCTTCTACAAATTATTGAAGAAGAAGAAATTTCTTATGAGCACACACCTTCTGGTTTAGATGACATTTCTGTTATTATCCGTTCTCAACAGTTGACACCAGAGAAAGAACAACGCATTGTTTCACGAGTTAAAAATGAATTACATGCAGATGACGTATACTTCCGTCATGGTATTTCTATGATTGTTATTGTTGGTGAGGGGATGCGCAATAATACGGGTCTTGCGGCTCGTGCAGCATCTGCAATTTCGAGAACTGGTGCAAATATCGAAATGATTAACCAAGGTTCTTCAGAAGTAAGCTTAGTATTTGGCGTTCTTTCTCAAACTGAAAATCAAATTCTACGTGCACTTTACGACGAATTTTTTGCGCCCATAACAGTTGGCTAGGGGATACCTAGTCCTTTCATGAGGTATAAAAAAGGATCTACAGATTCAATCTGTAGATCCTTTTAAGTGCGCCCGGCATGCGCATGAACTATAGGGTGCAAGTCCCGAACCCCGAAGACAGAAGTAGAGGTTAGCCAAGAGCAAGGGTGTCCGTGGTGACGCGGAATCTGAAGGAAGCTTATAAATGTCCGTATCAAAATGTACGTTTTTGCTTGTCTAAGCATGTACACTTTCGCTTAAATTGTGCTTCTCTATACATGTGCATGAATAATTACAACTTGACATGGAGACCTCTACTCGCATGATTCGGCAGCCAAAAGCCAGCAATTACAAGGGCTGGCTGACC
>DATMGC010000130.1:0-27529 GCA_035555915.1 Ureibacillus sp. | reverse complement strand
GGAAAACGTTTAACTCGACAAGGTTGTTGGAAATTATTAAAGGAGCATGCTACGAAGGCAGATATAAAAAAAGAGATAACTCCCCATACACTTCGTCATAGTTTTGCTACTCATTTAATCGAAAATGGGGCAGACTTACGTGCTGTTCAAGAAATGTTAGGCCATGCGGATATTTCCACAACACAAATCTATACACATATAAGTAAAACAAGACTCTCAGAAGTATATAAACAATTTCACCCTAGAGCATAACAGAAAGTTTACAATTTCGTTGCTTTCACATAAGCAAAAAATATTATTAGAGGGAAAGGAAAATATATTTGTAAGATGTCTGACCTTTGTTTAAAATATAGAGTGTGAAATGTTACGCATGATCAAAAAGAATTCGCATTCCAATAAGAGCGAGAAAGTTTTATGAAGCTAACGTAGTGTTAACTCGGACTTATAGGACTCTAATGAGTAGTTTAGTAACCCAGATAACTTATCACTATGAGTTAGTTCAAAGAGGAGGACATATTATGAACCCGTTTAAAAAAATACATGTTGTTGTAATGGACTCTGTTGGTATCGGTGAAGCACCAGATGCACACAAATTTGGTGATGAAGGTGCAGATACTCTCGGTCATATTGCTGAAGAAATGAAAGGGCTAACAATGCCGAATATGGGAGCACTTGGTCTTTCTAATATTCGTGAATTAAAAGGTATTGAAAAAGCTGAACAACCGAAAGCCTACTTCGGTATGATGCAGGAAGCTTCTGTTGGGAAAGATACAATGACTGGACATTGGGAGATCATGGGCTTAAATATCGATAAACCATTTAAAGTCTACCCAGAAGGATTCCCAGCTGATTTAATTGAAAAGTTAGAAGCAAAAACAGGCCGTAAAGTCATCGGAAATATTCCAGCAAGTGGGACAGCGATTATAGAAGAATTAGGACAACAGCATATGGAAACAGGCGCTATTATTGTTTATACATCTGCTGACCCTGTACTTCAAATTGCAGCTCATGAGGAGATTGTTCCATTAGAAGAGCTTTATAAAATTTGTGAGATTGCTCGTGAACTGACACTTGAACCGGAATATTTAGTAGGTCGTGTTATTGCTCGTCCTTTCGTTGGAACACCTGGTAACTTTACTCGTACGTCCAACCGACATGATTACGCTCTTAAACCATTTAATCGTACAACGATGAATGTATTAAAAGATGAAAATTTAGATGTGATTGCCATTGGTAAAATTTCTGACATCTTTAACAATGAAGGTGTAACAGAAAGTATTCGTACAAAAAACAACACAGATGGTATGGATAAGTTTGCTGAAGTTGTACGTCGTGACTTCCACGGAATCAGCTTTTTAAATCTTGTTGATTTTGATGCGAATTACGGTCATCGCCGCGATCCAATTGGTTATGGGAATGCGTTAGAAGAATTTGATCGTCGTTTACCTGAAGTCCTAACTGCTTTAAACGAAGATGATTTATTAATTATTACAGCTGACCACGGTAATGATCCAACTTTCCCTGGAACAGATCATACACGTGAATATGTACCGCTTATTGTATATTCTCCAAGATTTGAAAAAGGTAGCGAATTACCTTTACGTAATACTTTTGCAGATATTGCTGCTACAATCGCCGAGAACTTTAAAGTCGAAGCACCGCAATTTGGTAAAAGTTTCTTATCAAATTTAAAATAGGGGGATGTATTCATTATGAGAATGGTCGATATTATTGAAAAAAAACGTAACGGGGAAGAGCTAACAACAGAAGAAATTCGATTCTTCATTCAAGGATATACTGAAGGCACAATTCCAGATTATCAAGTAAGTAGCTTAATGATGGCTATCTATTTCCAGGACATGAATGATCGTGAAAGAGCAGATTTAACAATGGCAATGGTAGAATCAGGCGATCAAATTGATTTATCGGGTATTGCCGGTGTTAAAGTTGATAAGCACTCAACAGGTGGTGTTGGGGATACAACAACACTTTCATTAGCTGCAATGGTTGCTGCTTGTGGTGTACCTGTTGCCAAAATGAGTGGACGTGGTTTAGGTCATACTGGTGGAACAATTGATAAACTCGAGTCTATTGAAGGATTCCATGTTGAATTAACAACAGAACAATTTATGAAACAGGTTAATGACATTGGGACGGCTGTTATCGGACAAAGTGGCAACCTTACTCCAGCTGACAAAAAGTTATATGCGTTACGTGATGTAACGGGAACTGTTCCAAGTATTCCTTTAATCGCAAGTTCGATTATGTCGAAAAAAATTGCTGCTGGTGCAGATGCCATTGTATTAGATGTAAAAACAGGCGATGGCGCATTTATGAAAACATTCGAAGATGCGAAGAAATTAGCTCATGCAATGGTGCAAATCGGAAATAGTGTTGGACGTAATACGATGGCCATTATTTCAGATATGAGTCAGCCACTTGGATTTGCCATCGGGAATGCACTTGAAGTCAAAGAAGCAATCGATACATTACAAGGTAATGGACCAGAGGATTTAATGGAGCTGTGCTATACACTTGGTTCGCAAATGGTAGTATTAGCTGGAAAAGCAAATTCCATTGACGAAGCTCGAGTTCAACTTCAAGAAGTCATTGCGAATGGTAAAGCGCTAGAAGTATTCAAGAAATTTATCGTAGCTCAAGGTGGGGACGCTAGTGTAGTAGATGATCCTACATTACTACCAAAAGCAAAATACCAAATTGAATTACCTGCACTTTCATCTGGGTATGTAGCTAAAATTGAGGCCGATGATGTTGGTGTTGCTGCCATGCTATTAGGCGCAGGACGTGCTACGAAAGAATCAACAATTGATTTATCTGTTGGTCTTGTTCTTCATAAAAAAGTAGGGGATGCTGTCCAAGAGGGTGAATCTCTTGTAACGATCCATTCAAATAGTGAAGAAATCATAGAGGTTAAAGAGAAACTTTATCAACACATTGTCATTTCAAATGAAAAAGTGGAAGCACCAACGTTAATCAAAGAAGTAATCACAAAGTAATCGTTAATTTTATATTGACGAGTAATATGAATGAGCATAAAGTTAGTAGCATATAAGTGCTACTAACTTTTTCCGCTTTTTACTACCAAATAATGTTATAAAAGAGGTGAATTTATACTAAAATAACGGTGGTTGGAGATTGAGAATAGTAGAATAGATGAAAAATAAAGGTAAAGAAGAAGGGATTGCATGAGCAGGTTTTGGACGGGTAGATTTGAAGGCTATTCATTTGATTATTTTAAAAAGGATTTATTATCCGGTACGATTGTCGGTATCGTTGCCATTCCATTAGCAATGTCCTTTGCTATTGCATCAGGTGTGAAACCGGAATACGGCATTTATACGGCAGTCATTGCCGGGATATTAATTTCTTTATTAGGTGGTTCAAAATATCAAATTGGTGGTCCAACTGGAGCTTTCGTACCAATTCTATTAGGCATTGTACTTTCGTATGGTTATGAGAATTTATTACTTGCAGGATTAATGGCAGGTATACTACTTGTTCTAATGGGTGTGTTTAAATTAGGTACACTTATTAAGTATATTCCTAGACCTGTTACGATTGGTTTTACTGCCGGTATTGCGGTAATTATATTTACCGGTCAAATTGCTAACTTTTTAGGTTTAAGAGACATTGAGCAACATGAGAGATTTATAGATAATATGAAGGAGTTAGGAAGTCATCTAAATACTATTAATGGGTATAGTGTATTTGTTGCACTTATTTGTTTTGTCGTAATGATTTTGACTCCAAAAGTATTGCCAAAGGTACCGGGAGCTTTAGTGGGAATCATTGTTTCGTCTATAGTTACTATACTATTCCTAAATGGGCATGTCGCAACAATTGGTTCGACCTATGGTGAAATTCCGAATAAACTACCGGAATTCGGAATCCCAGAAATAACATTAGACAAAATTACGATGTTAATAGGTCCTGCCTTTGTCATCGCTATGCTGGGAGGCATTGAATCGCTTCTATCAGCTGTGGTAGCAGATGGCATGACGAATACGAAGCATAATAGTAATAAAGAATTGATAGGGCAGGGAATTGCCAATATTGTTACACCATTATTTGGAGGAATACCAGCTACTGGTGCTATCGCCAGAACAGCTACAAATATAAAATCCGGAGCAACATCACCAATGTCCGGAATTATTCATGGTGTTTTTGTTTTGATTACTTTACTCCTTTTAGCACCGTTAGCTATACACATTCCTCTAGCGGCATTAGCTCCCGTATTAATGATGGTAGCTTGGAATATGAGTGAACGTAAACATTTTGCTCAAATCGTTAAATTAAAATCTGGTGATTCATTAGTATTAGTTATTACGTTTTTATTGACTGTATTTACAAGTTTAACTGTTGCTGTTGAGGTCGGACTCATTCTTGCTATTATTCTATTCGCTAAACGGATGAGTGAAATGCTTACTGTAAAGAAAGTACTGCCAGATCATACTGGTAACAATGGGAAAGTAAACTCACAAATCGTTAGCGCGAATCATGATTGCCCGCAAATTAATATTTTTACAGTGGAAGGACCACTTTTCTTTGGGGCAGCACACGCATTTGAAAAAGAGATACTTTCTTCAGTCAATTCGAAGCAAAGTATATTAATTTTGCGCTTAGGAAAAGTTCCATTTATCGATACGACAGGGGTAGAGTATTTTCAACATATCGTACAAGATGTTAAAAGTCGAGAAGGCACGATACTCGTTACAGGTGTGCAGCCAGAATTAAAAAAAATTCTGGATCAAACGGGCTTAACCGAAAAAATCGGGGAACAAAATTTTTATACTCATACTGGAGATGCCATCAATCAATCAATCAGTTGTTTAAACAAAACAGCATGTGTGGGATGTAAGCAATTTGTGTTTAGAGAATGTACGGAACTGACGGAAGTAAGTTAGGTTAAATAGAAAGTCACTGCGAAGGTACCTGCTCTAGAAGAGGTACCTTCTTTCTATTTGTTGTCTAATAAGTCCAGATGGAAAGTTTACATAGCTTTAGAAGAAAAGAAACAACGAATAAAATGTATATTTTTTTAACGTTGTGCAAAATATAATCTTTGTGTGTATTTTTGCTCTCTCAAAAACAATGAGTTTTCTATTCGCTCTCTCTTTCAGAATCATATTAGAAGAATCAAGAAAAATGGTTGTGACAAAAGTTGGTGTCACAGCCATTTTTTATGTTTAAAATCTCACAATATTAACCATACTTAATTTTGGTAAAGCAATGCTTTTTTTTCCTGATGGAAAAGCTTGAAAGTTTTTATATTGGAAATGAGCTATTGATGCTTACCCTAGTAGACTTGACGGGAGGTCGAGTTTACTAAGTCATGATTATTCATTAATTATTGTAATCTTTTATTTTATCTCACTGAAAGCTTGCGAGATGAGCCCTCCAACTTTATTTAAAGAACGAAATAATCGATATCATGAACCATTAAAATTGAATATTGCGCGGGACTGCCTATTGATTTTGTCGTATTTACACTAGTTTCAGCGAAATTCTTCTAGTCTTGTCATCAAAGAAGGATATGACAAGAAAATGTTGAATTTAGCAATCTTAAGAGGAGGCGAATCAACAAATGAACTACGAAATTAATATGCACTTAAATGAGATAGCAGTCATCAGACTCTTTGGTGAACTGGATCACCATGAAACTGAAAAAATTCGCGCACATATTTCCAAAACAATTTTACAAGGTAATTTGACAACGATTATATGGAATTTAGAAAGATTGAACTTTATGGATAGCTCAGGTATAGGGCTTATTTTAGGGCGTATGCGAGAGTTAAGCACAGTTAATGGTCAAACTTTTATCTTAAATCCGTCTAATACTATGAAAAAGATCTTTCAATTTTCTGGGTTGGCTTCTTATATGATGGAGGGTACTGAAGCAGATGCAATTTTACACGCAAGGGGGATTGTGAATGGATAACGAAATGACGCTTTCATTTGTAGCAATTAGTGAAAATGAGAGTTTGGCGAGAATGGCAATTACAAGTTTTGTTGCTCAACTTGATCCAACCATTGACGAGCTTTCAGAGTTTAAAACAATCGTTTCAGAAGCAGTATCCAATGCAATTATTCATGGGTATGACGAAGATGGTAAAGGTATCGTTACTGTTCATGCAGTGAGAGATGGAGATTTAGTTTCTGTCGCTGTGAAGGATAACGGAAAAGGAATTTTTGATGTGAAAAAAGCAATGGAGCCATTATTTACATCGAAAGCTGAATTAGAGCGGTCAGGTATGGGCTTTACAATTATGGAAAGCTTCGCCGACAACCTGCAAGTGGAGTCAGAACCAAATGTCGGGACTGTTGTAACCTTTTCAAAAAAATTTTATTCGGTAAAGATGCCTCAAATCTCATAGAGTAGCTTTTTATCTAATTTAAACAGTCGTCACTTAAATGGTGTATAACAGCATATTGGATTTTGGACAATTATTAGAATGAACTATCAATTTTATGTGGACGCAAATACGGTGGTATTTGATAGAAGTTAGGGGGATGAGGACAATCGAACAGCCGTCCAATAATGTTTTGTTGACACAGGAGGAAATGCGTAAACTTATTGAAAAAGCGCAAGTTGGTGATGTGGATGCCAGAAAACAAATGATTGAAGGCAATACACGGCTCGTTTGGTCGATTGTTCAACGCTTTGCTTCGCGAGGAGTGGAGCTTGAGGATTTGTTTCAGATTGGTTGTATCGGTTTGATGAAATCGGTCGATAAATTTGATCTATCCTATGATGTGAAATTTTCAACCTATGCTGTTCCAATGATTATTGGTGAAATTCAACGCTTCTTACGGGATGATGGCATGGTGAAGGTGAGCAGATCGATACGCGAGTTAAACTATAAAATTCGTCATGCGACTGATGAATTTTTAAAAACCAATGAAAAGCCTCCATCGATTTCAGAACTAGCTGATATATTAGGTGTTACGCAGGATGAAGTATTGGTTGCAACCGATGCAATGCGTGATCCGGCTTCTTTACACGAGCAACTTTTCGAAAGTGAAGGAGACTCCATTACATTAATGGATCAAATGAAAGACGAAAAGTCAGAACTACCATTCCAATATATTCCCTTGAAGGAAGTTTTGACAAAACTAGATAAGCGAGAACAGTCAATTATCTATTTAAGGTATTACTTAGATTTAACGCAAACCGATATAGCAGAAAGGTTAGGGATCTCACAAGTTCAAGTTTCGCGGTTAGAAAAGAAGATTTTAGCGCAACTTAAATCTTGGATGGACACCAATTCATCACGAACTACTAAAAAGACGGTGAGTAAATGAGTAATCAAGTTTTTGCATCTATAGAAGAAGCAAAAAAGTTTTTGTACGGTAAATTTGGGAAAGACGAATCCTTTGACGTTTGTATTAAGGATCTTCATGTTAAAAGTTTACCTGTATTATGTGTATATATCAGTGGGCTTGTTGATGCAGCGACACTGACGGTTCAACTGACGCCTCTCTGGACTCATGTTTATGATGATGAAAATCATCATGAATTTGAGATAAAAGATGAGGCTAAGTATTTTGATGACCATTTTAATTTTTATGGTAAATCCGAACCGAAGGATGAAAACGAATTTATATTAGGTGTATTAAGTGGTCAAGTAGGGTTTATCACAGCAAATGGTTACGGCTATTTAATGGAGTTAAGAAGTTATCCGGGTCGTCAGCCAGATGAACCGGATAATGAAAAAGTTATTCGAGGTTCACGGGATGGATTTGCAGAAAATATTATGTTAAATACTGCCCTCATTCGTAGACGTATACGTGATCCACAATTACGTTTTGAGCTTCATAAAGTTTCAACACTTGGCCAAACGGATGTTGCAATTGCTTATATGAAAGATATTGTGAATCCAAAGCATTTGAAATGGTTGGATAAGCGTCTGAAGGAAATAAAACATGATGGTTTGACAATGGCAGACAAATCGCTAGAAGAATGGCTATTTAAACAAAGATTCCATCCTTTACCATTTGTTCGTTATTCTGAAAGACCGGATATTGTTGCTGCCCATTTACTAGAAGGACATATTGCTCTAATAGTGGACACGTCACCATCGGTTATTATTATACCGATTTCTATGTTCCATTTATTACAACATGCTGAAGAATATCGTCAAGCCCCACTCATAGGGTCAACTTTTCGTTTCTTACGTTATACAGCAGCATTCTTAAGTTTAACATTGTTACCAATTTGGTATCTGTTAGCCACCCATGAAGAGTATTTACCTGAGGCACTGAACTTTATTGGATCAAAAGAGGAATCTGCCATTCCGTTATTTTTGCAAATAATTTTTGCCATGTTAGGGTTAGAATATTTGCGCATTGCAGCAATTCATACACCGACGCCACTATCAACGGCTATGGGTTTAGTTGCAGGGATTATTATCGGGCAGATTGCAATTGATGTAGGGTTATTTTCGGCAGAAGTTGTTCTCTATTCTGCGGTAACCGCAATATTTGCATTCTCTATTCCTACATTCGAGTTAAGTACAGCGGTAAAATATTTCCAATTTCTAATTTTAATTGCCACCGCAGTTGCCGGACCTAGTGGATTCTTTATCTCCTTATGGATAATTTTATCTTACTTATGTGCATTAAAACCAATGACTGTTCCATATATGTGGCCACTTATACCATTCTTTCCTAATGCATTTGCTCGTATTTTCATTCGTTTCCCAATGGCTGATGATGCACTTAGACCATATCTTGTCGGTGCAAAGCAAAGAAAACGTGGATAAAAGTGTCGTTGCGTTAAAATTCGACCTATGATAAAGTTCATCATAAGGTAGTAAAATCGCGAAAATGAGGATATTTCCTCATCTCGCACGCAACGAAGGAGTGGCGAAATGCATTTATTTGGAACACAGAATGTAAACGATAACGGTCATTTAACGATAGGTGGAGTTGATACAGTAGAACTTGCAAAAGAGTATGGCACTCCACTTTTCGTTTATGATTTACAATTAATTAGAGAACGTGCACGTGGATTTATCGAAACATTTCAACAATTAGGGGTAAAAGCTGAAGTTGCTTATGCATCAAAAGCTTTTTCATGTATTGCGATCTATCAGCTTGCACAAGAAGAAAATCTATCTTTAGATGTTGTATCTGGTGGTGAGTTATTTACTGCCATTCAATCAGGATTCCCTACTGAAAGAATTCATTTTCATGGGAATAATAAATCCTATAGCGAATTAGAATATGCTTTTGACTCAAAAATTGGCTGTATTGTTGTCGATAACTTCTATGAAATTGAACTATTAAAAGAGATTTCTGAAGCAAAACAACAACCAATGCGTGTTTTACTTCGTGTAACACCAGGTGTAGAAGCACATACACATGATTTTATTACTACAGGGCAAGCGGATTCGAAATTCGGATTTGATTTAAATAATGGACAAGCAGATGAGGCATTTTTACAAGTAAAAGACCATCAATATCTTGAACTTTTAGGTCTACATTGTCATATTGGTTCACAAATCTTTGAAACAGACGGATTTAGTTTAGCAGCTGAAAAGTTAATGCAAAAAATAAGTGTATGGAAAGAACAATTTGATTTTCAATGTACGGTTTTAAATTTAGGTGGAGGATTTGGAATTCGATATACAGAAGAAGACAAGCCTCTTGAACCTCAAGAGTATGTAAAAGAAATGATTGAAACAGTTCAAACTTTTGCGAGCAAGTTAAATTTAGACTTACCAGAAATTTGGATTGAACCAGGACGTTCTCTTGTGGGGGATGCGGGTACTTCTCTCTATACGGTTGGTTCTCATAAAACTGTACCGAATATTCGTGAATACATAGCAGTGGATGGCGGAATGAGTGATAATATCCGTCCAGCACTTTATGATGCAAAATATGAAGCGGTTGTCGCTAATAAAGCAAATGAAGAAAAATCGTATACTTATACGGTCGCAGGAAAACTTTGTGAGTCAGGTGATAAGTTAATTGTTGATGCATTATTACAACCTACTGAACCTGGTGATATTTTAGCTATTTTCTGTACAGGTGCTTATGGTTACTCAATGGCTTCTAACTATAACCGTATCCCAAGACCAGCAGTTGTTTTTGTAGAAAATGGTCAACATCAATTAGCTATAAATCGAGAAAGCTATGAAAATATTATTCAGAACGATCTTCCACTATCTCTAAAAAGAGGGTGAGTAGTTTATGAAACTATCAAAATGGTGGCTTCTCGGAATCATCATCACACTGTGTATCATATGGGCATTGATTGATATTTTTCTTATAGCACCAAATATGTCTGATTAATTAATTTAATGTATATATGTAAATAACTGGTAATAAAGTTGATTCCTTTCTTCAAATCATGTAGTATATTTAAAGATGTTGTACTGATAGAAAACGAGGGAATGTTATTCATGTTAATACGCTATAAAAAATCTTTTGAGAAAATAGCAATGGGTTTGCTTTCGTTCATGCCATCTGAGAAGGATGTAAAGCGTTTAATGGAAACCATTAATTCATATGACGAAAAAAGCAATTGGCATTTATTTTTATGGAAAAAAGATGAAGAATATATTGGCATAATTGGAGTAGTTGAAGAAAATTCAGTTGCTGAGGTTCGACACATAACAGTGGTTCCTTCTTATAGAGGAGAAGGGATTGCGAGAAAAATGATAGAAGAATTATCTTCTACAGGTCAGTTTAAAGAATTAAATGCAAATGAGACTACAAAACCTTTAATAATAAAATGTTTACCAATAGTAGAAGAGGCGGACGACTCTGAGTAACGTCAGCCTCTTCTTCTTCTTATTTAAGGGGAAGAAAAGTATAGTTTAGCTGGATCACTAATCATCTGATGATAGACCAAGTTTTTTTAAGTTGCGTGCTTTTAGAATATCTGAGCGATCGCGTAGCATATGTTTATGAAGGAGAAAGTCTTTCGATAGCTTTGGAAGCTCTTCAATTCTTTTCTTGACTAGTAATGTAAGAGTTTCATTTGTCAATGAAAGTTGAAATGGTCTGAAGGGCTCATCGTTTTCTATGGCTTTCAAGCTAATTTCACAGTTTCTACATAATGACTCGAATTCAATATGCTCAAAAAAAGGAGATGATCCATTTCTAGTAAAGTTCATAGATGCCTTTTTTAATATTTTCATAGCACCAATCGTATTGTCTCGTCGCCAATGATACATGCCTGTTGCAAGTTGGACATATCCTACTAATGGGTGATTTTTTTCACCAGGCGCTATACTTTTCCAATAATCCTCTAAAACTTCGTGACATTCAAAATAGTCTTGACTGCCGTTAAAATATGCACAAAAATCTACATATAATGGGTGAAATAATGGATGCATAATAATCCTCTTCCCTTAACACTAAAATTTGATTTAAAATACTTAAGGTACACACATACTTTTATAAATTAAAATAGAATTGAACAAACGTCAGGTGGTTGACACATGTATGAAGTAAAATTAGACGCCTTTACGGGACCTCTTGATTTATTATTGCACTTAATTCATCGTTTGGAAATTGATATATATGATATACCAATGGCAGAACTGACTGCACAATATATTGATCATATTCACGCTATGAAAGAACTAGAGTTAAATGAAGCAAGTGAGTATCTGGTGATGGCCGCAACACTACTTGCGATTAAAAGTCGTATGCTTCTTCCCATTCACGAAGGTGAATTTGAAGATGCAGAGTTTGAGGTAGATGGGCCAGACCCTCGTGAAGAACTCGTAACAAAATTAATTGAGTATAAAAAGTATAAAGAAGCAGCAGTCGAATTAAAGGAACTTGAAGAGAATCGTGCACAAGTATTTACTCGACCACCTAGTGACTTGTCAGGCTTTGTTCCCGATGAACAGCTTGCACTCTTTGATATGAATGTAAATGTATATGATATGTTAAGTGCTTTTCAGAAACTACTTCGTCGTAAACAATTAAAAAAACCTCTATCAACAAGAGTAACAAGACAGGAAATTTCAGTGAAAGTCCAAATGGTGGCAGTAATTGATTCGTTGAAACTTAATGGGGGTAAATCGTACTTTTCCGAATTGTTTCCATATGAAGATAAATCTACAATTATTGTAACGTTCTTATCATTATTAGAGTTGATGAAACGCCATATCGTTTTTGTAGAGCAGGAAAATAACTTCGAAGACTTAACAGTAACTTTACAAAAGGAGGCTACCTTCGATGAACTTGAACAATTTAATGAGCAAGATTGAAGCACTACTTTTCGTCGTAGGGGATGATGGTATGACTGCTAAACAAATATCTCAATTACTAGATATAGATTTGATGGAAATTGAGGCGGCTTTAAGTGAGCTCGAAACCAATTATAATGACTCTGATGAACGAGGAATTACCTTAAAAACATTAGCAGGTACATACCAACTTACAACGAAACCAGAATTAGCAGATACGATTAAAAAGTTAGTAGAAAATCCAAATAGTCAAATTCTAACGACAGCATCACTTGAGGTATTAGCAATTATTGCGTATAAGCAGCCGATTACAAGAACGGAAATTGAAGATTTACGTGGTGTGAAAAGTGAAAGACCTATTCAAACACTTGTTTCGCGTGCGCTTGTCCAAGAAGTGGGAAGAGCTGAAGGAACAGGACGTGCGATTCTTTATGGGACAACCAAGGAGTTTCTAAACTATTTTGGTTTGAAAGATTTAACCGAACTTCCTCCATTGCCTGAAGGTAGTTCAGATGATGAAAATGAAGAAACAGATTTATTTATGACGAAGTTCCAAGAAGCATTCAATGCCAACCAATGATTTGAATTAAACTCTAACTATTTAGGGAAGTAAATGGAATTGCGGGTTAAAGAATTGGATTTTGATTTTAAAAAGGAGTGGCTTGTTGAAAAGAATTGCAAAAGTCTTTTTTGCTTTTATTTTTACAATGGTAGTTTTCTTATCTGTTACACACGCTGCAAGTGCATCATATGTCGTAATAGATGCCGAGACTGGACGAATGCTAGAAGGTAGTAACCCACATGGACGTATGCCAATTGCGAGTCTAACGAAAATATGGACAGCTCTTATTGCGATTGAAAATAGCAATTTAGATGATGAGGTGACGATCACACGAAAAGCAGCATTAAGTGAAGGGTCGTCGATTTATTTAGAACCAGGAGACAAAGTCACAGTAGAGACTTTACTTTATGGGTTAATGCTTAGATCCGGTAATGATGCAGCCTTTGCTTTAGCTGAACATGCCGGGGGATCTCTGGAGGGCTTTGTTGATTTGATGAATGAAAAAGCGGACTTATATGGTTTGAATAATACCGATTTTACGAATCCATCGGGTTTGCATAATGATATTCATCTATCTTCTGCTTACGATACAGCCCAAATGCTAAGAATTGCTCTGGAAAATGATAGCTTTAAAAAAATTGCCTCTACAATTAACTATAAGAACCCGAAAACTGGCGTTACTTGGCAAAATAAACACCGATTACTACGTCAGCAAGTGGGTGCTGTTGCTGGGAAAACAGGCTTTACAAAAGTGGCAGGTAGAACATTAGCAACTTATTTTGAAAAGGATAACAAAAAGGTTATTGTTGTCACATTGAGTGAATCAAATGATTGGCAAGTACATAAGGGGCTTGCGAATAAGATTTTTGATAAATATGACTATGTTACAATAGCAGATAAAGGAAAATACCAAGCTACAGAAAATAAATCAGTAGAACTAATAAAACCAATTTCAATTTTATTGAATAAGGAAGAAGCCAAAAAAGTGCAAAATGTTCTTCATTTATCTAGAAAACAAGGGCAATTTGGCATTTGGCACGTCATGTTAAATAATGAAAGCATTTATGCGACAAGAGTAAATGTTACAAAATAAAATAAAATGTCTCTTATAAATGGAATTTTATTAGACTGCAAAATGCAGTCTTATTTTTTTATGTAATTAGTGAAAATTGTCGAAAATCTTGAAGAGAAAAGTTAAATATTCTTCTAATTACACGATTTTTTCTTGCAAAATAATAAAATTACTATAGGAATAAGCTATTTTTCTTTAATAATGCAGTAGAATATGACATAATTTTTAGGCAGATTATATATGTGCTAACGGATGAATGAGGTGGAATGATGGAAAGATTACAGAAAGTAATTGCTTATGCTGGAGTCGCTTCAAGACGAAAAGCTGAACAATTAATTTTAGAAGGTAAAGTAAAAGTAAATGGAAAAGTTGTTAAAGAACTGGGAACGAAAGTTTCAAATTCCGATGAGATTGAAGTAAATGGTATAAAACTTGAAAAAGAGGATAAAGTATACTTCTTGCTCTATAAACCAAGAGGTGTGATTTCTGCGGTTACGGACGATAAAGGAAGAAAAACTGTAACGGATATTTTCAAAAAACATGTTCACCAACGAATTTTCCCTGTTGGACGACTTGATTATGATACGTCTGGATTATTGTTATTAACGAATGATGGGGAATTTGCGTTTCAAATGACACATCCAAAATTTAAAATTGATAAAACATACATCGCTCGTGTAAAAGGTGTACCGACGATTGATGGGTTAAAGAAACTGCAACGTGGAATTAAACTAGAAGACGGTAAAACAGCTCCTGCAAAAGTAAGTATGACATCATTTGATGAAAAAGCAGGAAAAGCAATCTGTGAGATTACGATTCATGAAGGGCGCAATCGCCAAGTTCGTCGTATGTTTGAGGCAATTGGGACACCAGTTGTAAAATTAAAACGTGAACGCTTTGCCTTTCTTGATTTAGCAGGATTAATGCCTGGTGAGTATAGAGAATTAACGAAACATGAAGTTAAATTGCTTCGTGTACTAGCAGAAACAGGTACAATTGATTAACGAGCATCCATGAAACGTTCATAATTCAGTCAAAAACTATATTAAATGTCAATTTTTAGTTTGCTATAATAATTAAGATTGTATAGTTTTCGGGGGAGGAAACGATATATGGATAAAAAAAAGAAACGGTCAATAACTCGCGGAGTTATTCTCGTTGTTCTTTTAGCAGCAATCGTATATACAGTCTATTCTTCTGCTACTAAGGACAAAGTTGAAGTCCTCCAAGTTGGAGACGATGCACCCAATTTTGAGCTTGTAGATTTATATGAAAGCGATTTAAAACATCGCCTTTCTGATTATGAAGGAAAAGGAATCTTCTTAAATTTCTGGGGCACTTGGTGTGAACCATGTAAAAAAGAGATGCCCGCTATGTCGGAACAATATGCAAAATACAAAGATCAAGGCGTAGAAGTGTTAGCAATTAATATTGCACAAACAGACTTTGAAGTTAAAAAATTCATTGAAAGTTTAAATGTTGACTTTCCTGTTGCTATCGATGAAACAAAAGGGGTAATGACCGCTTATAACGTTGATCTTTTACCTGCAACAATCTTAATTAGTCCTGAAGGTGAAGTAAAAAAAATTATAACGGGTGAAATGAACGAATCGCAAATCGCCTCATATATGGAATCAATCAAACCAGAACAGGAGTAATTGCTATGGAAAAAATTATTTGTGTTTGTGGTCATGAAAATCCTGAAGGTACTAAGCTTTGTGCAAAGTGTGGAAGACCACTTACAGAAGATGCTTTAACAAGCAAAATACTTGATATGAAATATGACGGTGCTGCAATACGTTCAAAAACTCGCAATAAGTCATTTGTGGATAAGATATGGAATTTCTTTTCAAGTGTAAAAGTAGGAATTACATTAATTATTATTAATCTTATTGCTGCATCCATTGGGACAATATTTCCTCAAGAATTTTATATAAGTGTTCAGACTGAGGAACAAAAAGCAGCTTATTATGAAGACACATATGGTTCTATAGGGAAAGTATATTATGAACTTGGGCTTTCAGATGTTTATAGTTCATGGTGGTTCCAAATATTAGTTGGTTTGCTTGCTATTTCAATTATTGTTGCAAGTATAGACCGCGGTATACCATTACATCGTTCATTAAAAAATCAACGTGTAAAACGACATGAAAGTTTTATGAAGCGTCAACGCGTGATTGCTGAAGGGGAAATTACAGAGGGCGATTCTGCGAATACTTTAAATTTAGTTGAAGAAAAAATGAAGAAACTTAGATATAAAGTGCGCAGAGATGGAAATGCCCTTTTAGCAGAACGTGGTCGTTTTGCAAGGTATGGCCCATACATAAATCATTGTGGTTTAATCATCTTCTTGGCTGCAGTGATGCTAAGACTAGTTCCAGGATTCTATGTGGATGAGTCAATGTGGGTCCGTGAAGGTGAGATGCGTGCAGTTCCAGGTATGGATGGTTACTTTATCGAAAATGAAAAATTCATTTTAGAAATGCATGATAACGAGAAAACAGAAAACCAAGTGCTACAAGGTGTTAACGTAGTAGCAAAAAACTATCAAACTAACGCTAAATTATATAAACAATCTAAAGATGCTGTTCCAGGTAAGATAGATGATTTAGAATTAGTTAAAGATTATTCAATTCGTGTGAATCATCCATTAAAGTATGATGGATTTTCATTCTATCAAATGGATTTTAAGTTAAATGAAATTAAAGCAATGAACTTTAACCTAACAAATAAGGAATCGGGTGAATCACTAGGGGATGTTAGTATTGACTTAACGAACCCGAAAGACGAGTATGTCATAGGTGATCAAACCAAGGTTCAATTATTAGGTTACTACCCGGATTTCTCTGGTTTTGAGAATGGTGAACCACAAACGGCAACACCTACACCAAATAATCCAGCCTTTATTTTTAAAATGATAACACCAGATAAACCAGATGGTGAAGTGAGCTTTGTAGCAATACAGCAAACGATTGAACCAAACGGTGACAACGCATACAAAATGGCATTCAATAGCGTGGAAACAAGAAATATGTCTGGATTAACGGTTCATAAAGACAGTACAATTCCATTGCTTGCAATCGGGGGTGCGATTTTCATGATTGGTGTAGCAATCGGTTCTTATTGGAATCACCGTCGTTTATGGGTTGAACAATTAGAAGATGGTACAATTCGTTTAGCAGCACATACAAATAAAAACTGGTTTGGTATAAAGAAAGATTTAGATGCTGTAACACAATTCGCGCATCTTCCTCAATATATTGACCAGTCTCAGGATGATGACGAGGAAGAAAATGAAAAGGAAGGTGAGAGCACTATATGAGTTTACTTGATTTAAGTGGAAACCTACTATTTGTTGCGTTTATTGCATACTTAGTGGGAACATTACTTTTTGGTGGGGCTATTAAACAGTCTAAACCAGAAGATGCCAAAAACCGTACAAATAACTGGGGAAAATTAGCCCTAATAACTACGGTTATTGGGTTCTTGGCACATTTAGGCTACTTCATAACTCGATGGATTTATACAGGACATGCTCCAGTTAGCAATATGTTTGAATTTACTACTGCATTTGGTATGTTCATTATTGCTGCCTTTATTTTAATTTACTATATGTATCGTTTAACCGCTCTTGGACTGGTTGCCTTACCAGTTGCATTATTAATCATTGGTTATGCTTCAATGTTCCCAAGAGATGTGGACCCACTTGTTCCATCACTACAAAGTTACTGGTTAACAATCCATGTTATTACAGCAGCATTGGGACAATCAATTCTAGCAATTAGTGCTGTTGCTGGTTTACTTTATCTTTTAAAAGCGATAGATCCAAAAACTCAATCAAAAAGTCGTTTTTGGATGGAAGCAGTATTGTATTTTTGTGTTTTAGTAGTAGGATTTATACTAGCAACTGTAATTTTTAGAGGTATTGGCTATGAAGCAAACTTCAATTATATTGACGGGCAAAATAGCGAACAAGAGATAACATATAATATGCCAGCAATATTTGGAATGAATGACTATACATTATTAACTGACAATGTAATGGAACCAATCGTAGAAATGCCTGCAGTTATTAATGCGAAAAAATTAACAACTGTCTTCTGGGCGTTCGTATTTGGCTCAATCATCTATATTATCATTCGATTGATTATTCGAAGAAGAATTTTAGAATTATTACATCCATTAGTGAGAAAAGTTAATTTAAGTCTATTAGATGAAGTTGGCTATCGTTCTGTATTAATCGGATTCCCTGTATTTACACTGGGAGCACTAATTTTTGCTATGATCTGGGCACAGGAGGCATGGGGGCGCTTCTGGGGTTGGGATCCAAAAGAGGTATGGGCACTTATCACATGGTTATTCTTTGCTGCCTATCTTCATTTGCGGTTATCAAAAGGCTGGGAAGGGAAAAAGTCTGCTTGGCTTGCAGTAATCGGTTTTTCGATTATTCTCTTTAACTTAATTGTAGTAAACTTAGTAATTGCTGGTTTACACTCTTATGCATCGGCATAATGAAATGATAAAATTAAAGTTCTCCCTATTTGGGGAGAATTTTCTTTTTGAGAAAATGAAGAATTATCGTTAGAAACCTTGATGTTAAGCTATGTTTACGAATATGCCTTTAAATATTTCACATGAAATTGTACAATAGGAAAGAGAAAGAATGAGAGGGGTAAAACCTATGTCTGAAAATATTTCTGTGTTAGTAGTAGATGATGAAGATCGAATTCGCCGCTTATTAAAAATGTACCTTGAACGTGAAGGTTATGAAGTAGAAGAAGCTGAAAATGGTGAAATTGCCCTTACAATGGCGTTAGAAAAAGATTACCATTGTATTCTCTTAGATATTATGATGCCTGAAAAAGATGGACTTCAAGTTTGTGAAGAACTTCGTGAAAAGAAAACAACACCAATTATTTTATTAACTGCTAAGGGTGAGGAAGCGAACCGTGTACAAGGCTTCGAGCTTGGAGCAGATGACTATATCGTGAAACCGTTTAGTCCACGTGAAGTAATTTTACGTATGAAAGCTATTTTACGACGTTCAGCAGCATTTTCACCCGTTTCAAGTCCGTCTACTTCAAAAGATTTAGTCGTTTTCCCGCATTTAACAATTGATCACGATGCACATCGAGTATCAGCAGATGGAACAGAAGTAAATTTAACACCAAAAGAGTACGAATTATTATACTTCTTAGCGAAAGCACCAGACAAAGTATTCGACCGTGAACAACTATTAAAAGAAGTTTGGCATTACGATTTCTTCGGAGATTTACGTACAGTGGATACGCATGTGAAAAGATTACGTGAAAAACTAAACCGTGTATCAGAAGAGGCAGCAAAGATGATTGTAACAGTTTGGGGCGTAGGTTATAAATTTGAGGTTGTGAATGAATAGAATTTGGAACAGTATTGTCGGGAAGCTATGGTTAACCATATTGCTTCTCGTTTCGTTTGTATTATTCGTATTCACTGTATTAATATTGGAATTTTTAGAAGATTATCACCAAGAACAAGCAGATATTTCTTTAAGACAAACCGCCTCAACGATTGCAAGTATCGTTGATAATTACGATTTAGAACAGTTAACTGATGAAATTATTAATGAGATGATAACAGAAGATACAAATGCAATTATCGTTTCTCAGGATAAAAATGTCATTTCAGCTTTTCAAACGGGATTAAATAGTACAGAAATTCAACAAAAAATAATAAAAAATAAGAATTTTGATACAGTATTCAAATCAACTGAACCTAAATTGGAAAGAATGATTTTGCCCTCACAATTAGAGGAAGATAAAATGGAAACCTACATTGTGTTAAGTTATCCATTGAAAAGTGACAATAAAATTCACGGAGCAATCTTTATTTATCAAAATCCAAGTGCACTTCATAATGCATCTCAGGAAACGACGAAGATTGTTTTTCTTTCAGCGTTTATCGCTTTAGTTTTAACAACATTTTTTGCATTTTTCCTTTCTTCACGTATCACTTGGCCACTCCGAAAAATGCGTGAACATGCCTTCGAGCTTGCAAAAGGAAAATTTGATGCAACTTTACCAACAACGCAAAATGATGAAATAGGTCAATTAGCTGTAGCGTTTAACCAAATGGGACGTCAATTAAAGCATCACCTTGAAGTAATTAATCAAGAAAAAGAACAACTAGCTAGTGTATTAACCTCTATGACAGATAGTGTAATTACATTTAACCGTGATAAAACTATTCTCTTAAGTAATCCACCAGCAGAGAAATTGCTTCAAAAATGGTTCATTGGCAAAAAAGGTGAACATGATAATCCGATTCCACAAGAAGTATTTGAAATGCTAGAGCATGTATTAAGTTTTGAAGATAAAATAGAAGAAGATATAAATATAGATGGGTCTTATTATCGTTTTACGATTAGTCCACTTAAAAATAGTGAACAATCCATTCGTGGAGCAATTGCAGTTATTCGTGATATGACGGAGCATTTGCGACTAGAAAAATTACGTTCAGACTTTATCGCCAATGTGTCCCATGAACTTCGTACACCGATTTCAATGCTTCAAGGATACTCAGAAGCGTTATTAGATGATGTGGTGTCAGATGAAGAAGAACGTAATGAAATCACTCGAATTATCTACGATGAATCGCAACGAATGAGTAGACTTGTAAATGATTTGCTGGATTTAGCTCGTATGGAAAATGGCCATACAACTTTATACAAAGACGAAGTACATGTAGTCCATGTTATTGAACGAATTACTCAAAAATTCATACAGGCTGCTAAGGAAAAGAAAGTTCATTTGCAATTTAAAACTGATCTTTCCGAAGATGTGCTGCTTAGCATGGATGAAGACCGAATCGAACAAGTCTTAACTAACCTGATTGATAATGCAATAAGACATACACCAATTGATGGGTATGTAACTGTATCATTAGAACATGTACTTTCTTACGCGAAGATTCAAGTTGCTGATACAGGAGAAGGAATTCCACAAGATGATTTACCTTATGTATTTGAACGTTTTTATAAAGCAGATAAAGCAAGAACACGCTCAAAAGGTGGTACAGGATTAGGACTAGCCATCGCAAAAAATATCGTTGAAGCACATAAAGGAAATATTCGTGTGGATAGTGAAGTTGGACAAGGAACAACTTTCACTTTCTACTTACCATTCTAATGGTTTGCCTTTCAAGTTAGACGTTAATAAATTTATGAATATTGAAGCAAGGGGTATCCCCAAAGTATGTTAAAATGACTTTGGGGATACCCCTTTTATGGTTTTACTGTATATTTTTGGTATTCCAATTAGGTTCAAAAACGTATGGTGAATTAATATCATGTAATGTGTATGTTGATTTCTTGTTGTTTAATGAAACTATTGTACTGATAATGCGACAAATATTATGAGAACGGGGGTGGCGTGGATGAAGGATGAATCCATATTCCATCGTTTGTATGATTTATACCATCAGGATGTCTTTCAATTTTTAATTTATATGGTTAAAAATCGTTCAGTAGCGGAAGATCTATCCCATGAGGTGTATGTAAGGGTATTAAAATCCTATGAACGATTCCAAGGGAAAAGCTCTGAAAAAACATGGCTATTTGCCATTGCGAAAAATGTAGCAATTGACTACTTTAGAAAAAATGCGATACGTTCTGCTCGTGCGTTCGATGCATTTAATTGGGAAACTGAAAATCTAGTCTCGCCTTCAAGGTCGCCGGAAGTTTTAACAGAGTTAAATGATGAAATGCGACAGTTGCTAGAGGCATTAGAAAAATGTACAGGTGATCAAAAAGTAGTCATCATTATGCGGTATATTCAAGAACTATCTATTGCTGAGACAGCTGAAATATTAAATTGGACAGAAGGAAAAGTAAAGACAACCCAACATCGTGCACTTAATAAACTTCGAGAAATTTTAACAAAAACGAATGAAATGAAGGGGGGGATTGCAGGTGAATCAAAATGAATGGGACGATAATAAAATAGAAGATTTACTAGGGAAAGTACCAAAAATTCAAGATCAACGTTCGAAAGAGGATGTTTTTAAGCGTTTAAAAGAACACGGCCTATTTGACGAGGAGCCTATAACAAATCATCCGCCTAAGAAACCACTCAAAAAATTTAATTGGATTCCAATTGTTGTTTCAATTGCTGCTGTTTTCTTACTTGCCATCTTAGTACCAAGTTTTATGGACCAAATCAAAGAATCATCGAATTCTTCCGAAGAATCTACAATGGATACAACTCAATCTACGGAAATGCAAGACATGAAGATTTCTGAATCAACAACAACAGACGAAAGTGAAATGGGCATACTCAATACGGAAAATGAAGATCTTAGAACAGCGGTTTACCCAGAAGAAGTTGAAGGACATACGGTCTTCCGATTAGGTTTGATGAGTGATGCAGCAGATAGTTTACCGATTACTGTTTTAATTCCTAATGAAATCATCAAACGAGATTTGGGAGAGAGTACACCATCCGGGGTTGAACTATATAATCAGTACGCGCCACTTTTCGATGAAAGTGCAATAGGATTTAGTGAATTTCATCCTTATGTCGGTACTATTTCTGAAATGGAAGATCGAGTGATTCATACTCTACCTAATCATCCGCCCTATGAGCAGGGTTCAGCTGCGCTAACAGCGTATTATGCATCACTAATTGATACTTTTGGAGATGATTCCTATAGTGAAGTGTCTTTATTAAATGAAAATGGATCAGGATTTGAATTTAGTGGAGTAGGGGAAATAAGTACGCCAATTCAGTTAAATAACGAGTCAACTCAATATAATTATTTCAGATATACACACTCCGATGGAACAAACTATTTAGCCCCAAACTTTAGACAATCCTTCTCTTCGATTGAAGAAGCGATTTATGCTATGAAGGAAGAAACAAATGACATTTATCAGTCAGTTATTTTACCAAATGTAGATTACAAAATCTCAGTAGAGAATCAAGTTGTAATGATATCATTTACAGAAAAAATGGATTTAATGAGGTACGATCAACCGCAAGTGATGCAAATGATTGAAGGTATTTTATTAACAGCAGCTAGTTTTCATATGCCAGTTCAATTTGAAAATGTTGTACAAACGGAATGGCAAGGATTTGATTTTACTACTACATTACCAATACCAGTGGGGGCAAATGAGATATCTTATTGGACCGTTTTTCAAGAATGAAATAAAAACTTAGGGAAATGGTAGGAAATATCAATTTAACGTATTTACATTATTTCAAACTCAATATATAATGTAATTGTAAATCATAATTAAATATTGATTCATCTTCGGGGCAGGGTGAAATTCCCGATCGGCGGTAATAGAAGCTGCATTTTCTGACCATTAACTTGGAGGATTTTGCGTATAGGTTCTTCAGCCCGCGAGCTTATTATGAGCAGGATTTGGTGCGATTCCAAAGCCGACAGTATAGTCTGGATGGGAGAAGGTGAAGGTACGGTCTCAATTCGTTATTCGAAGGAAGCTGTGCGTTAAAAGTATTGTTTATACGCAATTCGTATATACTGTACTATTATTTGAGTATCTATTTTTAAGATCTAGATGCTTGTTTAACGTACTTATTTTCCTATTACTCAATGTGCCTAGTCTCTCCCTTATGCTTATTGCGTAAGGGATTTTATGTTTCATTGAAAGAGAATAATCGAATGGCTGTCCTTTCTTCTTGCGAGTTGAATCAGCAAAGAGGAGAGATTAATGATGGTAAAACAAAATCTTAAGTTGCGTTCTTTTGTAACAATTGCGATGTTAAGTAGTATTTCGTTCATTTTAATGCTATTAAACTTCCCGCTACCATGGTTCCCAGTATTTTTGCAAATTGACTTCAGTGATGTGCCTGCTTTAATTGCGACAATCACAATGGGACCGGTTGCTGGTATTTTAGTAGAATTATTTAAAAATATTTTAGACTGGATTTTCTCTGGTACACCAACAGGAGTTCCAGTAGGTCATATGGCAAACTTTGTAACAGGTCTTTTATTCATTTTACCTGTTTACTACATTTATAAAAAGTTCCCAACATTAAAAGGGTTAAGCTTTGGGTTAGTTGCTGGAACAATTATTATGTCAGTTGGTATGAGTCTATTAAACTATGTAGCATTTTTACCAATGTACACTTACTTCCTTGGTTGGGGAACATTCGATATGAAAGAAACAATCGTATTAGGTATCTTACCGTTTAATATCGTAAAAGGTATTATGCTCATGATTGTTATTGTATTATTGTTCCGTACAATGAAAGTATGGATCGAAAATCAAAGAGCACAATATTTAGTATAAAATAATACGTCCAAGCTGTTCATTAAGTCGATTTGAAGACTTAATGAACAGCTTTTTTATTGTTCCTCGGTTTGTTCAAGATAAATGTCACCATTTTGCCAGCTCAACTTTGAAAACATTACACTCGATGAAAGCTCTTTGTGAGCTATTGTCAGGCGATATGACTACTTCGCAATTTCATCAATCACCTAAATGAAATACTATTGGCCTTACAGAGAGTAGGGGTTCTGAATTATCTAAAAATTAGATGAATAAAATCTAATTTCCATATGTTATTTTTTCTAACATCATATTGCTATTAGAGGTTACATAGTTTACAATAAACGTATGAAAGGGAGGAGATGTCGATGAGTCGAGAGTTTCGAAGAGCAATGCCGTTACTCCCTATTAGCATGGTAATGCAATTAACGGAGTTAACTGCGAGACAAATTCGATATTACGAGGAACATAAACTAATAGAACCTGCAAGATCTGAAGGCAATCGTAGAATGTTCTCACTTGACGATGTAGATGCATTGTTAGAAATTCGTGAACTTCTTGACCAGGGAATCAACATGGCAGGAATTAAAAAAGTTTTTGATATGAGAAAAAACAACAATGTAAAATCTTCTAACAAAATGGCCATTTCAGATTCTGAACTTCGTGCAATTTTGCGTGAAGAGATGCAACAAGCACAAATTATGCAAAAGGCTTCGCTAAGGCAAGGAGATTTATCTCGCTTCTTCCAAGCAAAGGGCGAGTGAATTATATTTTAAATTTTTTAATTATTTCAAATATTAGGAGAGTGGATTAAATGGTTAAGTACACAAAAGAAGACATTAAACAAATCGTGAAAGATGAAGGCGTAAAATATATTCGTCTACAATTTACTGATATTTTAGGTACTATTAAAAACGTAGAAATTCCATTAAGCCAATTAGATAAAGCACTTGATGACAAAATGATGTTCGATGGTTCATCAATCGAAGGTTTCGTACGTATCGAAGAATCAGATATGTATTTAAAACCAGATTTAGATACATTTGTAATCTTCCCATGGACAGCTGAAAAAGGTAAAGTTGCTCGTCTTATCTGCGATATTGCAAATCCAGATGGTACTCCATTTGCAGGAGATCCACGCTCAAACTTAAAACGTGTATTAGCAAATATGGAAGAGTTAGGGTTTACTAGCTTTAACTTAGGGCCTGAGCCAGAATTCTTCTTATTCAAATTAGATGAAAAAGGTGAACCAACATTAGAATTAAATGATGATGGTGGTTACTTCGACTTAGCACCAACAGATCTTGGTGAAAACTGCCGTCGTGATATCGTGTTAGAGCTTGAAGAAATGGGCTTTGAAATTGAAGCATCTCACCATGAGGTTGCTCCAGGACAACACGAAATTGACTTCAAATATGCTAACGCAGTTGAAGCATGTGACAATATCCAAACGTTCAAGTTAGTTGTTAAGACAATTGCACGTAAACATGGTTTACATGCAACATTCATGCCAAAACCATTGTTCGGTGTGAACGGTTCAGGTATGCACTCAAACTTATCATTATTCAGCGGAGACAAAAACGTATTCTGGGATCAAGAAGCTGACTTAGAACTTTCTGATACAGCTCGTCAATTCATGGCTGGTATCATGAAGCACGCTAAAGCCTTTACTGCTGTGACAAACCCAGTAGTAAACTCATATAAACGTTTAGTACCTGGTTATGAAGCACCATGTTACATTGCTTGGTCTGCACGTAACCGTTCACCATTAATCCGTATTCCTGCATCTCGTGGTCTTTCAACTCGTGTTGAAGTACGTTCAGTAGACCCAGCTGCTAACCCATATTTAGCTATGGCTGCATTATTAGAAGCAGGTTTAGACGGAATTCGCAATAATTTAACTCCTCCAGCACCAGTTGATCGCAACATTTATGTAATGAGTGCTGCAGAACTTGAAGAAAATGGTATTAGCAGTTTACCAGGTTCTTTAGTAGAAGCGTTAGCAGAGTTAGAAAAAGACGAAGTAATCAAAGCTGCACTTGGTGAACACATCTATTCAAACTACAAAGAAGCAAAAGAAATTGAATACGATATGTTCCGTACAGCTGTTCACCCTTGGGAACGCGAACAATACATGAAAATGTACTAATCTATTTGATAGATAAATAGAGAGAGACCGTCTCGTTTTGAGATGGTCTTTTTGTATTTTATAGAAATTGACGATGTGGATGTACATATGTGCAAACCGTTTTAGCAGTTATAATCCTAAAGACGAAAATGAAAATAAGTAAAAAGCTTATATTACTAAACTTTATTCATTTTAGTTTAACCATTCCAATATACTGGTAAAAGAATTAGTTAGAAAGAATGGTGAGTAATTTGCGAAAAAAGGTAATTTCCATTTGTGTATCGTTAATTATTTTAGCGGCTTTCATATATTCAATCGCTACGAATCTATTAGCACCTGATGCTAGACAGAAGGCTGCATTGGCGAAAGTGGAATCGGACAACTTGTCAGCTATTGAACAGGAACAAATTTTTTTAGAAGATGATGAAATGGTAAGTAGTGAAGAGGGAGAATTAGAATATCGTTATATTGATGAACCTGAGGAAGACTTTCATGTTGAAGAGGGACATAATCATGAACATGAAGAGTTGCAAGAAACAGAAGTCAAAACCATGAATGTACAAGCACCTAACTTTGAACTAAAAACCTTAACAGGGGAAAGGATGAAGTTGTCTGACTTAAAGGGGAAGAAAGTTTTTATTAACTTTTGGGCAACGTGGTGTCCCCCTTGTATAGAAGAGATGCCTACTATTCAACATTTCTATGAAGAACATGCGAACGATGAGAACTTCGTCATATTATCTGTGAACGCAACAGATTTGGAATCGGACATCGATTCAGTAAAACAGTTTGCCAAAAACCATAAGATTAACTTCCCCATCTTACTAGATGAAAAAGGGGATGTTTCAATTACCTATGAAATCCTCACAATTCCAACTAGTATAATTATTAATGAAGAGGGGATAGTAGTTGAACAAATTATTGGTCCCGTTTCGGAGGAAATGTTAGTTTCAAAACTGTTGAATGAATAATAATCTTAAAATACAAAGAGACTGGGACAAAGGCCAAAATAGCATTTTTCCACACTAGGAAAAATGCTATTTTTACGATCTAATGAAAAGTGATTTCCATTCCGGGTACGCTTTCCGCGGGCACGGCCTGACACGAACGTCTCAGGCGGCGGTGCTCCTGCCGCTTCGCTTTCGTCGCAAATAAATTTGCTGTTCCCGCAGGAAGCTTGGGGATCTTCTTTGAATCTACTTCGCTCTGCAGCGAAAGGCGTAGCCGTCAGCTGCACTCGACCCTCCATTCCAATCAATTT
>DATMGC010000129.1:0-8497 GCA_035555915.1 Ureibacillus sp. | reverse complement strand
TCTGTTCGCTATCAGCAGCGGTTCGGTCAGACGTAATTCTATTCGGCTTTAGTTCTTATCTTCATCATCGGTAATTATATTGGGCTGCAGTTCCGGGCTGGACGTTATAAAATACCAGCACAGCAGCAAGCCCTGTTCGTTGCCTGCAATCCCTTAAAATTATGGCACGAAATACTTCCCAAAATAACGGACGAAGTGAAAACTACTTTATTTTTTTTTAATGTTAAATATTTTGAATAGGAATATAAATGAATAAGAAATCGAATAATTACTTGTTGTGGACCAAAAGGATAAAATGATTTTTTCAATAGAAGAAAAAGAATTTAATTACATAACATTACATAGGATGTTTCCTAAATATTTGATTTGCTATCTTTCATGAAAGCTTTAGTTATAATATCATTTGACACACAAATGTTCAAGCATTCAAGTTAAACAACTCTTTTTGCAGACACTATTCAATAAAACCAATTATCACTTCAACAATATTGAAAAATATGGAAGAAAAATATCCACAACTAACGGACAGAATCCAATCAACACTTATAGACGCTATTTTAATTGTTATTTTAATGTTTGTTTTCGCCAGTATATTGGACAAGTTTGACAATGTGCCAGATTGGGTGCGAATAGTTATGTTTGTAGGACTTTTTATTGGTTATGAACCACTTTGTATGACCCTAGGTTCTACCTTAGGAAACTATTTTAAAAGAATTAGAGTTAGAAGAAATTCGGACTCGGCAAAACGTATCAATATATTTCAAGCAATTATTAGATACCCAGTTAAAGTGTTTTTGGGCTGGATATCATTTTTGACAATTAATAGTAACCCAAAAAGACGAGCTATTCACGACTTTGTTTCTGGAAGTGTAATGATTAAAATATAAATTTTACATTTTCATAAAGGAAGAAAGGAATTTTGGTATGACAAAAGGTACTGCAGGCAACACGGGCTTGCTGCAATGCTGGCGGACGAATAAAAATTCACCTTTTTATCTTTATCAGCATTGGTTCAGGCGGCCGTAATTCTATTCAACATTTGTACAAAACTTCAACATTTTATTTATAAATTGGGCTTCGGTTTCGGCAGGACAAGCTATGAAAGCCAGCACTGCAGCAAGCCCAAACGTTGGCAGTAATGGTAAAAACCGACATATTAGAAACAATGACAATATGCCTGAAATTAAAAAAGCGTCTTTAAGAGACAGCATTATAGAATCAATAGGTAACTTTCTTTATGAAGAAGGTTTTGCGAAAGATGACATCACAAAACTTGGCATTCTTGAAATAATAAATCTTATATCTGACTACCACGAAGAAGGAAATGCATTATTCCCAGAAATTCTTGTAACTAACAGTCTAGATTTTTTTAAAACCATTCCAAATAAGGAAATCATAATTCAAGAAGCTCCGTTAACGATTAATGAATTTAAGAATGCAATAAAACTCTGTGCACCACTTGCAACAAATAGCTGGATTATTTTTATTGAAGTCAAAGGAGATAGAATCAAATTTGGAATAACGAGTGCTGAAATGTCTGAAACTAGCCCTTCAATTTATAATCAGACGGTTGGCGACCTAAAAATTGGAGAAATAAATGGAATTACAATAGCCTATATCAGAAATATTGGACAGAAAACCGTTGAACTTTCAGGATTAAAAAACAAGCTTATTGTATCTCTCACCCTTGACCATCCAAAAGAGGTTTCACACAATGAAGTTCAATCTCTATGTGAGTCTATTTGTGTAAATACCAATGAAAAATTTAGAATTAACATCAAAACTTTTTTCGAGAAAGTAATTGATGACGCACTAAAAAGCGGACACGGAAATTTAATCGCTGTAGTTGAAGATGACGATGAAGCAATTGCAAAGCTCAAAGAAACAATTGTAAGTAATGGGGGCATTTACCTTTCTAATCCCATTGACTTCGAATTGTTGGTTTCAGAATCTGAAACTGATAGAAATAATGAAACATCTATTAACTTAAAAGCTCATGCGTCTGTATTTAAAGCCATGCTTAATCATGATGGTATTACAATAATAAGTAACAAAGGAAAAGTTATAGGTTACCATATCCTAATAGGTGACTTCCTAAAACCGGAAGACAAAGTGGAAGGTGGTGCAAGGTCAAAAGCATTTAAATCAATGGTCAATTGTGATTTATTTAAATTTTGTTTCTATAAATCACAAGACGGAAACATCAAAATATGGCAAAAGAAATGAGTAACATACAGATTTGGCAAGGTCCTAATGGTATTGAGCTTCCTCCTACTGTAAAGGAAGCAAGCGAAATTGTGCCTTATGCTAATTATTTATCAGCAAAACAAAAAAATCAAATCATTGCTGCTTTTCAAATTGAGGCATTCGATATGGCTGCCGAATACGCATGGAAAAAAGCAATGGTGAAATTAAAGGAAACAATTGCAACACTAGGAATGAAATTCGTTGGTGAAATGATAGGTAGAGACGATTTTGATGAAACTACTTCCATTGACACCGAAATAACTGATTACACAGCTATTCAAATTGCAGAACAATTAGGAGTAATTGGTACTACAGCCGCATTGAGGCTTAGACAAAGCAATGAACTTATCACTCACTATTTTTCAAAGAATGCGGAAGAACAATTGGATTATGCTACCGCATTTTCTATTGTGAAATCAAGTGTTCAATATGTTCTAGGTGAACATGACATATCTATTGCTCTTGAATTTTCTAAATTTAGAGACAGACTGTTAAACGAAACATTAAAACTTAGTGACCCTCAAGTTGACCAACTTATAAACTCACCCCTATTTTATTTAAGAACTGTCATTACCATACTACTCTCATCAGCTAGAAATGACATTGGAGCTAAACTTGAACACTCCTTAGCTAACTTGAACTTAATTGTTCCCAATGTTTGGGACAATTTAAGTGAAAGTGACAAATGGAATATTGGAACCGCATATAGAGATGTAACAGCTTCAGGAAACACAATAGCTGCATCAGGTATCAAAAATGCACTATTGAAGGTTAACGGATTTGATTATGTTCCAGAAAATCTTCGTTCGGTTACGTTTATTAAAACTGCAAAGCAGGTTATAGAAACACATTATTCATTTAATAACTTCTACAATGAGCCAGCAATTGTTAGTAAACTCAGCAATTTAGGAAGCACCATTCCATCACCTGCACTTATTGAATGTTTCCAAGCATATCTCGCTGTTTACTTAGGAAACTCATATGGAATTTCAATTGCGGCTGCTCCTATAGCTGAAAGAGAATTGTCAAAAATTTCTAAAGAAAGATGGTATTACTATTTTGAGAAGGTAATTCACAATGATGAAATTGTGCTTTCAAAAACTAATTCAAGCCAAATTTTAAGATTCTCAAGACTATTAAATGGCAATGGTTTGACAGATTTCAAAGGCTTACCAAAATGGAATCAATTTTTATATGAGGCCATTCTTTCAAACAATTACAGAAAAGCGGGACAAATAAGCACTGAATTGTATCAGAAGATAAAACAAAAACAAAAATGACGACTAAAAAAACCACTACTGCCAACAGCCGTTTGGCGTCATGCGGGGTGACGTGCTTAAATTCAAGTGCGGAGCTCCTATTTGGCTTTAGTGGTAGTTTGACAGTGAAGTGCTCCGAAATCCCGCACGAACGCCAAGCGGCCAAACGTTGGCAGCCATTATGACAAACCTCAAACTTCTAATATTATCATTGACATTTTTAGCGACTGCAAATGCCCAAACCTCAAATTCTTTGAGCCAAGCGGACATTGATTTTATAAATGGTGCTGTAAAGGACAAACGTTACGCAATTAAACTTGTGTCGGAAATGATTGAGTATAATTTGACAGAAATAAAAAATTATCTTGAAAGACCATTTTTTATTAAACGAATGGTTGACGAAAATGACAAAGACATTTCCGATACAATCAAACTTACAAAATATGACAAGGCTCAAATGCTGAAAAAATTAGACAGCTTGAAAGATTTTAAATGGACACAAGCAGTCGCAAGTAAACTCAACCTTGACAATATATCATTAATAAGCTACGACACAAGTAGGAGCCACAACATGGCTTATGCTATAAAGTATCATATTGTTCCGCCTATTTATTTTGACAAGGGAAATTATTGCATTCTTAGTTTTAGCTATAGTTGTGGCGGACTGTGTGGACATGGACAAATAACAGTTTATAAAAGAACGGAAGCTGGTTGGAAACGGTGGAACAATCTTTCATGGTACGACGAATAACGGCTGCCAACATTGGGTTTGCTGCAATTTGGGCTTGACGGAATAAGCATCAACTTTTTGTTCTGTATTCAGCTTCAGTTCCACAAAGACTTTATAAATTTAGCTTATGAATAAATCATCAGCAATATTGCAATCATCAACTTCAGTTACGAGCTGACGGATTTCAAATGCCCAAACTGCAGCAAGCCCTGTTCGTTATGCGTCATGCTTTGGCGACAGTGCTAACTTTGAACCGACATGCAAAAAACTAACACAAGACATCTACTAACTGACAATGGCGAAACAAAAATTTTATGTAGTTTGGAAAGGACGACAGACAGGAGTTTTTGAGACATGGGACGACTGTAAAGCACAAACCGACAAGTTTCCCAAAGCGGTTTACAAATCTTTCAAGACACGAAAATTAGCAGAACAAGCATTCAAAGACGAGTGGTGGGAATACATCGGCAAACATATTTTTGAAAGGGAACTTACAGATGAGCAACTCAAACTAATTGGTAAGCCGATTGAGGAAAGTATTTCAGTTGACGGGGCATGGAACACTTCAACTGGTATTGTAGAATATCAAGGTGTTCACACCACAACCAAAGAAGTAATTTTTAAAATGGGGCCATTTGAGGACGGCACAAATAACATTGTTGAGTTTTTAGGAATTGTTCATGCACTTGCCCATTGCAAAAAGAACAATATCAAACTTCCAATCTATTCAGACAGCAGAAACGCTATTGGTTGGGTTCGTGACAAAGAAGCAAGAACAAACCATGACCGCAGCGATAAAAACACAAAACTTTTTGAACTGCTTGACAGGGCAATAAAATGGCTCAAAGAAAACGAGTATGAGAACGAAGTCTTGAAATGGGAAACAAGGGCATGGGGTGAAAACCCTGCTGATTTTGGAAGAAAGTAACTATTAAATTTTATCTTGCTGACATAATTTAAATATGCAACCCACAGAGACCAAAACAAATTTAGGTTCACTTAACGACAAGCAACGAGAAGCAGTTGTCAGCGAAGACAAGCGGCTTTTGGTTTTGGCGGGTGCTGGTTCAGGCAAGACGAAAACACTTTTACAAAAACTCATTTACTTGATTGAGGAGAAAGGTGTAAGACCGTCAAGCATTCTTGCAATCACTTTTACGAAGAACGCAACTAATGAAATGATTGACCGCTTAATCATTTCAGCCGACCAAACAGGAGAATATGAAAAGCTTCTTTTTGATAAACGACTAAGTAAAGCGGACAAAGACAAAGAAAGATTTCTGCAACAGAAAAAATATAAATGGATTGACGGTTTAACAGTCAGAACATTTCACAGTTTCTGTTACAGCATACTTCGCAACTACGGAGTAAATGAGTTTGACAATAAATTCCGAATAATTGGAGATGAAAAGAAAGACGAAGAAGATGAACTTTCAAAGCATGTAGCACCCGAAACAGTTTTTGAAGTAGTCCATAAACTTTTGATTGAGGAATGTGAGGACACAGAATTTTTGCTTCAACTCAAACGATACATTTTAGATTATATTATTGACAAAATCCACCTCAAGAAAACAGATGAAAAGTATTTGCCTAAAGACGGCAAATACTTTACAACTCTTGATGGAACAAAAGTTCGTTCAAAATCCGAGCAATTTATTGCCGATTGGTTTTACCGGCATAGCATCAAGTATGAATATGAACCTTTGCTGAATGTAAAAGACTTTTCTTTTCATCCTGACTTCTATATTCCAGAAGCCAATCTTTATATTGAGCATGTAAGTGACAAAAGTTTTTCAACCAAGGATAAAGAGGAACAATTTCAAAAAGGGAATTTGGTTTTAGTAAAAACCTTTGAAGCAATGACAAAGGACTCTGCATTATTCAATCACACTCTTGACAAGGTTGTAAAGAATCGTTTGCCGGCAAACTATCATGCAACGGTCGCACTCATATACAAGGAAGAATTTAACGGCTACCATGAAGATGTAAAAGATTTTGTTGCGCAAATCATGCGTATCACCGACATGATAAAAGTTGAAAACATTGACTTTGATTTGGTTTTGGAAAATGCAAGGAAAGACCAACACGAGAGAGTTCGGAATTTTTATGAGTTGGCAATTCCAATCGTAAAAAAGTATGTCGACTACTGCACCAACAAATCTTATCTTGATTTCAACGATTTGATTTCACGAAGTACTTCCTTATTTCAAAACCATGAGGATATTGCAAACAAATACAAAAGCAAATATCAATACATTCTTGTTGACGAGTTTCAAGATGTAAATAACTTGCAGGTTGAATTAATCAAACTTTTGCTAACTGACCAAACACAACTCTTTTGCGTTGGGGATGATTGGCAAAGTATCTATGGTTTTAGAGGCTCTAATGTGAGTTACATAGTTGATTTTGAAAATCACTTCCCTAATTCAAAAGTTGTAAAACTAAATTTAAATTATCGCAGTACACAAAATATTGTTGGAGCAAGCAACGAGGTAATAAAACACAACAAGTTCAAGGTTGAAAAAGAAATTCAGGCATCAAAAAAGTCAGAACATAAAATTGTAGTTTATTCAGGCAGTAACCAAGATGAAAACATTCAGTTCTGCTTTGACAAAGTGAAAGAGTTGTTAGGAGATGGATTGACTAACGATGATATTTTATTCCTTTACCGTAGAAGCAAAATGTATTCGCCTTACTTTTTTCGTTTCAAAAATGAGGGAGTAAGAGTTCAATCAAAAACAATTCATGCAGCGAAAGGACTTGAAGCGAAAGTTGTTTTCATAATTGGTTTGACAGAGGGCAATGGAGGTTTTCCCGATATTTGGTTAGAGGACAGGATTTTTCAAGTCATCAAAAAAGCAAATCACGATTTGCTTATGGAAGAAGAAAGACGATTGTTTTATGTTGCAATCACCAGGGCTAAAGACAAACTCTTTCTTATTACTGAAAAAGGTAACGAATCAAGTTTCTTAAAGGAAATTCCTGAAACGTTTACAGTTAAAACAAGCATTCCAATTAAGTCAGTAGTTGAGAAAGTAATTACTTGCGACAAGTGTTACAGTCAACTTGAAAAACTTTGGGTTGTTTGCCCTTACTGTGGCGAAAAAGTCAATGGGCAGACAGGGTAGCACGAACGCATAACATGGGATTTGCCAAAATGGGGGCAGACGGAAGCCGTGTTTCAACTTTTGTTTTTCAATTTAGCTTCATATCCAGCTTGACGTTATTAATTTAGCTTTAGAATATGTCATCAACTTTTTATCTTTATTCAGCAGCAGTTAGCCGGGGCGGACGGGATTCTATTGCCCCCACTTCGGCAAGCCCCGGACGTTGGCGGTAATTTTTCGACAAAACGTTCCAAATTGAATTAAATTAATCGTCTCTATTAAATGACAAAAACAGTTTTCTTATTAAGTGTTACCTTATGTGCTTTGCCAAACAGACATTTATTGGCTCAGTATATATCTAATGAATGTGACACATCGAAAATCAACTCAATAATTTGGGACGAAAGTTTTAATCGACTTCCAAAATACGACGCAAAGACATTTACAATTCAAGACTTCTATAAACTCGATAAAGATGAGAACAGAATACTTTGGTATCGTGACATTGAAAATATTGACACAACAAAATTTACAAGTTCTTGGAATGATTACGCTAGGTCAAATTATCACGCATCTCATCTTGACTTCATAAAATATTATGAGAATAGACAAGACATAGAACTTGCGTTCCAACTTGGACCAAATGGAGTGCTATGGACATACTATACATTTGTTGTAAAAAAAATAAATGGATGTTATCTTGTGACTAGAACAAATTTTGCACATGCTAGATTTAGGTATAAAGCTTATGCCATTATAGATAAAGCACAATTGGATACTTTGTACTCCATTTTAGAAAAAACCAATAGGCAATTAGTCACAGACAAAGAAGCATTTTCATACTGCGGGTATTTTGTCGACAATAGAAATGAAAGGAAGTTTTACTTAGACTTTCAAAAAGATGTGATCGAAAGCGACAGTAAGCAAAAGCCTAAACCCGAGATATTGGAATTATATGATTTTGTTGACAAAAAAATCATTTGGACAAAGACATATCTGCTATAAAACTACCGCCAACACTGGCTTGCTACAATGCTGGCGGACGAATAAGAGTTCATCATTTTATCTTTGTTGGGCATTGGTTCCGGCAGACGGAATTCTATTTGTCATTTGTACAAAACTTCAACATTTTATTTATAAATTGGGCTTCGGTT
>DATMGC010000128.1:0-8939 GCA_035555915.1 Ureibacillus sp. | reverse complement strand
ACGTGGTTCAATGCTGTCTACAACGGATTGGGTTTGTTGAGCAGCTTGTTTGTAAAGCTGTTTCGCTTGTTCATTATCAGTACCTAGTGCAAATGTTTCGAAACTAGCCTGCGCACTTTTCAATCCTGCTAGAGCTGTCTTGACATCATTTATTACAGTCATTTTAGGTTCCTTCTTTCTTTTATTAAATGCTTACAAATGTATTGTTTCTTTCTGGATGGTGTTTATGTAAATTTGAATATAGTAATTTATTGGAAAAACAACATAACGAAGGCAATGCAATATGAACATTAAAATATAAGATAACAGAAAATAACAGGTAATAGTAAAAACAGCAGTTACCCCAGCAAATTAATCAGTGATCTCTATCATTTGTTTTGGATGTATTGCAGCTCAAAGGGTGGGAATGGATTTAGTCCCTATTGTTTATGGAAAATAAGCTTTTACATAATAAAAATAGCAAAAAACGAAGAACAGCCCTGAAATTAAACGTAGGTCTGAATTCTTATTATGTCAGCCTACACATGTTTAATAATTGGATGGAATAACATTAAAGTGATGAACTCATAACTCAGGGGGTGTAATTATGACAAAACCATTTGTAAGTAGATCCTTAGATTAAATTCGTTTCTGGTCAAGGATTATGAAAGAGCATGCCTTATTTTTAAGCCTTGGATTTGACTATAATGATGATAGACAACTTATCGAAGAAGCACGACAATTTATTACTTTATTTGAATGAATTGAAGAACAACTTAGTCGATATTCTCCCAACTCTGATCCACAGGAAATTAGAAATTTTAACAATCAAGTTTATCAGGCTGCTGCTTCAATATGGGCTTATAAGCGAAAAGTTCTGGGATTAGTTTTGCGTTGTGAGATCCGATCAAATAACTATGCATTGCTAGTTGACCATATAAGCAGAGAAGCTGCTTACTTTGCTAATTGCTTAAAAGAAACTAAATGAAGGTAGAATGCTACCTTTAGCTGATGCAATTATAAAGGAAAATGTCTTTTTTCTAAAAATTATGGCAGACCATTCAAAATTTATTGGTCATCTTCTTGATCCTTCCGAAAGGAAATTAGTTGAACAAGCAAGAGAATTTAGTCATGACTTTGATCAACTTGTTTTTCAAGCAATTGATTTAGATTCCATGCGTCCTCAATCTGAAACTGAACCAATTTTAGATCAATTTCTTGATCAAAACCGTGTATCAGTAGTTGCTTTACGCGATTTTAAGAAGACAGCAAGAGAGTTAATCGAAGCATGTAGGATAAAAAGTAACATTCATCCACTGCTTGCTGATCACACCTTTCGTGAAGCCGAACGTTTTTTATCTATCATTGATATGTTTGAGGCTAGTCTTAAATCACAAAATAAATGATCTCAAACTAAAATACTTAATTTGCGTAATTTGCAACTCGCAATCTTACTGTAGTTAACGAAGTTAGTGCACCGTCAATATAGAGAAAACCCTTGTCACGTTTCTCGATGAACTTATCGTACAATAAGGAGTTACGCTTCACGATGTATTGTGCCAAGTAGTTCACGCTTTTCTCCAATGCCTTAAAACCTATAGACAATTCGCCTTTGACCTTTTCTAACGATGTCTTTATATCATCTGACAGTGTGGTAGGTACCTTTAATTGGGATAAAGTCAGGGAATTTTTAGCAAGCTTTTTTTCTGCCGATAAGGCAATATTATATAAGCTTTCCTCGTCTAGTTCCTCGTCCAGTTTATCCAATGGTTTTATACCAGATTCGATTAAATCAAAGATCTTTTTTTCAAATTCCGAAAATGCTTGCTGTTTTGAATCATTCCCTATTTCAGCTAATAAAATGAGGGGCTGGACGGAAACAGAAAAACAGATCAATACCAAGATGATTACATACTTATGTATCCAACGAAGTATCATAATTTGATTCCTTCCCTTTTTTTATTATGCTTACATTATGTTCTGAATCATTGATTATATGTACCTCAAGACCATTTAGAGATAATTTATCCTGTATACCCTATTCATTCTTAGTTAACATAATCGAGTTTTATCGGTACGAAAAAAGGATCTTCGATTGGAAGATCCTTTTAGCTCTTATTAAATTAAAGCACCCAATAGTTTAAGTATAATATTTTACAATCTTTCTTGGGTAAATACGATTACTAAAAGTTTTATTTTAGTTTTTATAAATATTCGAATCTTGCTTCAAAGAGCAAACTTGTCATCTACTATAAACACTTTCACATGTTCCAGGCGCTGGTTCATAAAAACAATGTTGTTTAAATTGACCAGTAAAAGGTTGGTTGTACCATGTTGGAGGACACGGACCATATGGATTAAAGTACCAAAGAGCATATTTCGCTGGGTGCTGTCTCCAATATTCCAAATTCTTTCTTGCTAATCTTCTTTCAGAATCTCTTGCTCTTTGATAAAATACATTGCCTTTTTGAACAGCTTCAAAAGAGTAATTTCCTCCTTGTACGTGAAAAATGACATCTCTAATTGTTCTTAATTGATTAAAGTCACTACAATCTGCTACAGCACGGTTAACAATTACATTTCCAACATATAGCATTCCTTGTTTTCCTTCGCCTACAGCTTCTGCTCTCATCATCCTTGCCATTAAGTTAATATCTGCATTTCGGTAAGCTACTCTTGCCATTTTTCCACCTCCAAAATACAGTATGAAAAAAAGCATACATTCATGTCATTGTTTACAAGTATCAAATGAATATTCTACATAAATGCTGGGATCTAAAAAATGGGGTAATTTTAGTTGAGAAAGCAGCATAAAAGGATCTTCCAAATTGGGAGATCCTTTTTCAATGCCGATAATGCTTCATTATGTTAATTAGATTTGTAGCTGAATAAATAAAGCTAACAATCCATTAACAAATATGATACTTATAAAAGGCTTAATGACAGGGTTCTTGCTCTAGACCGCAAAGTAAATGTGGAGAAATAATAAAATACGCCTTATTAGTTTATTTCTCCTAGTTTTCTTCGATTTATTGCCCTATATAGAGAACCTTGAGATATTCCGGTTGCTGAGACTATCTCTTTAACAGAATATTCTTTACTGTCATACATCCGAAGTGCAACAGTGAGCTTTTCTTTATCTAGCTTGGGTCTACCTAATGTTTTTCCACGCTTTTTACTTGCTTTGAGTCCTTCCTTTACTCTCTCAGCAATAAGATTTCTTTCTAATTCAGCAATTACGCACATCATTTGGAACATCGCTTTGCCTGTAGAGGTTCTTGTATCCATATTTTCCTTTAAAGAAATGAATTGCACTCCGGTCTCTTCCAACTGTTGAATAATGTTGAGGATATCCAATGTTTTACGTCCTAAACGGGAGATACTCTCCACTACAACTGTATCGCCATTCCTGAGCGTATCAAAAAGTTGATGAAGACCTTTTCGATCTTTAATAGTACCAGTAAACTTCTCTTTTACTATTTTTTCACAACCATATTCAGTAAGAATACTAATTTGGACGATCTAAGTTTTGGTCAATAGTAGAAACACGCGCATAACCAATAATCATATGTAACCTCCAGTAAACTTGTATATTTTCATTGTATTGTGAAATCTAGGCTCTCCACGACCTGAATCAGCAATCGCAACAGCAATAGTATCTTTACAGGCGTCTAAACCAACAAATTTTTGTGCATCCTTCATAATAATTGGCTCCTTTTCGTGTGTAGCTCTACACTTGGTTTTTTATTTAGGTAGTACCATTATGACCAAGTGCAATCTACGTTAAGCGATGGGAGCCGTTTCGTTCATTATGACTATAGAGATAAGTTTAATATCAACCTCGGAGAGCCTTATCATAAGTAAATGAGGTTCTTCACAGGTAAATTCGTGAACGTAATAAACTTGGTAGAATAAGACTTTCTCTACTATCTTTACTAATCAACTGCCCCAGTTCGTTTTATTTCTACCTTAATATTTGGTTTTAACTTTAATGTGGAATACTTTTCTCTTAAATCTTCCTCATTTAAACTGGAATATTTTCTTATACTTTTTATTTTTCTTCCAATGCCAATTGGATCAGTATTTAATTTTTTAAACTTCTCAAGAATATCCCCGAATTCTTTGTTTAGTTCTTCTTCAATTATTTGCTCCAATTTTTTTATTGATTCCTTATTTTTAATAGTAACAGGAGGCTGTAATTCTAATATTGAAACTGAAATAGTTGCGTTTAGATTAACCGACTCTTCTTTAGATAATTCAACTTTTCCGCGGTACTTTATTGGGTGAATTGTAATATTAAATTTATCTCCTTTTGGCTTTTCGACTAGTGTTATTCCCTTTTTTTCTAAAACTTCTGCAGGAATCTTTAATGTTATATCCCCCAAAAAAGCATTATGATTGGTGAATAATTTTATGTACAGGGTTTCTATCAAAGAAATGGAACCAACCATTTTATCATCCTTAAATAATGCAACCCCATTTATATAGGGTGCTACACCATTCTCATTCGAAATAATAGGTAAGGTAGGATCGATACCGATTTCATATAGTGTGGAAATAAATTCATGCAAGTTGGAGTTTATTAACATTTCCTTCTTTTCGTGCTTATCCAATAATTGATAGATATATGACCCCATTTCAGGGTATTCTTCATAGTTTTTATTATTAATTGTACTCTCAGCATTGTTTGTAATTGCCAAAAAAATTAAAGATCCGATGCTACTATCTCGTTGCATTGTATCTAGAAAAGATGAAATCCCTATCATTTCTGTCATATATTTATCAAATAAAATTGTCCTTAATTGACCAGAAGTAAGGTCGTGGCTTGTCTGTTGTTCTAAATTTTGTCTTATTTGTTTGCTTGTAGTTCCGACGGCAGAAATGGTTACACTCGTCTTTTCTTCTTTACGGTCGAATTGTAACAAGCTAATAGTGCCTTTGTATGTATCCTCATCAAGGAAGTCAAAACCAATAATAGTTGATATTCCTTGCTTTTCTAATATTTTTTCAGATGGCATACATGCAGTACAGAGAAAGAAACAAAGTAGGATAACCCATATTTTCATTTTTTCAACTCCGTTTTGAACGTGAAAAGATTTTAGATTTAATGATTGAAATGAAATATAAGAATATTGGATAGATAAACCATAGGTAAAAGCCAACTTGCCCAACTTTATCAAACAAAAGGTTATTGTCGACTCTTTTTGTGATAAAAAAACTCGTGATAAAAATGATTATTGATATTACCCATATTCCATGTTTTAGTTTTAAATGAAATATTTGTTTAACTCCTTTGGAAGAAATGAATAGAGTTATACATAAATTTGGAAAAATAACTAATATCCATAATGAAACTGCTATAAATTCAAAGCGCTCAATAAATGGAAAACGGACAGCGCTTATCATACTGACAATAGGCCAGATCTGTTTTTCTAATTCTTTAGGGCTAAAAAATAATATGGAAATAACAGTTGCAATTAAAACAAGAAGGGTGGTAAACCAGATTGCTAATTGACTGAATAGAAGTAGTTTTTTTTTCTCCTTTATAAAAGGAAAAATAAAAAATAAAGTCTCAAAACCCAACATTGTAAAACTGCTTTTAAAAACTCCTTTCATCATTTCTGACGGAGTTGTCGACATGATGGGTAAAATTCTAGTTAAGTTTATGGAATCAAGTGGTTGATACATCACAAATAGCAGCCATATAGTCATTAAAAAGGATAAGAAGCATATCCCTGCAACTACTCTGAATCCACCTGATACTGCATAAATTGTTATTAATAATAGTACTAAGGTGCCTACCCATTCATAAACTCCTTCATATCCCCATGTTAGGGACAATTCAACATAACTGATGATGATAGAGTAATGTGCTGCAATAAAGTAAATGACAATTAAGGTATTGATGATACTTCCTATAAAGCGACCAAATAAATTTTCGTGTATTTCATAAAGATTACAGTTTCCATGTTTTTTAAGTATGCTAATAATAATCCAAGTGATAAGACTAATGAATAGACCAGATAGTAAAACTGAGATCCAAGCATCTTTCTTAGATTCAAGATAAATAATCCTAGGGACTCCAAGTATACCCATACCAATTTGGGAAGTGTGTATGATAAAGAAAGCAATATAGGCATTTACAAAACTAATATTTGATTTCATTATCCACCTCAAAATTCATCTAAATCTTTTTCTGTTTTTTTAAATCTCCACCTTGTGCGGAATGAATCTTTTGGGCGATTGACAACAGGACGTCTCATATAAAAATGGTGGGGTAGACGTATTAAGAAGTATTTTATATCCTTAATCCTAAAAGGGTATAGAGGTGCAAGATAAGGTTTGTTTAATGATGTCAATTTTAACAAGTGGACCATCATTACACAGACACCGATAATAATCCCATTTAATCCCCAAACACCTGCTAGAATAATGAAAGGAAATCTAGCAATTCTTATAGCAGTCCCCATTTCATAAATAGGAGCCGTAAAAGCCCCTAATGCACTAAATGCCACGATAATAATTAAAATGTTGCTAGTTAAACCTGCCTCAACAGTTGCTTGGCCAATAACAATACCTCCAACAATCCCCATTGTTTGCCCTACTTTTGACGGAAGGCGTGCCCCAGCCTCTCTAAGTAATTCAATTAATAATTCGAGTAAAAGTGCTTCTAGCAAAGGTGGAAAAGGAACGTGTGAACGTGATTGCCCAATTATAAGTAACAATTTAGATGGAATTAGTTCAAAGTGAAATGTCATGATTGCAACATAAAATGCTGTAACGAATAGTGATCCTGTCATAGCAAATAATCGTATAAATCTTATAAAAGTACTTAAGGACCATCTCAAATATATGTCTTCTGTTGATTCAAAAAACGAAAAAAAATTAGCAGGTCCAATAATAGCAATTGGACTTTCATCTATAAGAACACCAATCCGTCCGTTTAAAATAGAGTAGAGGAATCTATCGGGCAACTCTGTTAATATAAACTGTGGAAAAAATGAGTAATGATTATCTTCAAGACATTGTGCCAATACTGAACTGTCACTTATATTATCAGTTTTTATATTTTCAAACTTCTCCTTAAGTGTTTTAAGTGTGTCATCATCCGCTATATCTTTAAGATATATAATTCTTACTTGCTTCTTAACACGTTCTCCTATTTTTAATTCATCTGTACACAAATTAGAATCATTTAGATTTTGTCTTATAATCTTAATATTAGAAGATAATTATTCTGTAAACGATATTTTAGGACCGTATACCAATGATTCTGTTTCTGCTTTCTCAATAGATCTTTCAATAGGGTTGGCGCAATTTACCATAAATGCTTTACTTTCGTCTGATAAGTAAATATAAGCGAATCCATTTAAGAGGGAAGAGATAATCTCTTGTTCCTTAAGGTTTTTCTTTACTTCGTTCATTGGTATGTTTTTCAATAAATAAGAGTAAGTTATGTATTCTATCGGAAGTTGTTGAATGTATTTAATTACATACTCATTTAGAAACTCTTGTTTAATTAAATTTTTCATGAAAATAACTTCGAGACAATCTCCACCAACTTCAAGTGTTCTACACATTAAGTCTGGTGATTCGTTGAGGATGTATTTAATTTTTTCATAATTAGGGCAGTTATTTTTATTTAGATGGATTGTCATTTGAAACATATCCTTCAATAGATTTTTTTTAGTATTTGAAGTAGGAATCATTTTATACTTGTTTTAACAAAGAAGTAAGGATTGAGAGTAATTTTAGGACCTTTGAATGTTTATTTATACTTAACAGAAAGAGATATCTGGGGGCTATAAACAGTGTGGAAACAGCATTAGTAGCTGTGTTTTCTAGAGGGTGAATAAAAACCTCACTTAGATACAATACGGAGAACCGTATCATAAATAACGGTAAACTAAAAATCATTTTTGATGATAAGGATTGTTTTTGATTTTGTATAAAACTATAAGGTGAGCGATAATTTAAAAATAGGTGAACAGTTTTGACAGCTATTTTTCATATTTTTGTTATTCAACAAACGGGCGCGATTGTTTAGGAACTTTATAATTGGATAAGATCAACCTTTTTTAACACAATAGACATCATTCATTTAAGTGTTACAAAGTTCCTCCTGAATCTGTTACAAATCAGGAGGTTTTTTTATAATAAACCTTTTCGGGGGGATATGCAAAAATACCCAAAATTATTTTGGGTGTCTCATAAGAAAAGGTATCTAAACAATTCCTCGTATTCCAAACGTATATTTGCTACATAGTTTGTACATGTTAAGGGAAAAACTAAGGAGGAATTTTAGTTGGAGTAGATTTTTTTTCTATACCTGTTAAATACGTTCTTTATCTTATTCATAGCAATTTGGGAAGTTCGTCGGCCAGCCAAAGCTTTGAATTGGATAGTAATTGTCCTTGTTTTGCCTGTCATTGGTTTCTTACTATATCTTAGCATATCAAATCCCAAGCTTATTCATCGTAAAAGATTGACCTCTTCTCATAATGAGTCTGATAAATTACCTGATACATATAGTGATTCAGCATCGATAATCGCCGATGCTTTAAGGTATTTTACTGTAGGCGGGCTTCGAGTCGGCAAAGTCCACGTACTAAACAATGGAATAGCAAAATATGAACAACTTATCGAATCCCTACAAAAAGCCCAAAAAACCATTGATCTGGAATATTTCATCTATCGGAACGACCAAATTGGTAATCACATCTCAGAACTGCTGATCGAAAAAGCAGTAAATGGAGTGCGGGTTCGTTTTATTAGAGATGGTTGGGGGAGTAAAACATTTCCGAATCAAAAAATCCTTCAGATGGTGGAAGCAGGGATAGAATGCCGGATAATATTTCCTTTACGCTTTCCCTGGATTTTATCCAATTGGAATTATCGGGACCATTGTAAGATTGTCACGGTCGACGGAAATAAAGCTTTTACTGGTGGCATGAACGTAG
>DATMGC010000127.1:0-1880 GCA_035555915.1 Ureibacillus sp. | reverse complement strand
GTCGGATGTTTTTTGGGCAATTTCCTCAAAATCCATCTCTCTTAGCTCAGCAATTTGTTCTGCTACATACTTTACATAACTTGGCTCATTACGCTTTCCTCTAAATGGGTGTGGTGTTAAATAAGGACAATCTGTTTCAATCAGTAACCGCTCGATTGGAATTTCTTTAGCAACTTCCTTAGGTTTTTTTGCATTTTTAAAGGTTACAGGACCACCAAATGAAATATAGAAGTTCACGTCCATACACTGCTTTGCTATCTCTAAACTTCCGGTGAAACAATGCATAATGCCTCCTACTTCACTAGCTCCTTCCTCTCGCAAAATTTCCACCACATCTTCTGTTGCATCACGATTATGAATGATGATTGGAAGCTTTACCTCTTTAGCTAATTGAATTTGTTTACGAAATACTTCTTTTTGTATTTCTTTCGGTGACTTATCCCAGTAATAATCTAGTCCCATCTCACCTATAGCAACTACTTTTGGATGTGAAGCCAAATCCTTAATCCACAGTAAATCCTCATCTGTCATATCTACTGCATCAACGGGATGCCATCCTATTGCTGCATATATCATGTCATATTTTTTTGTGAGTTCCATTGCTCTTGTAATCGTTTCTTTATCAAATCCTACCACAACAATATGTGTAACTTTCTCCAATTGTGCCCTTTCGATGACTTCTTCCAAGTCCTCATCATATTGAATAGCATTTAAATGAGCATGTGTATCAAATAGCATTTTTCTACTTCCCTTCCTCAGCTTGTTTCGACAAATCTGTATTATGTTTTACAAAATGTTACACGTGAAACATTTGTTTTTCAGAGCTTTCATCAACTTATTTCAAATACACTTAACTGTTCTAATATCCACATGTAATAAAAGTTCCAAACTTCTAATAATAAAAGTGAGCGTCTCATTAAATATAAGACGCTCAAAAAGGTAGTTATTTTACTCTTGAACCATTTGGAAGATCAGCAAGAACTGTTGCGACTGAAAGTAAATCACCTTGTGACCCAGCTAAAATCATTCCTTGAGATAATTCGCCACGAAGTTTCACAGGTTTTAGATTGGCAACACAGATTACTTTTTTACCTAATAGTTCCTCTGGTTTATAATGTTTGGCAATTCCAGAAACAACCTGTCTTTTCTCATAACCTAAGTCCAACTGGATTTTTAACAAACGATCTGCTTTTTTCACTGGTTCAACTTGGAGAACTTCTGCTACTCGAAGATCCACTTTCATAAAATCATCAATTGTAATTTCAGCTTCTTGAGGAGCAATATTTACATCTTTTTCCTCAGCCTCTACTACCGGAGCGGAGCCTTTCATTTGTTCCTTGATATACTTCACTTCTTCCTCCACTTCTAATCGTGGAAAGATTGGTGACTGCTTGTTAACTTTTGTTTGATCAATCTGGCCAAATGTCAAAATGCTTTCCCAATTCTGTAAAGCATCTGTATGAATACCTAGTTGGTCAAAGATCTTATTTGGTGTTTCTGTTAAAAATGGTTTTAATAAAACTGCAGTGATTCGTAGTGATTCAGCTAAATGGATCATTACTGAAGCCAATTTATTATTGTCTTCTTCATTTTTTGCTAGGACCCATGGTTGCGTTTCATCAATGTATTTATTTGTTCTGCTAACAAACTGCCATAAGGATGAAAGTGCAATTGAGAATTCCATATTTTCCATTGCTTCTTCATATTTCTTAATTGTTTCCTGTGAAGTCTTTACAAGTTGATCATCAAATTCTGTCTGGCTTCCATTATAAGCAGGTGTTTTTCCTTCAAAATACTTATCAATCATAGCTACAGTTCGATTGAGCAGGTTGCCTAAGTCATTTGCTAAATCATAGTTAACACGATCAATAAATCCTTCA
>DATMGC010000126.1:0-12458 GCA_035555915.1 Ureibacillus sp. | reverse complement strand
TTGCTGAGCAAGTGGGTTTGAGTAAACGTACGGTCATTCGTGCTGTGAAATTGTTAGAAGAGCGAGGAATCATTAAAAAAATTCCGACAAAAAGAATGAATGGAAAACAGGGAGTAAACCTTTTAATCATTCAGACGTTTGAAACCATCGATTCTATGAAAACTACCATGTCATCCCAGAGTGTCACTGCACCTGTCACTCCAAATAAAACAGAGAATAAACAAAGCTCACTCTGTGAGAAAAAAACAAAAGAACGAACTAACGTAAGAGAAGCATGTGAACCAGCACTGCAAGAATTAGACTCCAGCTATCTACCAGAATCTATCCCGGAGGAATTCAAAAAAACCGCACACCCATTTTTTAATGCAATCGATATATATAACCTATGGAACCGAGTCATGATCGTCTATAACAAATTCGATCACGGCAAAACAATCGAAGACTTTATGGACTGCATCATCAGTGCCTTCAAACAAACAGTCTTTGCAAAAAAGAGAGGAAAAATTCACACCACATTCGAAGGTTACTTCTACCGTATCCTACACGAAACCTTCACCCTAAAACTACGCCAAGAAAACAAAAGCAACCTATTTTGGGAACTACATGACTGGGTCACGGGGACAGGTTCCTCGTCCCACTAGGTTGAAGGGGGAATTATGACAAATTTACTCTGAAGAATCTCTTGCATTTTAATTCTCTTTAGGTTCATTTATAATCAAAGCATCTATCAAAATACTCGAATTAGGAGATTTGCGAATATGCTCATTCAATGTACAAAAAAACTGTTAGAGCAACTTAAAATAAAGCCTCACGAGCCAATCAAAGAGCAGAATCCACTTTTCTCATGGCATGCCCATTTTATTCTTGTAAATCGTAGAAAAACGATTGTACTCATTCATGATCTTTCTAGATATATCATAGTCCTGCATGGCCTAAAGGCAAAGGATTATAAGTATTTTGATCAGCTCATTGTGAATGCGATCCGCGAAACATTTGAAGCAGAAGGAGTTAAAAAAGAAGTAATTGAGCAGTTTTTAACTCAATCAATGGATTTCACCTATTCGAAAACGAAGGACCGTACTTCGGTGGCAAGATTGAACAAGGCATGTGAAACAACATTTTATTTTCTAGACTACTTGAATCAAGAATCTGTCATTAATTCAGAGTTAAGTAAACGTGTTAGCCGGAGTTTAGTTGGTGACGGGAAAAATAAATATGTTTATCCGAATGAAGAGATGTATAAACAACTTGAGATATTTTCAGGTCAGCCTATTTTTGAGACGAAGGCGGTACAACTAAAAGTGGCACTAAAGCTCGAAGATCACCAAGTTTGGCGTCGAATCATCGTTCCAGTTAATCGGACATTTCATGATTTGCATAAAATTCTTCAATCAACCTTTGGATGGAAAAATAATCACCTTCATGAATTTATTATTTACAACGCCGACGCAGAACCAACGATCAATCTTGTAAGTGTTGAAAAAGCCTTAACATATCCAAAACAAACCGAAATGAAGCATGAAAAAGGTATAAAGCTATCAGAGTATATGCCTGCATATAAAACTTTGACATACACTTATGATTTTGGCGATGATTGGAAGCACGAAATTGAAGTTGAGAAGGTAATAAATGAGTATCATGACTATCATCCACAATGCGTTGACGGAGAAGGAAACGCTCCTCCGGAAGATGTAGGTGGGGTTCCCGGTTACACGGAATTCCTCTCCATTCTAGCAAATCCCGAGCATCAGGATTATAAACATACAGTTCATTGGGGGATAATGCAGGGGTATGAAGAGTTTGATATTGAGATGATAAATAGGATGCTGAAAGATAGGTAGAAGGATGAATGGCAATCGTACACACTCAATATGCCTGGGCCTTTGGGACAGAGGGACAGGTTCATTGACCCACTTGAAGGTAATGAGTTAGAGTGTAAGAGGAAGAGAAAGTAAATTAAAGTAACGGGTGTTAAAACATACATAGGTACAACTTAAAAAGAAGGCGGGACAAGGGACCTGTCCCCGTGTCCCACCAAGGGACCCCGCCAACAACGAGGGACCCCGCCACCAGCGAGACCTCCATCCCAATTACGAAAACAGGTGTGATCAAATCAAATGAGAATTAAAACATTAGTTATTGCCCCTTATCCTGCGATGAGTCATTTAATTGAAGATTGTCGGCAGGAGGAGCAGGAGCTTGATTTATATATGAAGGTTGCGAATCTTCAGGAAGCCATTCCGGTTGCGAGGGAAGCGGAGGATGAGGGCTTTGATGTGATCATCAGCCGTGGTGGTACGTCCAAGCTAATTGAAGATGTGGTGAATATTCCTGTCATCGATATACATGTATCAGGCTATGACATGCTTAGGGTACTGACGCTTGCGAATGATTTTCCGGGTAAAAAAGCAATTGTTGGCTTTTCGAATATAACTCTAGGTGCGAAGGCGATTACGGACTTACTTGATATCCAAATTGATGTGTTCACCGTTGAAAAAGCGAAAGAGGTTGATGGCCTGGTTAAAAATCTTAAACAAAAGGGTTATGAACTCATCATGGGTGATGTCATTACCATGGATGCGGCGACAAAGCATCATTTGGAAGGGATTCTGATTCAGTCCGGTCGGGAAGCGATTTTTGAGGCGTTTCATAAGGCGAAGTCTATTTATCGTCTGCATCAAAAACAGCAGCAGGAGATTATTTTACTTCGTTCACTTTTAGTGGAAGCATCCTCAAACATCATCGTCCTATCACGTGATGGTAACATTGCCTATCAGCACTGGACTGATTTTAAAGAGTGTCCACTACCACTAAACAAACTGCATGAATACATTCAGGAAAAAAACAACCTAAATCATGATGTGAGTATCTTTAAAGCAAGTGAGCAGCAAATGGTAAAACAATCTGTAAAGAAGAAAGTGATTGAAGCTCAAGAATATTATGTATTTCAGTACTCTTTGGTCACTACTCAAAATACTCATCAACAAAACATCCATGTTGAAACCGTTTCACAGCAGCCGATGATCATTTCAAACAGTCAAGCCATGAAAAGGTGTATGAATCTCATTGAAAAAAACGCAAATCATGATCAATGGCTTCTTATTGGAAGTGAAGGAACAGGAAAGAAGCTTCTCTCACAGTACATTCATTATAAGAAAAACAACGGACAGGGACTTTATTCAAGTATAACGGCTGAAAGTCTGTTACTGCTTGAACATGGAATAGATCGTGATATACGGACACTTTATATAAATGAAATAGAAGCATTATCACCAAAAGAGATGAAAAAGCTAACGACAATGTTGGGTCATTTAAAAATGGAAAACCTAACAATTGTCCTGGCTCTTACAAAGGAAGAGGAAATTCCTCATTCTCTCATCTACGACACTGAGCTAGTAAGAGTACAAATCCCATCTCTAAAAGACCGTAAAGATGACATTAGACCGCTAACGACCTATTTTATCGCTGCTTTTCACGGTCAAATTGGAACATCAGTCATTAAAATGAAAGAAGATGCGATGGAACTGTTAGAGGAATATTCCTGGCCTGGAAATGTCGCACAGCTTCGGTCGATTCTTCACTCAGCTGTTTTAGAAGAAAAGGGATATGTTCTAGGAAAAAAACTTCTACAGCAACATGTTGAGGAGCAAAAAGAAGAAGCAAATACAGTGGATAAGGAATTTCTTTCTGGTACATTGGAGACAATAGAAAAACGGATTATTGAGCATATTATGGAAGAAGAAAATCATAATCAAACAAGAGTTGCAGAGCGGTTAGGAATTAATCGATCGACTTTATGGCGCAAGCTGAAACAATAACTGTTCAGCTTGCTTTTTTATTTGTTGCAAAATACAACATTTTATATTTAATGTGTTGCAAAATATTGTGTAAGCCATTACAATAATCCTTGTAACCGATTACTAAATATATTTAGTGTTTAATATTGAAACAATTATAAAAGGAGTGTTACAATTATGAAGATAAAAGCAACTTTAGATCGAATTCCTGGCGGTATGATGGTTGTACCGTTGTTAATTGCAGCATTAATAAATACATTTTTCCCGGACTTATTACGGATTGGTAACTTTACTCAAGCACTATTTGTAGACGGTGCGAGTACATTGATTGCCCTTTTCCTCTTATGTACAGGTGCGCAAATTAACGTGAAATCTTTTGGTGTGTCAGTTGGTAAAGGGGCGACGCTTTTAGCAACGAAATGGGCAGTAGGTGCGGTATTTGGATTAATCGCTTACTTATTGGCTGGTGATAATGGATTATGGTTAGGTTTAGCGCCAATCGCTGTTATCGCAGCCATGACAAATAGTAATGGCGGATTATTCGTTGCATTAGTTGGTCAGTACGGAAGTAAAGAAGATCGTGCGGCATATTCACTTTTAGCACTTAATGATGGTCCTTTCTTAACAATGATTGCGCTATCTATTTTCGGAGCAATGGGCTTTGTAGATGGTATGTTCTCATTAACTTCATTTATATCAGTGTTACTGCCGATTTTAGTTGGTATGGTATTAGGTAACCTTGATGAAGAAATGCGTACGTTCTTAGATAAAGGTAGCTCAATGTTAATTCCATTCTTCGCATTTGCATTAGGGATGGGAATTGATTTTGGCGCCATCCTTGAAGGGGGATTATCGGGAATCATCCTTGGTCTATTAACAGTATTTGTGACAGGTTCTGCAGGTTATTTCGTATTTAAAGCATTAAAATGGAATCCAATCGTTGGAGCTGCGGAAGGATCAACAGCAGGAAACGCAGTAGCGACACCGGCTGCGATCGCAGCGGCAAATGCGAGTTTTGCATCAGTTGTCGACATTGCGACAGTACAGGTTGCAGCTTCAGTGGTGACAACAGCTATTTTACTACCAATTTATGTAGGGTTCCTGGTGAAACGATTAGAGAAAAAGGGCTATAAATTTGAACAACAAGAAGACGTAAAAGAAGCAAACGTCTAAGGGTGTGATAAGAGTGGAGAAAAGAATTGGCATTATATCTGATGATTTAACAGGTGCGAACGATTCAGGTGTACAATTAGCGAAAAAACATTTGTCATCGACGGTTGTATTTGATTTTGAAACATCAACTTTAACGAAAAAGCCTGATGTGTTAATCGTTGATACAGATAGTCGCGCGAAGAAGCAGGAAGAAGCGTATAAAGCAGCATATCAAGCTGCTTTATACCTTCAAAAGGAAAGCTATCAGCATGTATATAAAAAGGTTGATTCAACATTAAGAGGAAATATTGCGGCTGAATTATCTGCTGTTGAACAGGTGTATCAGCCTGAAGTGGTCGTGATTGCGCCCGCTTTTCCAAAAATGAAACGTCAAACTATTGATGGAAATCATTATGTAAATGGTGTGTTAATCACGGATACGGAGTTTTCGAAGGATCCGAAAACACCGGTAACAGAAGCGTTTATACCGGAATTATTAACGCAATATCAAGATCGTAAAATTGCCTTAGTTGATAAACGTATGCTGGGACAATCTATAGAAGAACTAAACCAAATCATTACGACGATCCTTAATCAAGGGGTAACATGGTTTGTGTGTGATAGTGAAACAGAAGAAGATCTACAAAGAATTTGCGACATTTTTTCTAGCCTGAATAAGAAAACAGTCTGGGCCGGTTCTGCCGGATTAATTGAGTATTTACCAGATGCGCTTCAGTTAACACATTCTAATGAAGAAAATCAGGAAGAAATCAAAATTGAAAAGACGTTAATCGTTTCAGGCAGCTTATCTCAAGTAACGAAAGAACAATTGTGCAAAATAGAATCTCTGCAAAATTCTTTCTTTATGGAAGTAGATCCTGCGACTTTAGTGGAAAATACGTTTGAATTAGACCACTATATGGATCAACTAAACCAACATTCAGAATACGAACACTATGTTTTATATGTAGAGGCTTCTGAGGAAAATCGTGTTTCTGCGAAGGAAGCAGGAGAAGCGCTTGGTTTAAATTTAACGGAAGTAAGTGAAGCGATATCAAGAGGACTGGGACAGATTGCAAAAGGTCTTTTAGGAAATTGCGCCTCTATTCAAGGTTTAGTTCTGACAGGTGGAGATACAGCAAAGGCAGTCTGCTCGGAATTAGCCATTTCAGAAATGGAGCTTTACTCTGAAGTAGAACCAGGTCTTCCGTTTGGTCGCTTAAGAAGTGAGAATCGCAGCTATTGGGCGGTTACAAAAGCTGGTGGATTTGGACATGAACAATCATTAGTCAATGTAGTCAAATACATGGCAAACAAAAGAAGGGTGAGAGCATGAGTCAAGTAAAACCAATCGTTGGAATCACAATGGGAGACGCAGCAGGCGTTGGTCCGGAGATTATTTTAAAAAGTTTAGCAAGTGAAGAAATGTATAATATCAGCCGACCTCTAGTAATCGGTGACAGCAAAATTCTTGAAAGAGCAAAGAGTTTTGTAAACAGTGAGCTAATCATTGAATCTGTAACAGCTGACCTTATTGAAAACTTACCATATAATTTCGGTACAGTTTATTGCTTAGATTTAAATCTATTAGATGCCAACCTGCCAATTGGTCAAGTGTCACCTGAAGCAGGTCATGCGGCTTTTGAATATTTAGCAAAAGCAATCGAATTAGCAAAAGAAAACAAAATCAATGCCATTTGTACAGCACCATTAAACAAAGAAGCGTTACACAAAGGCGGCCATAAATACCCTGGCCACACAGAAATTCTTGCAGACTTAACAGGTACGGAAGACTTCTCGATGATGCTGTCAGCACCTAATCTAAAAGTCATTCACGTGACAACACATGTCGGAATCATTGATGCAGTAAAAATGATTAACCCAGAGCGTGTTTACCATGTCATCAAACTTGCGCACGACACATTGAGAAAATCAGGTATTGAATCACCGAAAATCGCTGTTTGCGGAATCAATCCACACGCAGGTGAAAATGGATTATTCGGTTACGGAGAAGAAGACGAAAAAGTCGTTCCAGGTGTAGAAAAAGCACAAGGAGAAGGAATCAATGTAGTAGGTCCGCTACCTGCAGACACATTATTCTTCCGTACCGTTCGCGGAGACTTCGACGTCGTTGTTGCTATGTACCATGACCAAGGACACGGACCAGTTAAAGTACTAGGCTTAGACGCAGGCGTCAACATCACAGTCGGCCTGCCAATCATCCGTACAAGCGTCGACCACGGCACAGCCTTCGACATCGCCGGCAAAGGAATCGCAGACGAAAAAAGCCTAATCGAAGCCCTTCGTCAAGCTGTGGAATTTGCTGGGTAGGGATAGGTTGAGGTCACTGGAAAACCCCACATAAATATTTAGAAATTCTAATAAGTATAAAAAGAAAATCCACCTTTTTGGTATGAGTGAATCACCACAAACACTTACCAAAAAAGGGGGATTTTCTTATGTCTTAAGACAGTATTATACAATCATATAAAAAAGATAATGGATTAATTTTAAGTAGTTGGACAACACTCAACCGGTGTATTTTTCGATAATGTCAAATCTCCTTTGAAATTTTTCTGATTGAGCTGATAGTAGAAAAAATGTTGGTTCGTTTATATTGAGCATTGTATCTGAATAGATTGCTAATAAGCTCTTAATTGATATTGTGTTTCCGGCGAGATTATTTCAACGGTTTTTAAAGAGTCATCTGTTGTTTCTCCGTTTTCATCTTCTACATTTAAGGTTTCTTCTGTAATGAAATTCATATTATTTTTCACATATTGAATCATGGGATACATCATATTTTGTTGGCAACATAATACCGTGACCGAGTTGTTCACCTTTTCTTCCTTTTTCAATTGTCGTTGCGATTTCTGGTTTCCTTATTCAAAGATCGAAAGTCATAAGAGATTGCTCCAATTAATCCTCCGATGAGTAGAAATCATAGTATGATCTTTTCTCATGTTGTTGTGTTTCCTTTTGATATGCATTATTATTATCGTTGGGTATTTATGCCTATCTGAAAATGTGAATGTTTATCAAAAAATATAGTAACTTTACACTATGGTCCATTATGGGTAAAAAGTAGAGGGGGACCCTATTACGTTTGTACAACTAGGAGTGTTATTGTTTTTCTTCATTCATTGATTTTGAAATGCCCTGTTTGTTTTCCTTGACTCACTTCAAGTAGTTTAGTTGGGGTTTTATCAGATTCATAATGACCTGAGTTTAAAGTTATAGGTCCTTTCGATTATCTCGTTTTTGTAAATTTTTACCTTTGTAATTATCTTTAAAAAATATTTTAATATTATATGAGTATTTTTTCCTACTTAGTTATATTTTTCTAAATTAATGGAAAAAAACAGAAATAATAAATAGTAAAGGAGATAGGAATATTGTCAAACAATTTGCAATCAAAATTAGGAGAAGGTCTATCAAAATTTCAAGGAGGGATCGAGCAAGGTAAGCAAAAGCTGCAGGTAGTTCAAGAAATAAGTAAACATAAGAAAGAAATAAATGAAACATCCATAAAAAAGTCTAAAATTCTTCTTGAATTAGGTCAAAGTACATATAAGAAAATTCGCAGTGGTGAAATTGTTGATTCAGATCTGAATGAAATGACAAAAGGAATTGTAGGATTAGATCATCTAATCTATCAATCTACAAAAAAGATTTCAGAGCTTAATCAAAGCAATGCAGATTCAAACGTTTTAACCTGTTCTTCGTGCCAAGCTCCAAATGATATAAATGCAAAATTCTGTGGTGGTTGTGGTGCGAAAATGGAGAAAGAACCTGCCGTTGAAACTAGTTCAGGGGTTAGTTGTGTAACTTGTGAAGAAGTATTGTCGGATACAGCTAATTTCTGTCATTGCTGTGGAACAAAAGTAGATAAATAAGGAATGAAAAGAAAGTAGGTAGAGTTGATTTGTATTGTAGTCATTGTGGGATGAAAAATAATGAAAGTGCCCAATATTGCATAAATGATGGGGCATCTTTAGTACCTGTTATAGAGAAAGTAAAGGTAACTCAAGAAAACCATAAATATTGTATGGAGTGTAGCCATGAAAATGCACATAATGCCATCTACTGCCAACAGTGTGGACATTCAGTAGAAAAGGTAACGGAAAAAGAAGATGGTATCACTTCGGGTACAAAACCTTTACATAGTGAAGATCATGTTAACTATGGAAAAGAGGATTTTATTTCTAGTATTTTGAACAAACATAATCTAAAGCGAATTGCTATATTTAATGCTTTTTCAATTATTGCCCTATTTGTTTTTTCTTTGATCGTTAGTTCATCAGCTAATCGTCTATTATTAGAGTCACTTCGTTCAGAATTTGGATCTTTAGTAGATTCTCTTAAAGTTGTATCAGCAACAGATGTTTTTATGATTAGTCATATGGCAAGCCTTCATTATCGTGCAAATGCTTTAATGTTTGAAGGGGTACTCGAAACAACTAGTGGACTATTTTTACTTTTATTTATTCCTGCCATTATTTTTATTTTAATAGGATTCTTTATGAATAAAAGGGTCACTAAGAGCTCTATTGTTGAAAGGTTATCCATCTGTTTATCCTTTTCCATTATGTATGGAATAATCGTTGGATTAATAAGTACGTTTGCTGGAGTTTCAGTGGATATTGCTGATCCAACCGGCTTTATTGGAAATATAACGATCTCATCAGACTACTCTTTTTTTGAAAGTATTTTTAATGCTCTTATTATTAGTTTTATTTTTACAAGTGTCGGCGCGATGATAGGTGTTGCTAAAGAGCAGCGATTCAATAATAAACAATACGGTGTATCCATTTCTCGCGCGATACTTCACTCTGTCATAGGACTTGTTTTCATGATTTTGATAGGAACAGTCTTCTTTTCAACAAATGACGAACTGACAACAGGAGACGAAACAGGTGATGTTCTATTAGGCTCTCAAATAGGAGGTTATTTATGGAATATTTCTCAATTTGGTACCTTAAACTTTGAAACAACGTCTTATGGAGAAGAGATCACAGCCAGCTATTCTTTAATGGGTGGGCCAAAGGCTTCAGAAGATGAGGAAGAATTCGAAGAACTATTTTTAGAACTTAAATGGCTATGGATTTTAGTTCTTATCCCAATTGGTCTACACTTCCTAGCTGGAAACAAATTACGTAAATCAACACAAGGGAATATTCTTTATGAACTTGGTGTTTATGCCATTGTATTCGGGTTAATCAACGCTATTCTTGTATCGATATCTAGATTGACGATTGATACAAATTTTGATGATGTATTCAATGCAACATTTGGTTTTTCAACATTTGGAACGTTCATAGTTAGTGCAATTTTTGCTTTTATCGTTTCGTACGTTGCTGTTATGCTGACGAACCGCCAAGTAAACTCAAATATTAATCAATCAATGTAATTCACGAAGCTACCTAAAGATAAATAGGTGGGGTAACGAGTCTTTAACAATGACCGATGAAGAGGTGTAAGGAACTTGAAATTTTGTACATCATGTGGCGCGAAAGTGGAGGATACCACTGCGTTTTGTAATAGTTGTGGAGCGGAATTGTCAGGTGTAAAAGAGGAGAGAACTAGAGAGGTGCAAAACAAACTTCCTTCTTTTTCGACTCTTTCGCTAAAAACGAAAATAATTTTTGGTTCAATTTTAGCTATTCTTATTATTGGATTCTCTCTTTATAAAGTAGGAGAATCATACACAGATAAAACGAAGGTACTAGAAAATTTTGAAGAACATTTAGAAAAGGGTAATGTAAGCGAACTTGTTCATTTACTAGATTCTGATGATGAATCTGTGAAAATTAAAAAAAAGAATGTTGAAGCACTATTAAAATATCTAAAGGAAAATCCTGATGAGAAGGAGTATTTGCTCTCACAATTGCATGAAAACTCAAATCAAGATGGGATAGTTTTAGCAGCAAGCTCTGATGACTCTAATCAAATTATTACATTTGAGAAAAAAGGAAAAAGATTTTTCCTCTATGACAATTATGACTTTGTCCTTCATTCGTTTCCTTTAGTAGTGAATACAAATTATGATGAATTACGATTCTTTCTTAATGGGAAGGAAGTAGCATCACCTGTAAAAGATGGGGATCAAGTCACTTTAGGCTCCTTCTTACCTGGGACATATAAAGTGAAGGCTGTCCTTACTTCAGATTTTGTTGAATTAGAGAAGGAAATAGAAGTAAGTCATTTTGGTGAGACTGAATCAGATCTAAGCCTGGATGTTGATTATGTATATGTAAATTCTAATGTAGATGAAGCATCTATCCTAATTAATGGTAAGGATACAGGTGTGAAAGTTAATAAGGAAGAGGCGGTGGAGGTTGGTCCTGTTTTAATAGATGGTTCTATGACGCTTCAGGTCGAAAAAGAATTACAATTTGGAAAAGCGCAAAGTCCGTCTGTTTCGATTGAACAAAATGATATTTCCGCTAATCTAATATTGAATGACGAGCAAAAAGAAGCTGTTACTAATGAAATTAAACAGTACCTATTGAACTATTCAAAAGCAATTGCTTATCAAGATAAAAAATATTTAAAAGAAAATAATCTAATAGTATCAGACTTTGTTTCTTCTTCTTTTGAAGAATTATTTAATGGTGACTTGAATTATTTTGGATATCTTGTAAACCTAAAGTTAGATTTAGAGTCCGTTTATCTTGAGGAGATTGAAGGGGAATGGACTGTTGGAGTTTCTGTTTTAGAGGAATGGATGGAAGATTATGTCTATTCCGGTGACTCAATATCTCTTTCGGAGGAAGAATATGCGAGAACATACCGGTTAACATATGATTCTAAAACGGCCAAAAAGTGGATCGTTGATTCTTGGGATTCTTCTTGGAGCTTTGATGATAGCAAGGCAAAAAAAGTTGAAATTGATGCAGCCGCACAAAAGAAGCAGCTAGAATCATCTCCTAAATTTAATTCAATATACAAAGAAGAACTAAATTCTGATGTTAGCACATTTGTTGAGTCTTATATCTCCTCATCTGTACAAGCTTTTAACTATAGGGATTTCTCTATCATTTCCGATCAAATCGATCCATCATCAGATTATACAAAAACAGTATCCGATTACATTGATCACCTTGAAGAAAAAGGTATAACAGAAGATTTGGTTAACATTAATATAGAAAAAGTAGAACAACAAAATGACGAGACCTTCCATGTATACACACTTGAGGAATATCATATTTACTATAATGATAACACGGCAAAATATAAAGCATTTGAAGGTAAATATGAAGTAAGATCAACAACTGAAGGGCTAAAAATGTATAAATTATTATCTACTGATGAGGTAGATAGTCAGGATTTATAAAGGGACAGAGGGACAGGTTCCTTGGTCCAGTTTTAATCGAGATATGAGGTTTATCAAGCAGGACAATATAGGACTTGAAACTAAATGGGGGAGGCAGGGACAAGGAACCTGTCCCCCCGTTCCACTTTACCTCTCCGCAACTCCAATGAGAAACGATTCCCACTTTTCTTTGG
>DATMGC010000125.1:0-5978 GCA_035555915.1 Ureibacillus sp. | reverse complement strand
TGGTACTACTTTGGGTAACTCCTTACGTCGTATTCTACTATCCTCACTGCCAGGTGCCGCTGTCACATCCATTCAAATTGATGGGGTGCTTCATGAGTTCTCCACAATTGAAGGCGTCGTAGAAGATGTTACAGCTATCATATTGAACATCAAAAAACTAGCATTGAAAATATACTCTGATGATGAAAAAACTTTAGAGATTGATATGCAAGGTGCTGGGATAGTTACAGCAGCTGATATTACACATGATAGTGATGTTGAGATCTTAAATCCAGATCTTCATATCGCAACTTTAGGTAGTAACGGTAATTTCCGTATGCGTTTAACTGCTAAGCGTGGTCGTGGTTACACACCTGCTGAACAAAATAAACGTGAAGATCAACCTATTGGTGTAATCCCTATTGATTCTATCTACACACCTGTCTCTCGTGTTAATTATCAAGTAGAGAATACTCGTGTTGGTCAATTGACTAATTATGATAAGTTAACTTTAGACGTGTGGACTGACGGTAGTACTGGTCCTCAAGATGCAATTGCACTTGGTGCAAAGATTTTAACAGAGCATTTGAATATCTTTGTTGGTTTAACTGATGAAGCTCAAAATGCTGAGATTATGGTAGAAAAAGAAGAAGATCAAAAAGAGAAAGTACTTGAGATGACAATTGAGGAATTAGATCTTTCTGTACGTTCTTATAACTGCTTAAAGCGTGCTGGTATTAATACAGTACAAGAATTAGCAAATAAGACAGAAGAAGATATGATGAAGGTTCGAAACTTAGGTAGAAAATCTCTTGAAGAAGTAAAACATAAATTAGAAGAGCTAGGATTAGGCTTAAGAAAAGATGATTGATAGTTTTTTAGGTTACTTTATCCTATAATGCTTGTATTTCAACAAAAGGAGGGAATCTCACATGGGTTACAGAAAGTTAGGACGCACAAGCGCACAACGTAAAGCAATGTTACGTGACTTAACTACAGACTTAATCATTAATGAGCGAATTGAAACAACTGAAGCTCGTGCAAAAGAACTTCGTTCTGTTGTAGAAAAAATGATTACACTTGGTAAACGTGGTGATTTACACGCACGTCGTCAAGCTGCTGCTTATGTACGTCATGAAGTTGCTAACGCTGAAACTAACCAAGATGCTGTTCAAAAGTTATTCAGTGATGTTGCTGCTCGTTATAGTGATCGTCAAGGTGGTTACACTCGTATCATGAAAGTTGGACCTCGTCGTGGAGACGGTGCACCAATGGTAATTATCGAGTTAGTATAATAGGATTCCAAGAAAATGGGGTGCAGGACAGTTTATAAGTTATATAACTTGTTCAGGTACCCTTTTTCTTTAACATCCTCGTGTATAATTTAGGGCCAAAGTAGAGCGTTACGATGAGCGTTATATTTAATAGTAGTTCATAATGACTCGTCTAGCTCATGCACCTCGTTATTTAGATGAATAATAGAGGTGCGGGCTTTTTTCATGTTTTCATACTGTTAGGGTGCTAAGAATGGAATACCATAAGATATTTCAACAGCCTAGAAGTTACCTATATATAGGGATCAGTGTAAGTTCATAAGAGGGATTATCTTATGCAAACCAATTCAAAGCTCGCCCAATTGGCGAGTTTTTCTTTTTAAGGCGATATCTTAATATATAATTGTTTCGATTAGATTAATGGTGGGATTATGATGAACCAAAAGGTACTAGTTAAGGTAAATAATTTATCTTTCAAATATGAAAATCAAGAGAATCGTGCACTGAATAATGTATCTTTTGAGGTATTTGAAGGAGAATGGGTGGCAATTGTTGGTCATAATGGTTCTGGCAAATCCACTTTAGCGAAATTATTAAATGGTCTACAGTTTACAAATGAGGGCACTATTGAGATTGCTGGAATGACTATTTCAGAAGACACAATATGGGATATTCGAAAAAAGATTGGTATGGTATTTCAGAATCCCGATAATCAATTTGTGGGAACTACGGTTCAAGATGATGTGGCTTTTGGTTTAGAAAATAGTGCTATTCCAAGAACTGAGATGCTATCAAGAGTTGAACAGGCTTTAGAAAGAGTAAAAATGCTATCATTTCTTAATCAAGAGCCGCACCATCTATCTGGTGGTCAGAAGCAAAGAGTAGCTATTGCTGGTATCATTGCATTAAGACCAGCTATTATTATTTTAGATGAAGCAACCTCCATGCTAGATCCCCAAGGTAGAGAAGAAGTTTTTGAGATAATGAGAGAGTTAAAAGAAGATAACATGACGATCATCTCTATTACTCATGATTTGGATGAAGCTGCAAAAGCTGATCGTATTATTGTGATGAATGAGGGAAAAGTCTATAAAGAGGGAAATCCTAAAGAGATTTTCCAAATGCAAAAGGAATTAGTTGAGATTGGTTTAGATATACCTTTTCCTATTAAAGTAAGAGAAAGCTTAATAGAAAAGGGAATTGTATTTGAGGATATATATTTAACAGAAGAAGAGTTGGTGACAGGCATATGGACATCTCACTTCAAAAAGTAAGTTATCGTTACCAAGCTAATTCTCCTTTTGAGCATTTGGCATTGGAAGATATAAATTTTGATATTCCAACAGGAAAGTATGTGGCTATTATTGGACATACTGGCTCTGGTAAATCAACCGTTTTACAACATTTAAATGCTCTACTAACACCAACTACGGGAAAAGTTGTTATTGGAACTAGAACGGTCAATGGTGGCCAAAAAAATAAGCATTTAAAGGATATTCGACAAAAAGTAGGGATTGTTTTTCAATTTCCTGAACAGCAGTTGTTTGAAGAAACAGTGGAAAAGGATATTAGTTTTGGACCGCTTAACTTTGGGGTGTCTGAACAGGATGCTACAAAGAGAGCTAAGCAAGCTCTTCAAGAGGTTGGTTTATCAGAAGATTTTCTAGTGAAATCACCATTTGAGTTATCTGGCGGACAAATGAGAAGGGTAGCAATTGCAGGAGTATTAGCAATGGAACCAGAAGTTTTAGTTTTAGATGAGCCAACAGCAGGTCTTGATCCTAGAGGCAGAAAAGAAATAATGGATATGTTTTATCGACTTCATAAAGAGAAAAATTTAACCACTGTTCTAGTGACTCATAGTATGGAAGATGCAGCATTATATGCTGATGAAATTATCATTATGAATAAAGGGAAAGTTCATAAAAAAGGTACTCCTTTAGAGATATTTTCTCAAGCAAAAGACCTTTCTGAAATTGGCTTGAATATTCCAGAGGTGGTTCGCTTACAGCAAAAGGTAGAGAACACATTAGGATTGAAGATGAAACAGATACATTTAGATATGGAGAGTTTTACTACCGAATTGGCTGAGTACTTAAAGGAAGCAGGTAGTTTTTGATGGGAAAATTAATAATTGGACGCTTTATTCCTGTTGATTCACTTTTACACAGACTGGATCCCCGATCTAAACTCATGCTTATCTTTCTATTTATTTGTATCGTTTTTATAGCAAATAATGTTTGGACCTATCTTATTTTAATTGCATATGTCGGACTCCTAGTTACTTTATCGAATGTACCTATGAAGTATATTTATTTAGGGCTAAGGCCAATCTTTTTGTTAATTATTTTTACTTTTCTTCTCCATATCTTTTTTACAAAGGATGGAAGCGTAATTTACGAATTGGGTTGGTTTAAGGTTTACGAAGAAGGCCTTCGTATGGCAATATTAATTTCCATTAGATTTATATTATTAATTATTATGACCTCTTTATTAACTCTAACCACAACACCAATAGAATTAACGGATGCAATGGAGTCATTGTTTGGTCCCTTAAAGAAAATAAAATTTCCAGTGCATGAACTAGCACTAATGATGTCTATTTCTCTGCGTTTTATTCCAACATTAATGGATGAAACAGAGAAAATTATGAAGGCACAGATGGCTAGAGGAGTAGAATTTTCAAGTGGGTCGATTAAAAGCAGAATAAAAGCGATTGTTCCTTTATTAATTCCTTTGTTTATTAATTCCTTTAAAAGAGCTGAGGAACTTGCTACAGCGATGGAAGCCCGAGGCTATCAAGGTGGAGAAGGAAGAACAAAGTATCGCCAATTAGTATGGAAACCAATGGATACAGTAATGATTATTGGAATATTGCTTATTACTATTGTGCTATTTTTATTAAAATCATAGTGGAGGGAATATGCAAAGATATAAATGTACCATAAGCTATGATGGCTCTAACTATTGTGGTTTTCAAATCCAGCCGAAGGATAGAACTGTGCAAGGGGAAATAGAGAAGGCGTTAAAAAAACTTCATAAAGGAACAGAAATCAAAATTCAAGCATCTGGTAGAACAGATGCTGGTGTCCATGCAAAAGGGCAAGTTATTCATTTTGATTCACCTCTTGATATACCCGTGAACAAATGGGCATTAGCTTTAAATACTTTGTTGCCTCATGACATCGTTGTACAAGATACGGAAGCTGTTTCTGCTTCCTTTCATGCAAGATTTAATGTAGTAGCTAAGGAGTATCGTTATTTTGTTCAATTAGGTGAGAGAAGAGATCCTTTTAGACGTGCTTTTGCTTACTATTATCCTTATACATTAAACGTAGAAGCGATGAGAGAAGCTATTCAGTATTTTATTGGGGAATATGATTTTACTAGTTTCTGTTCAGCAAAGACAGATAAAGAGATCAAAATAAGAGAAATTACAGCAGTAAACATTGAACTACAGGATGATAATCTTGTCTTTATATTTAAAGGTAATGGTTTCCTTTATAATATGGTTCGTATTATGGTTGGCACATTATTAGATGTAGGAAGAGGTAAGAGGTTACCTAGTTCTATTCCAAGTATAATTGAACGAAAAGATAGAATGGCTGCTGGAAAGACTGCTTCAGCTAATGGATTATATCTGTGGAAAGTGGATTATTAGCAAAAAAAATTTTTTAGTCATAACAACTAAACCTGGTGTAACATTTCCTTGACATATAGTAGTCTAGGATATATCATAATATGGTATGTACTTTAATCCCACATTAAGCCCCGGAACTTAATTGTGTGAACATATAGACGTAAGAAACAAAACAATGATTATTAAAAATTAAATTCAACATTATTAGGAGGGTAACTCAATGCGTACAACGTTTATGGCTAACTCTAGCAATATTGATCGTAAATGGTACGTGATTGATGCTGAAGGCCAAACTTTAGGTCGTCTTGCTAGTGAAGTAGCATCAATCCTACGTGGTAAAAATAAACCAACTTTCACACCACATGTGGACACTGGTGATCATGTGATTATTTTAAATGCTTCAAAAATCGAATTGACTGGTAAAAAATTAACTGACAAAATTTACTACCGTCATACAATGCACCCAGGTGGATTAAAACAAAGAACAGCTTTAGAAATGCGTACTAACTACCCAGAGCAAATGTTAGAACTTGCTATCAAAGGTATGCTTCCAAAGAATTCTCTTGGTCGTCAAATGTTTAAAAAATTACATGTATATGCTGGTAGCGAACATAAGCACCAAGCTCAACAACCAGAAGTTTACGAACTTCGCGGATAATATTAAAGGGAGGTTAAAATAAATGGCACAAGTTGAATATATCGGTACTGGTCGTCGTAAAAGTTCTGTTGCACGTGTACGTTTAGTACCAGGTGACGGACAAATCATTATCAATGGTCGTGAAATTGAAAACTACATTCCGTTTGCAGCTTTACGTGAAGTTGTTAAACAACCTTTAGTAGCAACTGAAACTACTGGAAGCTACAACATTTTAGTTAATGTTAGCGGTGGTGGATACACTGGTCAAGCTGGTGCAATCCGTCACGGTATCGCACGTGCTCTACTTCAAGTAGACCCTGAATACCGTCCAACATTAAAACGCGCAGGATTATTAACTCGTGACGCTCGTATGAAAGAACGTAAAAAATACGGTCTTAAAGGCGCTCGTCGTGCACCTCAGTTCTCAAAACGTTAATTTTTGGCGTTT
>DATMGC010000124.1:0-21669 GCA_035555915.1 Ureibacillus sp. | reverse complement strand
AGCGTGCTAATGCAAAAGGAACAATAGCGGGAATGCTAGTCGGTTTAGCGGTAACACTTATTTATATCTTCAGTGCGAAGTATGGTGGCTATACAATATTAGGCATCATTGATACGGGTGCAGGTATTTTCGGAGCCATTGCTGCCTTCGCTACTAATATCATTGTTTCGCTTTCAACACGGGCACCATCACAAGAACTTCAAGATGCCGTTATAAATCTGCGTTACCCAGAACAAATGGTTTATAAAGACGGCGAAGTTTATTTAAATGACGGATCAGCGAAAGAATAAAAATTGAGGGAAATAAAAAAACGTTATTTTGCACCGAATGCAAAATAACGTTTTTCTATGTGCGCCCGGCATGCGTACGAACTATAGGGTGCAAGTCCCGAACCCCGAAGACAGAAGTAGAGGTTAGCCAAGAGCAAGGGTGTCCGTGGTGACGCGGAATCTGAAGGAAGCTGGAGGCAAAACACCGGTCCGAGGAACACGAATCTCATAGAAGGCTAGGTGTGATTGGATGAGTTTGCATAACAAAACAAAGTCCCTTCTGTCGAAGGTCATATTTAGTAAATGAGGCGGATAGATGGTGTGAAAGTGCGTACGCTTACCCGGGGAGATCTGACAGAAATGTGAAGTACCCTTCATAACCTACTTGGTGACAAGTAGCTGAACTGTCAGAAGTCAGCAGAGGTCATAGTACAAGTAAGTCTAGAATTACTTGGAAGGACTGAACAATTAAGAGAGAATAGCCCTTGGCTTTCCAACCTGGACGGATGAACACAGAAAACAGGAGAAACCTCACGCTTAGAAAGTAGTGGTGAATCCCACGAGGGTATTTGCGGAGGGTGTAGTCCAGTTGGGCAAGAGAAGAACAGCTATTCACGGAAAGGAACAAAATGGTGATGTTGAATCAAATTTTGGAACGGCAAAACATGATACAAGCATTAAAGCGAGTAGAAGCGAATAAAGGAAGCCATGGAGTAGACATGATGCCCGTACAAACCTTACGACAGCACATCCTCGAAAATTGGGAAACCATAAAATCGCAGATTTTGAATGGTACCTACGAACCGCAACCAGTCCGTCGTGTCGAAATCCCGAAACCAGACGGCGGTGTGCGTCTATTAGGAATACCAACCGTGACGGACCGTTTGATTCAGCAAGCCATCTCGCAGATTTTATCAAAAGAATATGACCCAACATTTTCGGACCACAGCTATGGATTCCGTCCAAATCGGAGTGCTCATGATGCGGTGAGAAAGGCAAAAGGCTATTTAAAAGAGGGATACCGATGGGTAATTGATATGGATTTAGAGAAATTCTTTGATAAGGTTAATCATGACCGCCTAATGGGAACATTAGCAAAACGAATTTCAGATAAACCGTTATTAAAACTTATTCGTAAATATCTCCAAGCGGGTGTCATGATTAATGGAGTAATTTCAAGTACAGAAGAAGGGACCCCTCAAGGTGGTCCTTTAAGTCCGCTACTTTCTAATATCGTCTTAGATGAACTCGATAAAGAGCTAGAGAAACGAGGACATAAATTCGTTCGCTACGCAGATGATTGCAATATTTATGTGAAAACCGAACGTGCTGGATTACGGGTGATGGCAAGTGTACAGCGATTCATCGAGGGTAAACTTCGTTTAAAAGTAAATGAAAAGAAATCAGCAGTAGACCGTCCATGGAATCGTAAATTCCTAGGTTTTAGTTTTACGAATCATAAAGAACCGAAAGTTCGCATTGCGAAATTAAGTCTCGTACGAATGAAGAAGAAAATACGAGAAATTACCTCAAGAAAGATGCCTTATTCCATAGAATACCGAATTGAAAAGTTGAACCAATATCTGATAGGGTGGTGTGGATATTTCGCTTTAGCGGATACTCCTTCAATATTTAAAGCGTTAGATGGATGGATTAAACGGAGATTACGTATGTGTCTATGGAAGAATTGGAAGAACCCCCGAACAAGAGTCAGAAATCTTATTCGTTTAAAAGTACCTTATGGGAAAGCATACGAATGGGGAAACACCCGAAAAGGGTACTGGCGCATTTCTAAAAGCCCCATATTACACAGAACCCTCGGCAATTCCTACTGGGAAAGCCAAGGGCTGAAAAGTCTGCAAGTTCGTTACGAAACTTTGCGTTATTCATCTTAATTGAACCGCCGTATACGGAACCGTACTTACGGTGGTGTGAGAGGTCGGGAGTTAATCACTCCCACCTACTCGATTAAAATGCAATAAATTTTAAAAATTGCGTATTTTTATAGTGCAATTTTTTGTAAATTTAGTAAAATTATCATTAGCTAATAAATATTATTTATATTTGATGAAAAATAAATTAATGAATGGATAATTAATTTGTCAAAGTAAATGAATTTGTAAAACAATGTAATATTTGTGGTAAATATGAATTTTTTTAGATACAGCTGATGCGTAAGATAGCTCAAAAAAATATAATATTGTGCAAATTAATATTGCATTAGGGGAACTTGCTGTTTAAAAATGATTTTTTATGCCCATTTTATTACAAAAAAAAATATGAAATAATTTATTTTGAATATATATTTTGAATATTTAGTATAATTTAATTTACAAAGTCATAAATTTGTAAATTTATTAATAGAATAGATGTATAAGATTGCGTGGAAGAGAGTATTTTTCCAATAGGAAGGGATTGGTGAGAGAAAAATGGTGAAAACTGTTCGGCCTATTTTTAGGAAATTGTTTCAAGCCGTTAAAGATCCAGTACTAATATTAAATACTTCTTGTCAAATTGAGTCAATTAATGACTATGCAGCGCAAATGCTAAATATTTATGAATCAACAAGACAACAATTACAAATGGACGAGCCATCAAAGACAAGATGGAATATCTTTTTAACTAGTATTAAAAGTAATCTAGCAGGCTATTGCTTCTTAAATCTTAAAGTTGATGAAAATCAATATAAAGAGTTCCGCTTGATGGGTTACTACCATGAAAGTAAAGATCTTATTTTTGTTAGAATTTCGCCAAAATCTAAGTCTGGATCAATAAGTGATAGTAGCAATGTTGATATTTATTCGATGTTTAATGACATTTCACACGGTATCGTTTTAACTGATTTAAATGGTGAAATAATCGACGTAAACACATTGGCACTACATTATATTGAGTGCGAAAAAAGTCACATTATTAAGAAACAGCATGAAATTTTATTTGAATCTTTTTCTGATTATAAGTTTAATAAACTTCAATATTTCGCAGATTTAATGAATAGTGGACGAGCTTCAATTGAAGTATCCAATATCCGTGAAAATGGTCAGATTAATTATTATAAATTGGAAAGTAAATTCAATTATAATATGAAATTAATCGTCACAACAATTACTGATGAAACGGAGAAAATTTTATTAAAGAACCAAGTTGAACAGCAACAAACATTGAATTCAATTGGCCAAATGGCTGCAAGTATTGCACATGAAATTCGTAACCCGATGACGTCATTAAAGGGTTTTATTGAATTGCTAAGACTTAATTCCAACGATGATCACCAAAATTATCTTTCTGTAATGGATTCTGAGTTACAACGTATGGAATCATTTTTAACTGAGCTGCTATATTTATCAAAACCTAAAGAAAACTGCTATGAAAAGATATCTATTTCACGAGTTGTGAACGATGTGCTTGAGCTAATGATGCCACATGCGATGCAAAACAATATTATTTTGAAAGTTGAAGATTGCAATTTTTATCACTTTAATATTAGAGGCAACCATAATCGCTTAATGCAAATGCTTATCAATTTAGTGAAGAATGCAATCGAGGTAATGACGAATGGAGGAATTATTGTCATTAAACTTGAAAATGTTGATGGTGGTATCGAAGTATCTGTTATGGACGAAGGAAAAGGATTAACAGATGCTGAAATGAGTCAGTTATTTACTCCCTTTTTCACAACAAAATCTTCGGGAACAGGGTTAGGTCTACCATTAGTTAAAAAGGTAGTAGAAGAACATAATGGTTGCATCAATGTAGAAAGTGCCATTGGTTTAGGGACAACATTTAAAATCTTATTACCAATTAGCGAAACTCAGCAGATAAATGCTAATGATGAGAATGAGAGTTTAATAAAGATGTGGATGAAAGAGGAATCGTTAAATAGATTACCTGTAGTTTAAATAATTGATGAGGATTTTGACAAATGTTTCTTTTTATCGATATAATTCATTTATATAATGATAAAAAGGATGTTTTGTCATGTCTTCAAATGAAATCAAGCAATCGCTTAAATTGTATATTGTTTTGTCACGTGCGAATAAAGCGATAAATGAAGTCACAAATCAATTTTTTCAACAGCACGGATTAAATCCAACAGAATTTGCAGTATTAGAGTTACTCTATCATAAGGGTCGCCAACCGCTTCAACAAATTGGAAACAAAATCTTGCTTGCTAGCGGATCCATTACATATGTGATTGATAAGCTGGAAAAAAGAGGGTATTTAGATCGAGTATCTTGTCCTTCAGACCGACGTGTTACTTTTGCAGAAATAACTGAATCTGGTGCAGAGTTTATGAAAGAGTTATTTCCAGAACACGAAGCTAAATTACATGAACTTTTAAGTGTTTTAACACCTGAGGAGAAGGATTCTGCAATTGAGCTGTTAAAAAAATTAGGGCTTTCTATAAAGGATTTATCATATTAAAAGGAGCTGTCTCATCTTATTGAGGCAACTCCTTTTTCATTTCATTATTTATTCGATTGTTAAACCCATTTTAATCATTGCATCAGATAAATCTACTTCTTCGTTATCGTAGACTGTTAAGCGAACTAGTTTGTCTTCTTTTTCGAAAACGACTGAAATTACCTCTTCAGTACCGAAATTAGCAATATACGCTGTAGAGTTTGCGATAGAGTTGTTGTCAATAATGGTTGAGATATCATATGGTTCAGAATCTTCACTTACAGCAGACATATATTGCTCTGTATTAGCTACTAGGTCCTCGAAGGTAGTATCATTGATTGTCATAGCTTCAATTCGCATTGACACTGAATCATCTGCATCATAAGTTAATAGTTCCTTACCAGGCTCTTCTTGTACAAGTGTAAAACCAGAGATTACTTGAATTCCATATTGTTTACTTGAAACAGGTGTAGCTTCTTCATTTTTACTTTCTCCATTTGAAGAAAATGTAATGGATGTTGAACTCGTATCAGAAGTTTCTTCTTGTGCTGGTTGTTCCTTTTGTGAGTCTTCGGTTGCTGGCTCTTCGACTTCTGCCGGTTTATTTGCTTCGTTTGGCGTAGTTGTAGTGTCTATAGTAGCTGAATCACTAGGTTCGTTTGCTGGTTCTGTTGAAGATTGTTCTTCTGTACTGTTACATGCAGCTAAGATTGAAATTGATAAAAATGCAGTTATAATAAAACGAAATGTTTTTGACATATTTTTTGCCCCCTTATTAATTTGAACGTATGAATCGCTAAAAAGTTTCAAAAAAATTCCTTTAATGGCTTCTTTTAATGTAATGGCAATATCATAAATAATAGTAAAATAAAAACTTCATGGGTAATGATTATTAAAGGTATACTCTTTTTCCACTCATAAAGGAATCCTAAAACTAAACCAGCAACAAAAGCAGCAATTACTCCAAGCCAAAAGCCACTTATCGCTACCGATAAAGCAAATAATAGACTGGTAATGATGACAGCGTTTATAGGAGAAACATAATTTTGTATATACTGTTGAATAAACCCTCGCCAGAATAACTCTTCGCCCAAAACAATAATTAAAACGAGTAATAGATAATGCCAAAGATTATTTGGACCGTAAGTTTCTAAAAATCTTGCTATTGTTTTATCAGAATCAGTATCTATTTTTGTGATTAGAAGATACCCAAGACGAACAATACCATATAAAATTGTGCCATAGCCTATTCCAAAAACAATGAACTGCCAAGTGGACAATTGATCTTTAAATTTCCCATAGATAATGGCAATTGCAATACCTACTAAAAGTGTGAATGTATACAAGTACCAGAAGATATCCTTTTCCTTAAAAGAAAAATACAACAATGCATAAATGAAAAAAAGAGTAAGAAGGAGCCCCGCAATTTTTTTATATTTTCCCATAAATATTGCCTCCTTCTCCATATCTTATCAAAAAAAAAATCCCCCTTCCATCTATTAATAAATGAAAAAGAGATTTTATTGATTCGCTTAAATTAGCTAACTTTTAATAGAAAAAAAGGTAGTAAAATTAAAAATTTGAGATGAAAGGTTCAAATGGCATATATCAAATTGTAATGATATAAATAGTGTTTCACCTCATAATTTGCGAATGCTGATCCTAGAGCAGTAAGTACTTTTGAAAATCTAGTAGCCAAATATGCTGGCAAATATTAGATAGAATTAATGTTCTTTGGGGTGGTTTAAAATCTTATAACGCTTATGGTTTACCACAGTTTTTTCTTCTAAATCTAAATCATGAAAATTATCCATAATTGTTAAGTCTACGATGACAGAGTTTTCATTTACTTTTTCAACCACACCTTGTAAACCTTCTTTAAACTCGACAATATTTCCAACCTCTGCTATTTTCATAAGAGTCAGCTCCTTATCGACTAATATTAAGAAATTTTGCATGAAAATCTAAAAAAAGTAAAGGGATTTTTTGAATTTTTAATTAATTTAAATTAAAAACTTACAATTGAAGGTGATTTGATGGAAAAGTATCAAAAAATGATTGAACAACTAAAAAATGGTGAGGTAGAAAGTATTGAAATTCCAAAAGGGGAATTTCTCCAGTTTCGTGGGCTTTTAGTAAAAGATGAAATGTTTAAACATTTTCGTGGTGAAGCAAAACAAGGGGGAGATGTGGTATTTACTTTTTTAAAGGTACCTCGAAGCTAGTCATTACTCAGATTGTGTCGAACTTTGTCTAGCGATTTTCATCCTTATTTTCTTTTGAAAATATTATAATAAATGCATCATATTTTTTTAGGAGGAGTTTAGTGGGAAAGGACCTTTTAAAAGAACTTGAGAAAAAACGACGGTTAATGATTCAATCTGGAATAGAGTACGGTCTTCAAAACCCCAAAACTATTCGTTTAAGTACAGAATTAGATCAATTAATGAATGAATATGAAGTAAACGCAGTAGTAAGTGAGAGCGAAAAAATAGAAAAAAGTAACGAATACAATTTTATTCAATAAAAAACTTTGTATAAATTGTTTAAAAAGTTATAAATGGGGATATATTATAAATGAACACAGCAACATTCTCATTTCCCCCTTTTAGAGCAGGAGCAATTGTCTCCTGCTCTCTTTTTTTTGGTTTATATATTGAAATGGCTTGTAAAACTTTGAATACAGTTTTTAGAAAAGAGCAATTGTTACAATTATTTGGTAAACTATAGAAAAACTCGGCTACTCTCAGTGTATGAGACAAGCCCAATAGATAGCTCATTGAGCTATCTAAAAAAGTGTGGGAAGGGTTGTTATAAATGGTACATACAAAAAAGATTGGTTTTATTGGAACAGGAGTAATGGGGGCAAGTATTGTAAAGCACTTGTTAAATGCGGAGTACGAAGTGACTGTATATACTCGTACAAAATCAAAGGCTAACGACTTGATATCATTAGGTGCAAATTGGGCAGAAACGCCGAAAGAAGCAGCAAGAGAAAAAGATATCATTTTTACAATGGTTGGTTTCCCTTCTGATGTAGAAGAAGTTTACTGTGGGGAGAACGGTATATTAGAATCTGCAAATAAAGGTGCAATTGTTGTAGATATGACGACATCTGAACCTACATTGGCGAAAAAAATATTCGAATTGGCAAAACAAAAAGGAATTTCTAGCATTGATGCACCCGTTTCAGGTGGTGATTTAGGGGCGCAGAATGGCACGCTTTCTATTATGGTTGGTGGTGAAAAATCTGTTTTTGAAGAGTTGTTACCGATTCTACAAACTTTTGGTACGAATATAGTGTATCAAGGAGATGCTGGTGCAGGACAACATACGAAGATGTGTAATCAATTATTGATTGCAACGAATATGATTGGAGTTTGCGAATCAATTGCTTATGCATTGAAAGCAGGTTTAAATATTGAAAATGTTCTGCAATCAATTTCTACTGGTGCTGCTGGTTCATGGTCGTTAAGTAATTTAGGACCACGTATGATTAAAGGGGATTTAGAACCAGGATTCTACTTAAAGCATTTTATTAAAGATATGAAGATTGCTATTGATGAAGCAGAAAAAATGAATTTAGACTTACCTGGTGTAAAACTTTCAAAAGAGCTTTATAACACTCTATTAGAAAGAGGGTATGGGGATAAAGGAACACAAAGTTTAATAAAATATTACATCGATTAGAAATTTTTATATATGAGCTTTAGGGTATTACGTAAATGTACATTTGTTCATCGTGGTTAGAAAGAGAAAATACTCTTTAGGGGCGAGAACTTTGGGGAAAACATTTAGTAATCAAAATTCAAAAACAAGAGGTCCAATAGCTTTATATTTATCCTTACCGATACTTTCATGGGCATTTTATGATTTTGCTAATACCATTTTTTCTTCGAACATAAATACAGTATTTTTTCCTTTTTATATGGATGAGGTATTAGGAACTGATGAAGTGAAACAACAAGTAGCAAGTACATTTATTTCTTATGCCAATGCGGTAGCGAGCTTTTTCTTAGTAATTTTCTCACCTTTATTCGGTGTTTGGATTGATAATACAGGCTTTAAGAAACGGTTTATCGTCTGGTTTGCCTCCATTTCAATTCTTTTTACGTTTTTAATGGGATTTTTGGCTAATTTAGATGTGGATATACATTTTTCAGGTGTTCCTCTAAGTTTATTCTTAGTAGTTATTAGTTTTGTTGTAGCCAAATTTTTCTTTAATTCTAGTTTAGTATTCTATGATTCAATGATGGGGGATTTAGGGACTAAAGAAGAAATGCCCCTCATTTCTGGATTTGGAGTAGCTGTAGGGTATTTAGGTACAATTTGCGGGTTACTCGTTTATTTACTAGTAAGTGATGGTAATTTCCATCGAGCTTTTATTCCAACGGCTGTTTTATATTTAATTTTTTCATTGCCACTATTTTTCTTTATTAAGGATCAACCAATTCCTAAGAAACAAAGAAAAAAGATGAAGTTTCTGGAAGGCTATAAGGAAATCGTTCAAACATTTAAGGAAATGCGAAAGTTTAAGAGTATTTTTACTTTTATGATTGCTTACTTTTTCTTAAATGATGCCATTGCTACAACAATTGCTATGATGGCCGTTTATGCTACCGCAATTGTAGGTTTTACTTCAGGTCAATTTATCGTCTTGTACTTAGTAAGTACAATAGCAACTGTCATAGGATCCATGATCTTTGGTTATATCACAAAAGCAGTAGGAGCAAAACATGCCGTCACAATTGTTTCAATCATTATGATTGTAGCATTAATAATTGCTGTATTTGCTACAACTCAAGGAATGTTCTGGATTGCAGGAAGTATGTTTGGAATTTCCCTTGGTTCGATGTGGGTTACGTCTAGAACGTTAATCATTGAGTTATCACCCGAGGATAAGCGTGGTCAGTTTTTTGGATTGTTTGCTTTCTCTGGAAAAGTATCATCGATTATAGGTCCCGCCATTTATGGTACAGTCACATTATTTTTAAGAGATTATGGACCGTTAGCTAGTAGAATTGCTCTTGGATCATTAATCGTACTAACTGTTATAGGACTTTTTGTACATTTGAAAGTAAAACCTGTGAAAAATAGATGATAGGATTAAACCTTTCCCTATGTTACAATTTACTTATAAAGATTCAATAAATTTAATGATTATCGTAGGGAAAGGAAAGAGTAACTTGGAACAAAAAGGTATCTTACTAGAAAGTGGAACAAACGAGCTGGAGATTGTCGAATTTGAGGTAGCAAATAATAAATTTGGCATTAATGTCATTAAGGTGAAAGAAATTATTCAGCCAATTCCAGTTACTTTTATCCCACATGCTCACCAACACGTTGAAGGTATCATTCAATTACGTGGTGAAGTACTGCCAGTTGTTAATATGCTAAAGGTACTAGGAATTAATGCGACATTTAGTTCTCAACAAAAATATATTGTAGCTGAATTTAATAAACAAAAGGTTGTTTTCCATGTAGATAATGTAACCCAAATCCACCGAATTTCTTGGGATAAAATTGAGAAACCTTCAGATATGTATCAAGGTGGATCTACTCAAGTTATTGGGGTTATCAAACAACAAGAATCGATGATTTTATTATTGGATTTCGAAAAAATAATGGTAGATATTAACCCGGAATCCGGAATTAACATAGAATCAGTTAAAAAACTGGGGAAGCGAGAGCGTTCTGAAAAGAAAATCGTTATCGCAGAGGATTCTCCATTACTAAGAAAATTATTACATGATACGATGCGTGAGGCTGGATATGTAAATCTGGAGTTTTTTGAAAATGGTCGAGATGCTTATGAGTATTTAGAGACTCTCCTTCGTACTGGAAGTAATATTGAAGAGCACGTTCAATTAGTAGTAACAGATATTGAAATGCCTCAAATGGATGGACATCATTTCACTAAAAAAATCAAATCCAATCCATCTTTATCGAAACTACCTGTTATCATCTTCTCTAGTTTAATTACGGATGATCTTCGCCATAAAGGGGAAGTAGTAGGAGCAGAGGAACAAATTAGTAAACCTGAAATTGCAGAGCTCATTCTAAAAGTAGATGAACTAATTTTATAAGGAAGTACTAAAGGGGTATCTACCAAATTTATAATTTGTAGAAGGGCCTTACTAGAGCATATAGTCATAAGTGGACGGATGAGACAAGTAACGAAGCAAATAGAAGCGTTTGTCCATAGGTCTAAAAACGGTCGAATACCTTTTTGAAGGTATTCGACCGTTTTCATTTTCCCACTCGTGTTTAAAGATAAAATAAAAGAACCATTCTTTAAGGTGTGGCGCTTTGTCATTAGAAAAAAAGAGAGAAGTGATCACGATAGTAAATTTAAAAACAGCAATCATAGATATAGGATCAAATACTATACGGCTAGTACTTTATAAATATAACAAAGAAGAAGGTTTAAAAGAGTTCGGAAATATTAAAACTGTAGCAAGATTAAGATCATATTTGCAACCAGACGGACAAATTTCTGAAGAAGGTATTCGTTTATTGGCTGAAACATTAAGCTCGTTTAAAAGTATTATTGATGACTACGAAGTAACAGATATTAAAGCAACGGCAACTGCAGCAATTCGCCAAGCTAAATATAACCAAGACATCATCCAACGTATGAAAAATGACACCGGAATTCTAATAGATTTATTGACAGAGGAAGAAGAAGCATATTTTGGATATTTGGCTGTTGCGCATTCGATGGCTACTAAATCAGCAATTACAATTGACATTGGTGGGGGTTCAACAGAGATTACCTTATTTAAGGAGAAAGAACTTCAAAAAACGATTAGTTTCCCTTTTGGTACTGTTTCTTTAAAAGAAAAATTTGTTTCAGGTGAAATATTAAATAATAGGGAAAAGGAAGCCTTACTGCAATACGTTAAAGCCCAATTTGAAAAGATAGATTGGATTCAGCAAGTTAGTCTACCTGTGATTGGAATTGGAGGAAGTGCTCGTAATATTGCTCAAATACATCAGCGTATAAGTAAATACCCCATATCTGGTGTTCATCAATATGAACTATCGAATGAAGAGTTGATAAATATTAGTAATCGCTTAGAAGGATTGAATTTTGAGCAGTTGAAACAGTTAGAAGGACTTGCCTCTGATCGGGCAGACATTATTGGAGTTGCCTTAGAAGTTTTTAGAGCGTTAATGTCGGTTGTTCAAGCGGAAGTGTTTCAGGTGAGTAAAAAAGGATTAAGAGAAGGTATCATCATACAACGTGTCCTTCAAAACAATGTGAATGCTTTGAATAAATATAAGATAGTTGAAGAAAATATTCGGCAAATTACCTTTAAATATGGTCGTTCTGAGAACGAGTGTACATTCCAACGTGGTTTGACCGAACAATTATACAGAGAGTGCTGTCAATTAGGTGTATTCAACTTTAATGAAAGGCATTTGGAAATGTTACAATGCGCGGCTCAAGTGTATGCTATTGGTGAATATATTGAGCAAGATTCATCAAGTGAACATACTTTTTATTTACTTGCAAATCAATCTATTCTAGGAATGAATCATGTAGACCGGATAAAACTCGCATTACTTGCTTCTTTTAAAAATAAAGCCTACTTTAGAAGGTTTTCATCTCCTTTTACTACTTGGATATCAAAGGAAGAGTTAAAACTCTTGAAAGATTTTGGAGGTATGTTGAAATTTATCTATGCTTTAAATGTTTCAAAACGCAATATTATAGAATCGGTTAAGTTAAAAAATAGTGATGATAATATTCATTTGATTCTTTGTGCTAATCGTCTTCCAGTGGCTGAGATGTATCAATGTAACCGTCAAAAGAAGCAGATAGAACGGTTATTTAAAAAAAATGTACAAATTCATTTTAATATAAAGGGTGAAAGAAATGACAATTGATGTTCGCTTGAATTCTCATGGAGAAGATCATAATGAAGAGCAAAGTGTCTACGAAAGAATGATAGAAGAAATCGCTAAACCGCAATATTATAATAATCGTGAGTTGAGTTGGTTAGCATTTAATGAAAGAGTATTGGAAGAAGCGGAAGATGAGGAAAATCCATTGTTGGAGCGTTTAAAGTACTTGGCAATTTTCAGCTCGAATTTAGATGAGTTTTTCATGGTTCGTGTTGCGGGATTACAAGACCAAGTAAGAGCTGGTTTTCATAAGCCGGAAAATAAAGCAGGACTTCCCCCTAAAGAACAACTTGCAAAAATAGCAGAAAAAACTCAAGCACTTGTACGTCGACAAATGGATCTTTTTCGTTATCTGGTATACGAATTATTGCGTCAAGAAAAAGTGGAAGTTTGTGAATTTAGATTATTGAACGAAAGCCAAAAACAATTTGTAAATGATCTGTTTGAAGAAACGATTTTCCCGGTTCTAACACCTGTGGCTGTGAATGCCTATCGTCCATTTCCTACATTAATAGGGAGAACTTTAAACTTGCTCGTTATGCTAGAAGAAAATAGGAATAGTGAGCTTAACGAAAAAGTGGCAATTGTTCAAGTTCCTTCTGTAATAGATCGATTTATCGAAGTGCCGAGTGAAAACGGAGAAAAGGTATTTGTTTTGTTAGAAGATGTTATTAGCTCTCATATTGAAAAACTTTTCTATGGATACAATGTGAAATCCACTCAAGCCTTCCGTTTAACACGAAACGCAGATTTAACAATACATGAGGAAGGCGCACGTGATTTACTCGTTGAAATTGAAAAGGAACTGAAAAAACGCAAATGGGGAGTGGGTAGCCGATTAGAAGTTCGCAACGGTGAAATGAGTGAAGAAGTTCTACATTACTTATTAGAGGAATTTGAGATTGAAGAATCGGATGTTTATAAAATAGACGGTCCACTGGATTTAACCTTCTTATTTGGTTTTATAAAGAATATTGCCATTGGTCGTGAGCACTTACAATATGAAAGCTTCATCCCTCAAAGACCAAAAGATTTAGTTTCAAATGAAAATATCTTTGAAAAGGCAATAACACAGGATCTTTTTTTCCATCATCCATATGAATCATTTGAACCGATTGTAGATTTTATAACTGAAGCTGCATCAGATCCCTCTGTATTAGCAATCAAACAAACACTATATCGTGTGAGTGGTAATTCTCCTATCATCCATGCTTTAAAACAAGCAGCGGAAAATGGCAAACAAGTAACTGTTTTAGTTGAATTGAAAGCTCGATTCGATGAAGAGAATAATGTGCATTGGGCAAAGGAACTAGAGCAAGCAGGATGCTTAGTAATCTATGGAATGAATAATTTGAAAACACATTCTAAAATCACCCTTGTTGTACGTAGAAAAAATGGGAAAATAGAGCGTTTTGTTCACTTAGGAACAGGTAATTATAATGATGCCACTGCAAAGTTTTATACAGATATGGGGATTATTACATCAACTAAGGAGTTTGGTATTGACGCTACAAACTTTTTTAATTACTTAAGTGGCTATACAGAAAAGCCAAAATTTCATCATCTTGTTGTAGCACCATTTGATATACGTGATGAGTTTATGGCATTAATAGATGAAGAAATCAGCTGTCATAAAAAATACGGAAACGGATTTATTCGTGCAAAGATGAATTCTTTAACAGACAAAGATTTAATTATGAAGTTTTATGAAGCATCGATTAATGGAGTGAAAATTGAACTTGTTATACGAGGAATCTGTTGTTTACGTCCTGGAATTAAAGGGATAAGTGAAAATATTACAGTAACTAGTATTGTGGGCCGTTTCTTGGAACATTCACGTATTTATTGGTTCCACCATAACGGGGGCAATAAACTCTTTTTATCTTCAGCTGATTTAATGACACGGAATATGGTGAAACGTGTTGAAATTTTATTCCCTCTATACTCATTTGAGATTAAACAAAGAGTAATGGATATTCTATTGAATCAGTTAGCTGATAATGTCAAAGCTCGTTTACAAGATTCAACTGGAACCTATCACTATAAGGAAGTTCCTAATTCAGACATGGTATATAATTCACAGGAGCAATTTCTACGTGATGCTATAAATACAGTAATAGAGGTAGAGTGATTGATGTACTATTATCAAAGAGAAAATATTTAATATTATTTTTATAACATTTTACATTCCTCTTTTGGAGGTAGGAGTCATTATTTATGTGTCTTTTGTCTTAATTGTAGTGTTGAATTTCTATGTGGAGTGATTTGACTTGTATATATGTACTAAAAAAGATATAAATTATAAATATAAAATGTATTATAGTGTTATAATATAACTAAAACTTATTTTTTTGCATCATCTGGCAAATGGAGGATATTATGATAACTTTTCCCACACTGGAGTTTAACAACTACTTGAATGATATGTTGAAACTAAATCCATTTAATGCTGTAGTAGTAATTAAACAGCAAAATGATGAAAACTTTACTGTAGAAATGATTAATTCAAATGCCTCTATTTTTTCGCCTGTTCCTTTTTCAGATGGAATGGATGCTAGAGTATTTTTCCAATGGATGGATTGGGAAGATTTGCTGAAAATGATCCAACGGCCTACGGAAGAAGTTAGAACTCTTTCATTAAAAAATGATTTCGATGAATTATCGATATTGATTCAACCGATTACTACAAACTTAGAAAATTATTTTGTCGTAATAATGAAGCAAGTAATAAAAGAAAAAAGCATGAATGATTTCTCTAGACTTCAAAATGAAAATACAGGTTTAGCTGATAAGAGGGCATTAAACAGAGAATGGTCTGAACATTACCAAAATTATAAAGATCTTCGACATATTTCATTATTATTAGTAGATTTAGATCGCTTTAAAAAATACAATGAATCTCTTGGTAAGCATAAAGCTGATGTAATGATTAAGCAGGTTAGTGAGCGTTTTAAGCAAGTTCAAAATGCATCGTGCGAACTTTATCATTACAGTGGAGATGAATTTGTGTATTTAGTTCGTCATACCCTTAGAGAAGAAGTTGAGTTAGTAGTAAATGGCATCTATGACCAACTTAAGGAGCCTTTTTTAATCGATGAACAAGAATACTTTATTACTTGTTCTATTGGCATATCTACAATCTCTTCAGAACAAGGAAGAGATCTAGAAATACTATTACATCAAGCTGAATCAGCATTGATTTATGTGAAAAGACATGGACGTGCCCATTATCGATTCTTTCGTGAGGAAATGAGCCATACATTTAAAAATGAAGTATTAATGGAGGCTCATTTACGTAGAGCAATTGAATTTAATGAGCTTTCTTTACATTTACAGCCGCAAATTGATTTTGATACATACAAAATCGATAGCTTCGAAGCGTTAATTAGATGGAACAATCCAAAGTTTGGATTCGTCCCCCCTTCTCAATTTATCCCTATTGCTGAATCATCTGGTTTGATTATTCAAATTGGTGAGTGGGTTTTAGAGCAGGTTTGTCAGTATCAGCAACAATGGAAAGAACAAGGATACAGATCCGTTCGAATTGCGGTGAATATATCGCCCAAACAATTCAAACAAGAAAATTTTGTGGACAAGGTAAAACGCATACTTTATAAATACAATGTAGAACCCAAATTCATTGAGCTAGAAATTACGGAAAGTTCGATGGAGAATGTGGATGAAACGGAAAGTATTTTAAAAGACTTGAAAGCTTTGGGTGTATTTGTTTCCGTTGATGATTTTGGTACAGGATATTCATCCTTAAGTTATTTGAAAAAGTATCCAATTGATATCATTAAAATTGATCAATCCTTCATTGCAGATTTAAATAAAGATGATAAAAATGAGGCAATCGTAAAAGCAATTATCGCACTATCACAAAACTTAGAAATGGAAGTTATTGCAGAAGGCGTAGAGGAAATCTCACAAGAAAACTTCCTAAAGCTCCATCAGTGTAAAAAAGGACAGGGCTATCTTTATAATAAACCTCTTCCAGTCGAAGAGATTGTAGAAAAATATTTAGCAAAATAGTGAAAACCAACAAGTTTTATGGGGATAAAATTTGTTGGTTTTTGTGTTTTTTCTGTCTACTTCTTAACATGTATGGGGTGCCTTTGAAAATTCATGGGTAATCATTGAAGGTTGACATCTGATTTATCTTTAAATTCTGAAAACTGAATGACATCTCTGTAAATATATAGTAATATGGAAATGATTGTTTATTCATTGGGGAGGGGAAATGTCATGTTGAATAAAGAAACCTTGATTGTTACTGGTGGGTCTAGTGGGATGGGACTTGCTATGGCAAAGAAATTTGTTGAAGAAGGTGCCAATGTAGTTATTACTGGCCGTGATAGAGAGCGCTTACAAAATGCAAAAAATGAAATTTTAGAATTTGGTACTAGTATAGAGATATTTCAAATGGATGTTCGTGAAATTGACCATGTAAAAGCAATGGTTCAATTTACTATTGATAAATTTGGGAAAATAGACGGATTAGTGAATAATGCGGCTGGAAACTTTATTGTTGCTGCAGAGAAACTTTCCCCTAATGGATGGAAAGCAGTAATCGATATCGTTTTAAATGGCACTTTCTACTGTACCTCAGAGGTAGGAAAGTATTGGATCGAAAAGGGCATCAAAGGTAAGATTTTGAATATGGTTGCAACATATGCGTGGGGAGCAGGTGCAGGGGTGATTCATTCTGCTGCAGCAAAAGCAGGTGTATTATCATTAACACGCTCTTTAGCAGTAGAATGGGGTAATCAATATGGAATTAGAGTAAATGCTATTGCACCTGGTCCTATTGAAAGAACAGGTGGTGCAGGAAAACTTTGGGAATCTGAAGAACAAGCAAAACGAACATTAAATTCCGTTCCATTGAAAAGACTTGGAACTCCCGAAGAAATTGCCGACCTTGCATCATTTATTCTGTCAGAAAAGGCTTCCTATATGAATGGTGAATGTGTCACTTTAGATGGAGGACAATGGTTAAATAAATTTCCTTTTTAAAGAAACAAGAAAATTTTGGAATTCTTTTTAAACTAAGAATAAACACTACCGTATTAGTTGCATACTAATTACACTTTCTAAAATTTAAATTAGGGTGGTGTAATTATGGGGATGTGGACAGTACCAACAATTATTGCAGGAGTGGTTATCGTACTTGTTTCTTACTTACTAACACAAAGTGTAATGAAAAAAACAAGACACCGTGTATCTGCAACAGATACGCCGATTAGTAAAATGGTAAGAGACCATCCAGTTGCAATGAACCCAATCATTATTATGTATATTATATTTGGGCTGTTTACTGGAATTATTATCTTTTATTATTGGGCGATGTATGGATATTAGTATGTGATGTTATGTAAAGAATCATCCTTCTACTCTAAAATACTAGTTCCATATCATGGTCAATTGTGAACAAATTGTGATATGATATAAGGAGAGGTATATTGCTGTTACGAAGGTTATTGACAGGCAAAGGAGTAGAAGGTCATGATTTCAACAAATACAAGAGCATTATTAGATACACCAATTAGTGACTTTATTATTTCATCAGAAAAAGTTGCTCATGTTCAAATTGGAAATAGTGCAGAACATGCTTTACTCGTCTTAACAAAAACAGGTTATTCTTCTGTGCCCGTATTGGACATTAAATATCGCTTACATGGGTTATTAAGTACTAAAATGATTACAGAATCCATCTTAGGTTTAGAACGTATTGAATATGATAAGTTGTCTAATATTAAAGTTGACGATTGCATGGACCGAGCTGTTACGTATTTAAAGATAACAGATACGTTTCAAAAAGCTTTGGATTTAGTTATTAACCATGCTTTTTTATGCGTAGTTGATGATGAAGGAACATTTGTTGGTATATTAACTCGACGCGTTATTTTAAAACAGCTTAAAAAATATATTTATCAAGTAGAAGATTAATAGAAATGTTTAATAAAACTCGACAAAATCCAATTTTGGGTTTTGTCGAGTTTTACACTTCTAAAGGGGGAGTTTAGATGACTGCAACGGAAGCAGAAATCATAAAAATTTTAGCAGAAGAGAAAAATATGAGAAAAGCAGCAGAACGACTTTTCTTGACGCAGCCAGCCCTCTCCCAAAGACTTCAATCAATTGAAAAAGATTGGGGTTCACAGCTATTTATTAGATCTCAAAAGGGTCTTACTCCAACACCAGCCGGCGAATTAGTCATTCAATATGCAACTGAAACGATCTTAAGAAAAGAACAAATTTTTGAAACGATCCAAGCACTTAACTCTAAAGTACACGGTACATTAAAAATCGCTTGTGCTTCAATTGTAGGTCAAAATTGGCTTCCCAAAGTTTTAAAGGAATTTGTTACATTATACCCGGATGCAAAAATATCTTTAATAACTGGTTGGAGTTCTGAGATTGTCAAATCATTATATGAAGGAGAGGCACATGTTGGAATTGTTCGTGGGCAAGTTGAATGGAAAGGGAAAAAAGTTCACTTATTTAGAGACATGATGTATTTAGTCGATAAGGAAATTAAAAATATTGATGATGTTTTAACGACAGACAGACCCTTTATCCAATTTAAAAGTGATTCGAACTACTATCAAGAAATCCAACTATGGTGGCAAAGACATTTCTCCTCAAATCCAAAACGACAAATCATTGTGGATCAGATTGAAACGTGTAAACAAATGGCTATGAATGGGATTGGATATGCGATATTACCGTCTATTACATTAAATGGTCAAGAAGAAGTTAATAAAATTCCATTAACACAAAATGAGAAAGATACTGGATTAACACGCGATACATGGTTAATTGGATATGATGCTTCTTTTGAATTAAAACAAGTTGCCGCATTCTTAGATGTTGTCAAGCACCATGCAAGTTGTCTTTATGATTATACGAAGTGATGAATAATTATTTATGCTTCATAAATAATTATACGTGCTATTTATTAGAAAATTTAGTACAATCAAAAATGTGAGCAGATTTTACATAGATAAGGAGATTTAACAATGACTAACAAATTAAATGCACAAGAAATTATTCAGTTTATTGCAGATTCTAAAAAGGTAACACCTGTTAAAGTATATGTAAAAGGTGAAGGTGTTGCTTCTTTATCATATGGTGAAAATTCAAAAGTTTTTGGTGAAGGAAATAGTGCTGTTGTTTTCGGCGAGTGGAGCGAAATTGAAGCTAGTTTAAAAGAAAACGGCGATAAAATTGCTGATTATGTAATTGAAAATGACCGTCGTAATTCTGGTGTTCCTTTACTAGATTTAAAACACCAAAATGCTCGTATTGAGCCAGGTGCAATTATCCGTGATCAAGTAACAATTGGTGATAATGCCGTTATTATGATGGGTGCAATTATTAATATTGGTGCTGAAATCGGCGATAAAACTATGATTGATATGGGAGCTGTATTAGGCGGTCGAGCAACAGTAGGGAAAAACTGTCACATTGGTGCAGGAACTGTTCTTGCTGGAGTAATCGAACCACCATCAGCAACACCAGTTATTATTGAAGATGATGTTGTTATTGGAGCAAATGCGGTTGTATTAGAAGGTGTACGCGTTGGTCAAGGTGCTGTAGTTGCTGCGGGTGCAATCGTTATTAGCGATGTTGAACCATATACTGTTGTAGGCGGAGTTCCTGCACGCGTAATTAAACAATTAGATGAAAAAACAAAATCTAAAACTGAAATTATCGATGCTTTAAGAAATATTTAAGAAGGTGTTATGATGGATACACTTATTCAAATTCGTAGAGATTTACATCAAATACCTGAATTAGGTTTTGAAGAGTTTAAAACACAGAAGTATTTGCTTGATAAAATCTCTCATTTTCCACAACAACATTTAACTGTTACGACTTGGAAAACGGGTATTGTGGTGAAGATTGAAGGAAGTAATCCATCTAAAACAATTGGTTGGCGTTCAGATATTGATGGTTTACCTATTGTTGAGGAAACAGGGTTATCCTTCACATCTACTCATGAAGGAAATATGCATGCTTGTGGTCATGACTGTCATATGACAATTGCACTTGGATTAGTGAAAGCATTAGCTACGGAACAACCAACCCAAAACGTAGTGATCTATTTTCAACCTGCGGAAGAAGGTCCAGGTGGTGCTGAACCAATGTTAAATTGGTTACAATCGGAACGACCAGATCTTCTACCAGATGAAATCTATGCATTACATGTTGCACCAGAATATCCAGTTGGGACTGTAGCAACGCGACCAGGGTTATTATTTGCCAATACATCAGAACTTTTCATTGATCTAAAAGGCTTAGGGGGACATGCCGCTTACCCACATAAGACGAAGGATATGACGGTCGCGGCTGCGAATTTAATCCTGCAATTGCAAACAATTGTTAGTCGTAATGTTAATCCAATGGATAGTGCAGTTGTGACAATAGGAAAGCTAACTTCAGGAACAGTTCAAAATATCATTGCTGAAAATGCAAGATTAGAAGGAACTATTCGCACCTTAAATGCAGAAGCAATGGCGGCTGTAAAAAAACGTATAGAGGCCATTTGTTCTGGCATTGAAGCCTCATTTGAATGTGACATTCAAATTGATTATGGTTCAATGTACTATGAGGTTAATAACACCTCTGAATGTGCAAGAAAGTTACTAGACTTTGCCGAGCAGTTTGAAGGAGCAACAGCTTATGAATGTCCTGCTGCTATGACAGGGGAAGACTTTGGCTATTTTCTTAAAGACATTCCGGGAGCAATGTTCTGGGCAGGGGCTAATTGCGAGTATGGGTTACATCATGCAAAAATTAACCCGGATGAAGAATTATTGTCCTTTAATGCCAAGTTTGTAGAACGATTTTTCAGAAGTTTATAAAAAAAAATGGAAATGCCCTTTTGGACATTTCCACTTTTTTACGTGCGCCCGGCATGCGCATGAACTATAGGGTGCAAGTCCCGAACCCCGAAGACAGAAGTAGAGGTTAGCCAAGAGCAAGGGTGTCCGTGGTGACGCGGAATCTGAAGGAAGCTGGAGGCAAAACACCGGTCCGAGGAACACGAATCTCATATAAGGCTAGGTATGACTGGATGAGT
>DATMGC010000123.1:0-1584 GCA_035555915.1 Ureibacillus sp. | reverse complement strand
ATCCATATAGGAGGAAAATAAAATGAACAAAGATCAAATCTTAGAAGCTATCAAAGCTATGACAGTTCTTGAATTAAACGATTTAGTAAAAGCAATCGAAGAAGAATTCGGTGTAACAGCTGCTGCTCCTGTAGCAGTAGTAGGTGGCGCTGCAGCTGCTGCTGAAGAAAAAACTGAATTTGACGTAGTACTAGCATCTGCTGGTGACCAAAAAATTAAAGTAATCAAAGTGGTTCGTGAAATCACTGGTCTTGGCTTAAAAGAAGCTAAAGAAGTAGTAGATAACGCTCCTAAAGCATTAAAAGAAGGCGTATCTAAAGAAGAAGCTGAAGAAATGAAAGCTAAACTTGAAGAAGTTGGCGCTTCTGTAGAAGTTAAATAATTTCTTCACTTACCTTATTTTCAATAAATAAAGAAAGCTCGTCTTTTTGACGGGCTTTCTTCATTTTTTCTTTGGCGGATACATTGGTTTAATTTATGGATATCCGGTAAAGATGCCATCGATTTGTCGTAGTGTAGCGACGAACCTTGTTTTTCTAAAGGAGGGCACGTTAAGATGTCTGAACACTATTATTCAAATAAGCCTCAAACTGAAAGTAAACCACGCCAATGGAAATTTACGTTACTCGGTCATTCCTTTTTATTTGAAACAGATACTGGAGTATTTAGTAAAAGCGAAGTAGATTTTGGATCCCGTGTATTAATTGATACTTTTTCGCTTCCTGAAATAGAAGGTGCAATTTTGGATGTTGGGTGTGGATATGGCCCTATTGGTCTCTCTATAGCAAAACAAAATCCGGATCGCGTTGTTTATATGATGGATATAAATGAAAGAGCGGTTGCATTATCAAAGAAAAATGCAGAAATAAACGGAGTTCAAAATGTACGAATTTTTGAGAGTGATGGTTTAGCAAATGTAGAAGAAGGGTTACAAGTAGCTGCAATTTTAACGAACCCACCTATTCGAGCAGGTAAAGAAACAGTTTTTAGATTTTATGACGGTGCCTTTGAAAAGTTATCGGTTGGTGGGGAATTGTGGATTGTAATTCAGAAAAAACAGGGTGCGCCATCAACGATGAGTCATTTGGAAGAAAAGTTTGCAGAAGTTGAAGTAGTCGAGAAGAAGAAGGGTTATTGGATTATACGAGCACAAAAGTAATTTTCAATTGTTTTTTTCACTAGCTAAATGTAGAAGAAATAAACAAAACTCCAAGAGTATAAAATATTGACTTGACAAAATGGCTATGATAACATAATAAAATGCAAAATTATTATTTTGTGGGAGTTTGCCCTTTTGTATGCAATGCATTTTAAGTGGGTATACTTACCATGGATAAGTTTAGTTTAACCGAAAATGATGTCTGAGAAAAGACTCGTTTTCTTTTTGTCTTTCGAAATCATACACCATTTAGATGGTTTTGCAAAGACCTATTATCGCTTTAATGAGGGGTGAATGAGTTGACAGGTCAACTAGTTCAGTACGGACAACACCGCCAGCGTAGAAGCTTTGCGCGTATTAAAGAGGTGCTGGAGCTTCCGAATTTAATTGAGATTCAGACAGCATCTTATGAGTGGTTCCTTGAA
>DATMGC010000122.1:0-5459 GCA_035555915.1 Ureibacillus sp. | reverse complement strand
AGGAGACATTGATTTAATAACTGTGAAAGGTTTAAAGTGCATTGAACAAGCAGATGTTATCCTATACGATCGCTTGGTAAATAAGGAATTATTAAAGTATGCAAAGGAAGGCACACTGCTTATTTCTTGCGGAAAACTACCAAACTGTCATTCTATGCAGCAAAATACGATTAATTTAGAATTAGTCAAGTATGCCAAACAAGGAAAAGTGGTTACGCGTTTAAAAGGTGGTGACCCGTTCATCTTTGGACGGGGTGGTGAAGAAGCGATGGCTTGCCAGGTTGCGGGGGTGCCTTTTGAAATCGTACCAGGAATTACATCTGGCATCGCTTCTCCAGCATATGCAGGGATACCTGTCACTCACCGTGAATTCAGTTCCTCTTTTGCAATTGTCACAGGGCATCATAAAGAAGGGGAGAAAGACCATACAAATTGGGATGCGTTAGCTAAAGGTGTTGATACTCTCGCAATTTATATGGGTATGAAGAATTTATCTTACATTACAGAACAATTAATGAAGCATGGAAAAAGTAAAGACACACCAGTCGCCTTGATTCATTACGGTACTACATCTAAACAGCGCACGGTAATTGCTACCTTGGAGACCATTTTTGCTGCTGCACAACGTGAACAAATAAAAAATCCAAGCATGATTGTTGTAGGAGAAGTTGTTCGATTAAATGAGAGTTTGAGTTGGTTTGAAAATAGCCAAGATTTACTTGCAGTTGGTGGTATGTAAATGGATGCTGTCTTATATATTTGTCACGGAAGTCGTTTAAAAGAAGCATGCGATGAGGCCGTTGAGTTTGTGGAAAAATGTAAAAAATTACGCACCGAGCCGATTCAAATACATTGTTTTTTAGAGCTAGCTGAACCGACTATAACTCAAGCTATAAAAATGTGTGTAGAACGTGGAGCAACGAAAATACATGCAATTCCTGTTCTTTTGTTGTCAGCTGCCCATGCGAAACATGATATTCCATTAGAATTAGATGAAGCGTTGAAGGAGTATCCCTTTGTAGAATTTAAGTTTGGCAACCCTATCGGTGTGCAGACAAGTTTAGTAGAATTATTAGCTGAGCATATAAAAGAGACGGGCAAGCAAGTAACGGCGCGTTCGAAGATTTGGATTGTTGGACGGGGATCAACAGATGTAGATGTGAAGCGTGATTTAGGGGCGATTGCAAGGGCACTTGAAACCAAAATTCATCATCCTGTTGAGACTTGTTTTTTAACGGGTTGCAAACCGTATTTCACAGATGTTATGAATAAGATAGATGATGAAGTAGACCAAGTCTTTATTTTACCGTACTTTTTATTTACTGGGTTGTTAATCAAAGGAATTCAAAAAACCATTGGAAAATCTAGAGAGAAAAGTACTTGTGAATATATTTTATGTGAATATTTAGGAAGCTCAGATGTAATTGTAAGTGCATTAAATGAACGGGTAAATGAAATGATGCTTAGCAGTGTGTCTTAATCAATTAATGACTAAAGACATCCCTGGAATGCAAATCAAGTCCAAAAAGAAAACACCATTCTCCTTGAGAAATGGTGTTTTCTTTTTGTCACAGCCTTGTAGGTTATCGTCTTCTTTTTTTATCATCTTTTAAAATAGGTTGGAATTTAACGACTTTTTCTAACTCGACATGGACATGAATATTTTTATCATCAATCTGCTCAACGTTCACAACGGTTCCTTTTCGACCTTTAATTTTAATGGCTTCATCTTTTTGAGGTACTGTTTTTAGCAATTGACTTAAGAAAAACGTATTTTTTTCAAAAAATGTAACAACATACATGGGCAAAACTCCTTATCTACCAGAGTTAATGTTACAGTGTATGTTAAATAGGCATGAAGTGTAAGTTGTCCAATTATCCTTATATTAACGTTTAATAATTTTTGGCATTAAAGACAACAGCATTTTTTAAGTCCTAGTGCCCATATCTTTGTCAGATTTCCTATGTTTTTGTATAATAGTATTAGGAATTGATTGGTGTAATCTATTGAAGAGTCTACATTAATCAATATTATCGAACTTAATACATAGAATTGAGGAATTTTTATGAGTCCAGTTAGACAGCAGAAGCCAAAGATACGAAGGATTTTATCCAAAGTATTACTAATCATTCTTGGTGGAGCTATTACGGCGTACGGTTTGGAAGCTGTGTTAATTCCAAATAACGTATCCGATGGTGGGGTAACCGGTATAAGTATCGTTGGATCACAGTTATTTGGTTTACCTCTAGGAGTGTTAATTGCGATATTAAATATCCCCTTTATTATTTTGGGTTACAAACAAATTGGGAAAAGTTTTGCGATTTATTCGGTGCTCGGTATTGTTTCCCTTGCTATAGGCACTAGTACGATGCACCATGTCCCAACAATTATTCACGGAGATACATTATTAGTTACAGTTGTTGGTGGGATTATCATAGGTTTTGGGATGGGTCTTGCCCTACGTAATGGTGGTGCCTTAGATGGCATTGATATGTTGGCAGTATTACTTTCAAGGAAATTACCATTTGGGACAAGTGATTTAATATTGTTCCTAAACTTATTTGTATTTATCATTGTTTCGACAGTATTTGGTCTTCAAGGAGCAATTCTTTCAGGGATTGCCTACTTTATTGCATCAAAGGTGATTCATATCGTAGAAGAAGGTCTAAGTGGTTCAAAAACATTTAAAATTATTACAAGTGAGCCAGAAGAAATGGTCGAAACGATTCGTGACCGTTTAGGACGTAGCGCCACATACAATATTGTGCGCGGAGCTTATTCAAATGAAGAATTTAAGGAAATCACATGTGTTATTAACCGTTTAGAGGATAGCAAAATGAAAGAAATTATTCATGAATTGGATCCTAATGCTTTTGTTACAGTGTATGATACAGCAGAAGTAAGAGGCGGAAACTTCAAAAAACGTAATATTCACTAATTAAATTTATTGGAGTAGATGGAATGAACCGTCTACTCTTTTTAATTTGGATGGGGTTATTTCTATTTCTTGTTAGGGTTAAATCTAGCATAATATAAGTAAGAATCACTTAAAAAAGGAGAGAAACCATGAAGTTCCAAATTGATGAAGATGCGAAAAAATGGATTCAATCTAAAGGTGGACAATTAATAGTGAAAATAGTTGAAGTAAATGCTTGTTGTGCACCAGGGGTCCAAGAGTTACTAACACTCGTTGGAAAGCCAAAAGATATAGCCAACTATCATGAATTCAAAGTGGACGGACTTTTAATATACGTTCAAAGGCATATTACAATGAAAGAAAAATTAATTTTAAAACTTTCAGGTTTTGGTTTTTTTAAAGCGATATCAGTTAAAATTGTTTAATTGATCAAACCTAAATCAAAAAATTCAGGAGCTTATGAACGAGATGTAGTATGAGGTGTACTTCCTTACAAAGAGGTGGATATCGTGGTGACAAAAATTATAAGAAGGCAAGATGATTCGGAGAAAGTGCTACATCTTCTAAATGGAGAAAGTATGCTGCATGTTTTTAATACGTCTCACTTCCTTAAAGGGGAAACATTAATTCCTTTTAACGAAGCAATGTGTTATGGGAAGACATCAAGTGATCTTTTTTCGCCTTTATTTAATAAAATACGGGCTAGCGTCCATCAGGTAACAGTTGATGAGTATAAAGAACGGACATTGAAACATGAACTGAACCCCGAATAGCGGACACTTAAAAAAAAGTGCCCTATTCGGGGTTTTTTCTATGCGAAAAGCCCGTTATACTTAAACAAATTAATCTGAACGGGAGTTATTTTATGAGTAAAATCTTTTTCAACGAACACCAACGTCAATTGTTAGAAGCTAACCCTAATGTCTCTTCAGTATCTGATCGTGCAATTCAATATACACCTGAGTTTAAAATGAAAGCTGTGAAGGAAAATTTAGCTGGTAAAGGACCTACTCAAATCTTTATAGAAAATGGATTTGATCTTGTAATCATCGGTTCTCAAAAAGCTAAAAGTTCTTTAGAACGTTGGAGAAGAACATTTAAGCAATATGGGGAAGATGGTTTTTTAGAAGAACGGAGAGGAAAAGGAAGTTCTGGACGACCATCAACGAAAGATTTATCTGCTGAAAAGAAACTGGAGAAAGCAGAAGCTCGTATTCGTTATCTAGAAGCTGAAATTGAATTATTAAAAAAGTTGGACGAACTCGAAAGGAAGGCGAAGAAACACAAGTAGCTGCACATGAAAAATACCAAGTCATCAATGAAGTCATTCGCAAATATCGTCTAACGTGTAGTGTTTCTGAATTATGTACTGTGGCACAAGTTAGTCGAAGTGGTTATTATGCGTGGTTACAGAATACGGAGAAACGCTCTATTCGAGAATACAATGATTACGAGGATTACCTCTTATTAAAGTGCATCTATGATGCATTCAAAGGAAAAATTGGCTACCGTGGCCTTTATATGAAAGTATGCGAGTTACTAGAGATGCCCATGAATCCAAAGAAAATTCGACGTCTAATGCGTAAATATAATTTCTTTGCGAAAGTACGTCGCGCAAACCCATATAAAAATATCGCAAAAGCTACTCAAGAACATAAAACATTGCCAAATCTATTAAATCGAGAATTTACACAAGACGAACCTGGAAAAGTATTTTTAACAGATATTACTTATTTAAAGTACCGGGGAAAAACAGCTTATCTCTCCTGTGTGAAGGACGTTGCTTCACGTGAGATAGTTGCTTATGAATTATCACAAACACTCAAAATGTCGATTGCTTATAATACACTTACTAAATTAGAAGAAAAATTAGATGGAAACGTGCATCCAGAAGCTATGATACATTCCGATCAAGGTTTTCATTATACACATCCAGAATTCCAAAAACGTGTGAAAGAAATGAATTTTAAACAATCTATGTCTCGCAGAGGCAACTGTATTGATAATGCGCCAATGGAATCCTTTTTTGGGCACATGAAAGATGAAATGGATTATAAAGAAGTACATACTTTTGAAGAATTAAAACAACTAGTGGATCGTTACATGATATTCTATAACGAATCTAGAAGACAATGGGATTTAAAAAAGATGACTCCAGTGGAATACCGAAGTCATCTAATAGCTGCTTAAATAGCAAGGTTGCTTTTATTAAACTGTCCAAAATTTAGGGCGCAGTTCAAAGAAATCAGGCCTTTAATATTAAGATTTTTCGTTTAGCTAATTGTTAGTTCGTTTTATGGAACAATCTTCATACATAATTGATTTACTTTCAGCAATTTTAGTTAAATTTCTAAATAGATTTCCAACTTCATCTGCTCAGTTCAATTGTAATACTTTAGTTTGTTTACCTGGGTGGTGATTAGGGAGTCGATCACCTTTTCCGAATAGGTTATCACGGAATGTGTTTCCTTCATATTCTTCTGGGACTAAGCCTCTTTCCCGTAAAACTGGAACAACTAATTCCCCAAAATCCTTGAAAGT
>DATMGC010000121.1:0-61125 GCA_035555915.1 Ureibacillus sp. | reverse complement strand
TTGGTATTCGTTGAAAAAGATTTTACTCATAAAATAACTCCCGTTCAGATTAATTTGTTTTAGTATAACGGGCTTTTCGCATAGAAAAAACCCCGAATAGGGCACTTTTTTTTAAGTGTCCACTATTCGGGGTTCAGTTCACTCATAACGAGCAGGGCGCTTTTTATTTGCGATCACTTGGCTGTCTATATTCTAATCCTAATAACCGTTTAACTTCTTCTTCACACCAATTCCGGAGAGCAACGTTAAAGTATTGGCGTTTAAATGTTGTACCTCGTTCAATTATGAGGTATTCCGTCGCATTATCCGTAACGTTCTCCGATTGAACCTTTATTCCACGTTTAAGCATCTCCGCTCTAACGCTCTTTAGCTCCGTAAATAACTCGTCAATTTTAACCTCAAACCACTGATTAAAAACACGCTGCATTTTAAGATCCGAAGTAAACTTCTTTTCCCGCTCTAACGTCCTCATTGTTAACTCGAGGATTATATATCTATGAATCAATTCCGCTGAATCATTATCCATGTAATCACCTTTTTAGCTTTATTATATAAGCTGACCGATGTTTTTCAAAATCTCGAGTAGCATCGGACTTAATTGGATTAATATATAGCCGAGCCCGGCGCGTAACATCATATCGAACGCCTTCTCTTGATTACCGATCATTATTAAGAAGAACGAAGCAACTACGATTACGCTTGCTATTGGAAAACTAATCGCAACTAATAGGTCCAGCACAGGATCCAAAACATTTGCAAGCATAGTTATTGAGGCGTCAGCAATAGCTCCGGTTGGAATCATTGCGTCTGATGGCGCATATATTGGCGCTGAAGCTGTTATCATAGCCGATTGCTCTGCTAGTTGATGCGTTGCAAGCCCGACACTTAAAACGCTTGGAATGGCAGTAGCAACGGCTACTTCTTTACGTGTAGCAAACTTATACATATTACGTTCTCTTTCATACTCCGCGTGATCCATTGGCGCTACAACCTCGATTTTATTTCGCTTAAAGAACATTTTAATCTCTCCCTTATCGAATATCGTTGATTAAAAACACCTTAAACTGAGGCAATTCTCTGCACGCTTCCTCTAGCTGCTTACGTCTCAATTCCGTTGTAGTCACCCATACAATAACGGGAAAATGACCGACTTTTAATGCGATACTGTTCATCAAGCCTTTGTAACGCTCAATCTTCGCCCTATTCTCTTTCATCGTTTGCTTGTGATCGACTTCTAAAAAGTGCTGCAGTCCGCCAATCGAATACATAGCGTCAGCAACAATGGAAACCTTACCGGTTGAAATCTTAACCTCGTTCTTCCAATCCTTCGGGCAGTTGCAATAAAGCCAAAATTCGTTACGCATAAGGTAATGATCGACTTGACTACTCTTCTTGCGCACCTTATTGGATTCAACGTACTCCCTACCGTTCTTGTTCAGATAATAGACCGATTGATAGCCGTCTCTAAAAGAGTCGAGATAGTCCGATAAATCGCTTAATACTCGATTTGTATTGCGAATAGTGCCGAGCTTAAAATACGTTTGAAGCTGGTCACGACTTAAATAATCAAAGGATTTCAAAAGTAGCAATATCCGTTCTTCCCGATCCGTCAATGCTTTCCTTCTCAATCCGCTTAGCCTCCTTTTTCTCTATGATGTAAGGTTCGATTCGCTGATGAATCGTTTCATTCGATATGAAAGGCGATTGCACGATGTAACGCTTAATAGTGTTCTTATAAATGCCTCGACCTGGAATATCCGGTAATTTATCAGCTCCACCTTCATCCAGTACAACTCTTGAAGCCGTATCGGTATCAACTACGTAACATAAGCGAGCGATGATATTCCGCTTTGTTTGCGATGAAATGGTTTGGGCCGTCGGATATTGCGTGCAAAAGATTAAATAATAGCCCGCTGAACGCCCTCTTCGCGCTATATCAGTTATAACGTCTGTTGCATCACTGTATTCCGCTAAATCGGCTGCTTCGTCAATGATGATGAAATGACGCTTCTTAATGCCCGCCTCTTTAACGTCCTCATAGCCGTTATCTACAACCTTCTCAAAAGACTCGTTCATATCTCTTTGAATGGATTCTAAAACCTCTTGCGCCCCCTTTGGTTCGCGAGAGTAGTATTTTACTTGCTTACAGTTTCTAAAGCGGTGGAAAGCGGATCCTCCTTTTAAATCGATTAAGGACAGCTCTACGTTTTCCGGTTGCTGGTCAATGAGTGTCGTAACAATAAGTTTTAAAATCGCACTTTTACCGTATCCAGTGGCGCCAGCAATAATTAAATGCTTAGATTTATCGAAGTCGTGGCAAATGGTATCACCTTTCCGTGTATATCCGATAGGCACTGACCACGATTTAGGCTTTAAGAGAATTTCGTCCCAATCAATCTTACTTGGCAACGGTTTATCATAAACTCGTATAATCAATAGTCCGTCATAATCTAACTCGATTTCTTTTTGCTCCGTCAGTTTATTCCTCCATAAGTCTTGAAGCTGACTGATAATCGTTTTATCGAATTTTAACGTTTTTAAATCGGCAAATTTAATGCGCTTGCGCCTATTGTTTAATCCGTCTTGCAGAACGTCTAATTTTTCTTGGTAATGCTTGAAGCTCCGGCCATCCGGGATCCGATACTTATATTCCCATCCCCAGCTATGCTGTTTCTTGCGGACTAGCACCGTTGTAAGCGTGTCACTTCCGTCAGAAACGTTTAATCCGCTTAACGATATAATCCTTTGAATTTTCCCGGAATCGTTCGAAGCAAGGCCTTTCTTTTTGGTATACGCTTTAAGCGCAATGCCTCCGAATAATGTCGTTGTCAATATTTCAAAAAACAATTCGCATCTCCCTCCGTCGTTTTTAAAAATTCGTTCAAGGAAAATATGCAGTATAAAATTGATTTCGCACGGGTTCTATTATGTTAATAATAGTTGCTCAGATTAGGAATGAGTTATAGAGGCTTTGAGGCTATGAAAATAAAGGATTTCAAATAGACTAGAACGAATACTAGGGTAGAAATCAATCTAGCGTTATATGTGGAATTTCATTTGGTAGTAATAAGATATTACACTATCCGTAAAAATATATCTTGTCCGACAAAATATTTTTATTGATTGCGTAAAAGGAGGTCAAAATGGATCGTAAAATCGAAATAAAATTATACCAGCTGCTTCTAGATAATAAAATGACATATCAAGAGCTCTCCAATAAATCGGGATTATCTGTACGCACAATCTCCGAATTAGTAAATAATAAAACCGAGCGTATTCCTAAAACAGCATTATGTAAGATTGCTGACGCTTTAAATATAGAAGATATACGGGATCTAATTGACTTTAAGGTTGACAAGTGATCCCCCATTTTCAGCAGAATAGCTGCTACGCTCCAGGAAACGGCGCAAAGATGTTACCTATTATCGTAAACAACGAATAAACGAAGTCTGAGACAATAAGTAACAATCGCATATTTTCAGCGTCATAGTGAACGTCCGAGGTTTCTCGTATGCTCCTGTTAGATTGGTAGTTTTCACTACGCATATACTCGACTAATTATCGTCCTAGCCGTGCGGATCAGTCCTTGATTGGTCGAATTTGTCCGACAGTTTGTCCGCTCGTATATGCTTACCGACACCGTAATGTCCCGATAAACCTTACCGCACCTTTTATGGCCGTGCTCACCTTTCATCGCACCGTAACAGGAAACGGGTGACTTGCGATATAGTCGCTTTTGTGCAGCGGTACGACGAACCTTTCCAGGTTATTTTAACGACGAATTAGTGGGCTACCTCGTCGAACTGCCTAAAAAAGGGTGCATTTAAGAAGCCTTGCATCATCGAATTTTTTTCGATATAATGAAGGCATAACGCAATTATTTACGCTAGTCGTATTTAGTTGTTTACACTTATTGCTGGCAGGCATTTTAGTGTAATCGTATTTAGTTAAGAGTCGGTCGACGTCTGCAAACGTCAATCGGCTTTTTTCATTCTATATATCCAAGTTTTCTAAAGGACTGTGCTGCCTATATTTCTTCATTACCTCGCGATCCGAGAAATCTAAATAAATCGCCGAAGTTATTTCTACGCTTGCATGACCAAGAAGTCTTGAAAGAGTTGCCAAGTCACCACCGTTAATTAAGTACCTCTTAGCGAAGTTATTACGTAGTAAATGCGGTGTTACCTCTAAACCGACATCACGGCTTCGTAACCTAAATGAACGCTCTACGCCTTCTATACGCAGCTTTGTACCGCGATTAGTTGGAAACACATAAGGACTATCGGTATATCTATCTTTAAAAGCGAGCCACGATTTAAGATGATTACGCGTTTTTTGCGAGTAGTAAACAAAGCGTTGCTTACCCGACTTGGTCTTGCGTAATAAAACCGCATTTCCTCGCAAATCAATATCGGTTGGCACAACTTCTAATAATTCGCCAATTCGTGCGCCAGTATCGAATATTAATCGAGCAATCACCCAATCACGATATTGGTCGAACTTAGTTACATCAAACGAACGGAAAAATTGCTTTAACTCGTTATCTTCGAGCATAATTTTCACCTTACGCTCCGGTTTAACGTTTTTAAGATCTTTTAACGGATTACGGCGAATAAGCTGCTCGGCGTATAAATGTGAATAGAACGCCTTAATGTTACGTACATAATTCGCGATGGTTGTTTTGCTAACTGGCTTTCCGTAATCACCGCGACGTTCCGGGTAATTGTTAGGCTTGTCTAACGCACTAACTTCGAACTTTCCGCGCTCCTCGATTGAGAGTATATAAGCGCGAACATGCTCCGCGGTAACGTCTTTAACATCATTAATTTCAAATTTATCCGCTAAGTATCGAGCAAATAATTTTAACGTCTGTTCATACGATCTTAAGGTTTTTGCCGAAAGTCCCTTCGCTGAACAGTCGAGCATATAACGATCGATTTCGATTAAAAATGGACTTAAAGACAACAAAAAACGCCTCCTTAAACAGTCGTTAAAAACCGTTTAAAAAAGCGCTTTCTTATACGTAATATTATCGATATTTAAATTAAGTTTACCGCACATTCTCCGCTAAGCCTTTCCGGTAAAATAGCGTAACGCCAACTCTTAAGAAGCGACTAACTCAATACGAATTTTGTCAGCGATCATCGCAATGAACTCTGAGTTTGTTGGTTTTGATTTTAAGTGATGTACTGTATAACCAAACATTTGCGAAATAGATTCATAGTTTCCACGGTTCCATGCCACTTCAATAGCATGACGAATTGCTCGTTCCACACGTGAAGGCGTTGTGCCGAATTTCTTCGCTATCTCTGGATATAAGATTTTCGTTACAGAACCTAATAATTCAATATCGTAGTAGACCATTTGAATTGCTTCTCTTAAATACGAATAGCCTTTAATATGAGCTGGAACGCCAATTTCTTTAATGATTGCAGTAATAGTTGTATCTAACTGACGTTGATTTACTTTAGCTTGTCCTTCTGGTTGAAGAATACTTTGTCTTTTTACGCTTTCTGGCTTTTGACCAGCACAGTGTAAGATTTTTTGCACGAGTTGATCAAACTCAAATGGTTTTAACATAAAGTATGAGGCACCATAAGTAACCGCTTGTTTCATCACATCTTCTTGTCCAAATGCAGTAAGCATGATTACTTGTGTTTTAGCAAGACTGTCATCACTATACATCGCCTCAAGTACCCCAAGCCCATCTAAATGTGGCATGATAATATCTAGAAGTAATACGTCCGGATGAAATTCTTCTAACATTTTAATGCAAAGTTTACCGTTTGGTGCAGTTGCTACTATTTCAATATCAGCGTGATTTTCAAAGTACTGTTCCATCGTTCTGACTAAATCTCGGTTATCGTCGGCAATTGCCACTTTTACTTTCGCCAAAAAAATTCCCCCTTAGATTATAAACAACACATTTTCTACTTTATTAGTATCCCATCTCAATTTATGCCACATATTTACTATACTTGACAATTCTATTTTCGACAATAATTAGGAAATCCCTTTATTTTGAATAAAAATAATTATGTAGTATGATTGTTTCTTCTTTAATCGACAATTTAAATTTAAAACAAAGTTTTTTCGTCTGGTTTTATCCTTATTTTAATAAAAAAAAAGGAAAAAGACTATACTTTTCAAGAAATTATAGTCTTTTTACCTTATTTCCTTTATTTAGGCTTCTTTTTCAACATTTCAGAAACAGTGATTGCTGCCCCCTTAGACGGCTGTTCGACAAACATATGGGTCACTGCTCCCACAAATTTTCCCTTTTGAATAACAGGACTCCCACTCATCCCTTGAAGAATTCCACCTGTTTTTTCAAGTAACTCCTTATCCGTTACAACAAATTGAAGGAAGTTCTCCTCAATTTTTGTAATTTCTACTTCAAACGCTTCTACCTTCAAACCTTCAATAGCTGTATATATCTCTGCTTTCCCAAGAGATATTTCTTCATCATTTATTATTTCAATCGGTTGTCGTAAATTATTTTTTAAATCATTTTCCCAGCTACCAAATATTCCATAAACATCATTCGATTTTACATTTCCTAAGCGAATGTTATTTTCTTCTATAACAGAAATTTTGTAGCCTGGATTTCCTGGGGTACTCTTTTTTATTTGCTCAATGTTCGCTAAAAATATTGATCCATCGGTAAAGTCTGGTGGTTCATTTAAAACACCATCTATAATTTGATGACCCAATGCGCCGTACTGTTTTGATTCTGGATCTATAAAGGTTAATGTCCCGATGCCATCCGTTTCATCTTTTAAAAAGGGCAAAATATTATTTGCCTGCTCGCTCGTTAATGAAATATCACGTTGCTCTTGTGTTTTTTGTTTTACTGATAACGTAAGCTCATTAGAGTTCAATTGTTGTTTAAGCTTTTCAACAGATGAAACTTCAGAGCCGTTTATTTCTTCGATTACGTCACCTTTCTTTAGCCACTGTCCATTAGGCAATAAGACATCATGTGCAACGTAAACAAATGGCAATTGTAACTGTATCCCTATGGATTCACCCATCGGTATTAATTTCTTCGCAAAGGCCTCAGCATTTGGCGAGAAAACGAATACCAAGAGTAAAATAAAAGTCAACAGATTACGCAAATGGCACTTCATAGTCCACCTCCTTTAAGATTTGTACATTTACTATGTGTCACTTGTACATCAATAATGAGAGGTAAATATTTGTCGTGAAAAAACTTAAAAAAGGAGAATAAAGGAGTAGCTAATCGTTTATAGCTACTCCAAGAGCTTCATTAAAAAGTCGTATAAGCATACCAGAATTTTCAAATATGCAGTTAAGAAAACATGTTTTTCAATTCTTGTTTTCTGTCCTTCGCAAGATTTAAAAGTTCTAAAGCATGTTGTAAAGTAAGGTCAGTTATTTCAGAACCGCTCATCATACGACTGATTTCTTCCACTCGATTTTGTATATCGATTTGAGATACGGTTGTATATGTTCTATTTTGATCCACCTGTTTTCGAATAAGGTAGTGCTGATCTGCCATTGCTGCAACTTGTGGTAAATGAGAAATACATAATACTTGTGAGGAAATTGAAATAGCGGCAATTTTTTCAGCAATAGCTTGTGCAACCCGACCACTAACACCTGTGTCTACTTCATCAAAAATAATGGACGTAATACCGTTCGATGAAGAAAAGATTGTTTTAAGTGCGAGCATAATCCGAGATAACTCCCCACCAGATGCAATTTTCGGTATAGACTTAGGTGGTTCACCAACATTTGTTGATATATAGAATGATACATAGTCTTTCCCGTTCACATCGAAACTATGTAAGGATTCAAAATTAACGATAAATTTTGCTTTTTCCATATGTAAGTCACGCAATTGCTCCATGATGGCCTCACTTAATTTTACAGCACTTTTCGTTCTAATTTTCGTAAGTGATAAAGCTAACTGGTCAAGTTCTTCTTCCATTTTACTCAATTTTTTCTCGTAATTTTGAATCGTTTCATCACGGTTTTGTAATTGAATGAGCTCATCTTGGATTTTTTCAAAGTACTTTAATATCTCCTCAACAGTATTTCCATACTTTCTTTTCATCATCTGATATTGAGCTAATCGATGTTCAACTTCATTTAAACGCTCAGGATCAAATTCTAAATCATCCAATACATTTTTAATTTGATGTGCAGCTTCCTGTAATGCGTAAAAAGCTGAGCTAACCGATTCTGAGGATTCATTAAATTGCTCATCTAACTCGACAATATCTTCTAAAGCATTCATCGCATCTCCTACATGATCGAGTCCCTTCAATTCACCTGAGATAGATTCATAGGCTATATTTGCTCGCTCAAAAATTTTATGGAAGTTTAATAACCTTCTTCTTTCTTCAACAAGCTGTTCTTCTTCACCAATGATTAAATTGGCTTCTTCTAACTCATTGATTTGGAATTGATATAAATCAATTCGTTGAGCGATTCTTTGTTCATCTATACTAATTGATGCAATTTCACGTTTAAAATCTTTATAGGTTTGAAATTTCTCTGTATATTGTTCTTTTATCTGGGCAAGCTCATTATGTGCAAAATGATCTAGTAAATAGATATGTCTTTTTTCATCCATTAGTTCTTGACTTTCATGTTGACCATGAATATCAATCAAAGTAGCACCGATTTCTCTTAGGATTGTCAATGTTACTAATTTCCCATTTACTCGACAAACACTTTTTCCATTTTCATTAATATCGCGACGAAGGATAATCATACCCTCTTCGCATTCGATACCATATTCTAAGAATTTCTCATAAATCGGATGGTTTTCATTTGAAATCGTAAATAAGCCTGTTAACTCAGCCTTTTTTGCACCATGTCGAATAAATTCCTGGGATGCACGTCCACCGGCAAGTAAGTGGACTGCATCAATTATGATTGACTTACCAGCACCAGTTTCTCCTGTTAGAACGGTTAATCCCCCTGAAAAATCGACAGTTAATTCATCGATTATCGCGAAGTTGCGAATACTAAGTTCTTTTAACAAACATCGATCACCTCTTAAGCTGCTCTTAAATGTTGTATATAGTTTAAGTTAAATTAAACCTATAATACGTTCTTTAATATTCTCACGGTCCTCTTCGCGGCGGCAAATGATTAATATCGTATCATCTCCAGAAAGTGTTCCAAGGATTTCTGGCCATTCTAAATGATCAATCAATACTGCAATAGCGTTACCATTGCCCGGTAGAGATTTTAACATTAAAAAGTGAGCTACACCATCGATACTCACAAATGAATCTGATAACGCTCTTTGTAATTTTTGTAATGGATTAAAACGTTGGTCTGCTGGTAAGCTGTACTTATATCGTCCATCTTGTAGTGGTACTTTCACAAGATGTAATTCTTTTATATCACGTGAAATAGTTGCTTGTGTTACGTTATACCCTGCTTGTTTTAAACGATCTACTAAATCGTCTTGTGTTTCAATCTCGTTATTTGTTACTAATTCTCGAATGCGCATATGGCGTTGACCTTTGTTCATTCCAATTCACCTCTTATGAATATTTATGTATATTTATACTAACATTTCATAAATAAAACCACAAGAAAAAGTGGATAACCCTATATTCTAGGTCATCCACTTTTATTTTTACTTTTATTTTAATTCATTATGAGCCGAATCCACTACCGCTTTAAAGTTAGTAAATGGCTCTATTATTTGATTTTCTTTAGGATTCACTAAATGGAATAAAAATTCAATATTCCCTTCCCCACCAGTAATAGGCGAGTAAGAGGCATCCTTTACGACAAAACCAGTTTCCGTTGCCATTTTTGCTGTTTCTTCTAGTACATCCAAATGTACTTTCGGATCCCGAACAATCCCCTTTTTCCCAACATTTTCTCGCCCTGCTTCAAATTGTGGCTTCACAAGAGCCATCACATCTCCACCAGGCACTAAAATTGTTTTTAATACAGGCAAAATAAGTGATAACGAAATAAAGGATACATCTATTGTTGCAAATTCTGGCAAGCCTTCTGTAAAATCTTCTGGCTTAGAGTATCGAAAATTCGTTTTCTCCATTACAGTCACACGTTCGTCAGAGCGAATTTTCCATGCGAGCTGATTGGAACCTACATCAAGTGCATAACAATGCTTGGCTCCATTTTGCAGAGCACAATCAGTAAAGCCTCCTGTAGACGAACCTATATCTAACATTAGCTTGTCCAATACTGACATTTCAAAAATATCAAGAGCCTTTTCTAATTTGAGACCACCACGACTTACATACTTTAACTGTGAGCCTTTTACTTGAAGTGGGGCATCAATTGAAATTTTTTCCCCTGCTTTATCGATTCGAGTCTCATTTGAGTAAACAAGACCTGCCATAATTGAACGTTTTGCTTTTTCTCGAGTTTCACATAAGCCTCTTTCTACAAGTAAAATGTCAACTCGTTCTTTTATTTGTTTTGTCATACTAATTTCGTTCCTATTACTTTGTCGCTTTTAACTAGTTGTTGTATACGAGCAATTGTATCCTCTTTGGTTAAATGAATTTCTTCTAAAAGTTCGTTTACACTACCTTGTTCGATAAACTGATCTGGAATACCCATTCGGTCAACTTTCACATCAAAGTATTGATTTTCACTTGCAAATTCTAAAACGGCACTACCAAAACCACCTTGTAGGATAGCTTCTTCGATTGTTAAAATCGGCATTTTCTTCGCAAATAATTCATGAAGAATGCTTTCATCAAGAGGTTTAATAAAACGAGCATTCACGACTTTTACATCAATACCTTGTGTAGCCAGTTCGTCTGCCGCTTCCATAGCCATAGGAATCGTTGTACCGAATGTTAATATACAAGCGTCTTTCCCGTCTTTTAATACTTCCCAACTTCCGATAGGAATCGTTTTCATTTCTTCATCCATTGGTACTCCTAAACCATTTCCACGAGGGTAACGTAAAGCGATTGGTCCATCATTATATTCAAATGCTGTTTTTACCATATGCTGTCCTTCGTTTTCATCCTTAGGCATCATTAAAACCATATTGGGTAAATGACGTAGGAAAGAAATGTCAAACACACCTTGGTGTGTTTCCCCATCCGCACCAACTAATCCCGAGCGATCAATTCCGATCACTACGTTTAAGTTTGGTCGTGCTATATCGTGTAAAACTTGGTCATATGCACGTTGTAGGAAAGTCGAGTAGATTGCTAAATATGGTTTCATTCCTTGTGTAGCAATACCAGCAGCCATTGTTGTAGCATGTTGTTCAGCAATTCCTACATCAAAGAATCGATTTGGAAAATCACGTTGAATTCCTTCCATTTTAGAACCTACAGGCATTGCAGGCGTGATCGCGACAATTCTTTCTTCATTTTCCATTAACTTACGAACAGAATCCGAAATTAAACGACTCCAACCTGGCCCCTTTACTTTAGATTTTACAAAGTCACCAGTTTCCATTTTATAAGGACCTGTTCCATGCCATGTTCCAACAGTATCTTCTTCTGCAGGTTTATAGCCTTTCCCTTTTTTCGTAATCACATGAACAATTACTGGGCCTTTTACTTTTTTCGCATATTCTAAGGTTTTGTCTAATGCCTCAAAATCATGACCATCAATTGGACCTAAGTATTTAAAGCCCATTTCTTCAAAGAATACACCAGAAACAACGAGGTATTTTAAGCTATCCTTCACGCGCTCTGCAGTACTTGCCATTTTCCCACCTAAAACGGGGATTTTTTTCATTAGACCTTCTAGTTCTTCTTTTGCCTTTGAATACTCTTTTGCTGTACGTAAACGTCCTAAAATATTGTGTAGGGCACCTACATTTGGTGCAATTGACATTTCGTTATCATTCAAAATGACAATCATATTTTTCTTTTCATGACCAATATGATTAAGTGCTTCTAAGGCCATTCCACCAGTTAAAGCACCATCTCCTATAATCGGAACAACGTAATTATTTTCTTTTTTAATATCACGTGCAATTGCCATACCCATAGCTGCTGAAAGAGAAGTCGAACTATGACCTGTTTCCCATTCGTCGTGTTCACTTTCTAATCTTTTAGGGAAGCCACTAAGGCCTTTAAATTGACGTAGTGTATTAAATTGACTAGCGCGACCAGTTAAAATTTTATGAACATAAGCTTGGTGCCCAACATCCCAAACAAATTTATCTTTCGGGCTGTTAAAGGCTTTATGCAGTGCAATCGTTAACTCAACTACTCCAAGATTAGGACCAATATGTCCCCCTGTAATCGAACATTTTTCGATTAGAAAAGAGCGAATATCACGGCTTAATGATTCCAACTCTTTCGTATTCATATTTTTTAAAAAGGATGGACTAGTAATTTTGGTTAAATCCATCTCACACACACCTTTTCATCATAATTTCAAAGAAAAACGTAGGCGGCTGTATAACTTCCGACGAAACTAGTACTTCCACAAGCATGCTTACATGCGTAAGAGGAAGGTGAAGTATTTTGTGGAGTTAGCCGCAGTAATTTAGATATATCAAGAAAACGTATTTACTATTATAACAGTGTAAACTCAGATTCAAAAGAACTTCCTATTATTAGTTATTTCTTTTCACAATATATCCAGCAAATTCTTCTAATAAGAAGGTGTTTTTCTCAATTTTTTCTAATGCGTTAATTGCAAGTTGATAATGCTCTTCTAACTTTTCTTTTGCACCTTCTAATGTGAGAAGGGCTGGATAGGTGCTCTTATGACTTTCTACGTCTTTACCTGCTGTTTTTCCTAGTTCCTCTGTTGTACCAACAATATCTAAAATATCATCTTGTATTTGGAATGCCAAGCCAATATGATGTGCATATTCTACTAGAGCTTCTCTTTCTTCCAAAGTAGCATTTGATAAAACAGCACCTGCTTCAATACTAAATCGTAAAATAGCACCTGTTTTATTAATATGAACATGTTCAAGTTCCGATAAATTTAAACTACGACTTTCACCATCAATGTCTAATACCTGTCCACCAACCATACCTTCTGCGCCAGCAGCAATACTTAATAGGTTGATTAACTCAACTTTCTTTGTAGGGTCTACATTTTCCATTCTTGCTAGTACCCCAAAGCTTAATGTATTTAATGCATCACCAGCTAATGTTGCTAGGGCTTCACCAAATACTACATGGTTCGTTGGTTTACCACGTCTCATATCATCGTTATCCATACTTGGTAAATCATCATGAATAAGAGAATATGTATGAATCATTTCGATTGCAGCTCCAACAGTTAGAGCCTCGTGTTGTTTATTATGAAACAATTCGCATACAGCTACTACAAAAAGTGGACGAATTCTTTTCCCACCTGCTTTTAATGAATAAAGCATCGATTCTTTTAAGCTTTCTGGAGCTTTAATTTGGTCCACTAGCGAATAAAGTTCTGTTTCAATTTTAGGTAAATTTTCAGCAATAAATTGCTTTAAGTGATTTGTCATAACTAATCCTCTCCATTAGCAGGTTCAAAAGGTTGTTTTTCCCCTTGATCGTTTACAATTGATATTAATTGATTTTCTGCATTTGAAAGTTTTTGGTGGCAATAATGGGATAACTCCATCCCTTTTTTATATAAATCGATTGCTTCTTCTAAAGGAACATCGCCAAGTTCAAGCTTTCGAACAATTTCTTCAAGTTCAGACATTGCATCCGCAAAAGGTCGTTGATTTTCCACGTGTTATTTGCCTCCTTTTTGTTCCTGTGTTGTTAAGATTTTCGCTTGCGCTTTTCCATCATGAAAATGAATCATGATTTCATCATCTTCAGACAGATTTGTAATTGAATTAACTACTTGTTCATCTTTATACGTAACACTATACCCTCTTGTCATAATCGATAAAGGATTTAACGCTTCTAAAGTTCGAACATTAGATAGATAATGGTCCTTCTTTTTATCTAGAATCGTTTGAATTGAACGTTTAAGGATTCTCGTCATCTGTTCAATTTGCTTATGATTTGATTGAATGGCATAATGCGGTGAATGTAATTTAAGAGCAGCAATATATTTTTGTAGCTCGTTTGACTTTTTCATTAAATACATTTGAGAGGCTCTACCCAATTGAACATCCAATTGAATGACCTTCTCTGTAAAAGGACGATAAAGTCGTTCAGGTGTTGCCAATGGGTATGCATTTTGCAACTTGGTTAAACGCTTTCTTTCATACTGTAATCTTTGGGACGTGATTTGATGTAAATGAGATCTACTTCTAAGTAAATGCTGGATTAATTCATGCTGGTTTGGAACTGCTAATTCTGCAGCCGCAGTAGGCGTAGGTGCACGGAGATCTGCTACAAAGTCTGCAATTGTCGTATCTGTTTCGTGCCCAACAGCACTGATAATCGGAATTCTACTTTCGAATATCGCACGTGCAACGATTTCCTCATTAAAAGCCCATAAATCTTCAATAGAACCTCCACCGCGCCCTACAATCAAAACGTCGCAAAGCTGTTGTTTGTTAGCTAAATGGATATTTTCAACAATATTAGGTGCAGCATATTCACCTTGTACAATAGTTGAATAAATAACAATTTCTGCTAATGGATATCGTCTTGAGATAGTCGTACATATATCTCTTATCGCAGCACCGGTAGTTGCAGTGACGACACCAACTGTTTTTGGGAATTTTGGAATTGGTTGTTTAAAGTTTGGATTAAATAAGCCTTCTTTTTGAAGTTGTTCTTTTAATTGATTAAAAGCAACAAATAATCCACCTACTCCATCTGGCTCCATTGTATGTGCATAAAGCTGATAATTTCCTGATGATTCGTAGACAGACACCTCGCCTCGAATAAAAACCTGCATTCCTTCTTCAGGTTTAAACTTTAGTTTACTAGCTTGTGTACGAAACATCGCAGCATTAATTCTGGCTCCATCATCCTTTAATGTAAAGTAGATATGACCCGAGCTATGTATTTTGACGTTTGAAAGCTCGCCTTTAACATAAACTTCTCGCAAGTGCGGATCTGCATCAAATTTTCTTTTTATATATTTAGTTAATGCCTTTACGGTTAAATAAGAAGACGTTGTCATATGTACGGCTCCTTCATATAAGTATTGAAAAAACCCCATTAGAAAAAATAAGAATTTCACCAATAGAGGGAAATTCAATACACTTTTCTTATACTGATTGGGTCAATTATTTCCTTATTGTTACTAAAATAAAAGCTGTTTCTCTTTTGAAAATCTTAAACCACACTATTTTTAGTGTGATTTGAGATATCCTAGAGCGGATTACCAAATCGAACAATTCTCATCCGCGCAGAAAAACAGCTTCTGTACTACTATTTTACATGTTTTTAAACCATTTGTCCTGTTACGAGCGATTTTTGAGCTGCTTGAACAGTGTTATAAAGTAACATCGTAATTGTCATTGGACCTACTCCACCAGGAACAGGTGTAATATGTGATGCAAGTTGCTCAACTTCAGCAAAATGCACATCACCTATTAATTTATTATTTTCATCTCGATTAATTCCAACATCGATTACGACAGCGCCTGGTTTTACATGTTCTTTTTTAATAAAGTTTGGTCGACCAACAGCTGCTACTAAAATATCAGCTTGTTTCGTAATTGATGGTAAATCAGGTGTTTTCGAATGTGTGTATGTAACAGTAGCGTCTTTTTGAAGTAACAGTTGTCCCATTGGTTTGCCAACAATATGACTTCTTCCAACGATGACAGCATGTTTTCCAGCAACATCTATTCCGGCATATTCTAACAATTTCATTACCCCAAATGGAGTACAAGGTAAATATGTTTCTTGACCTAACATCATTTTCCCAACACTTACAGGAGAAAAACCATCTACATCTTTTTCAGGAGAAATTGTAGCGATAACATTATCTTCATCAATATGACCAGGTAATGGCAGTTGTACTAAAATACCGTGGATATTATCACGATTATTTAGTGAACGAATTTGTTCAAGTAATTCTTCTTCTGATACTTCTTTTGGTAATCTAATTAACTCAGAATAAATTCCGATGGCTTCACATGATTTTTGCTTATTTCTTACATAAGTTTGTGAAGCCGGATTGTCACCAACTAAAACAACAGCTAAACCAGGTTCAATACCTTGTTCTTTTAACTTTGTTACTTGTTCTGCTACAGATTTACGGATTTCTTGCCCAATTTCTTTTCCATTAATAATTGCACTCGACATGTTCTGTTACTTCCTTTCATTCATCTATTGTTGTGTGAATTTAGATAGTACACCGTTTACGAATTTACTTGATTTCTCATCACCAAATGTTTTACAAAGCTCGATGGCTTCATTTAGCACGACACGACTAGGAGTATCTTGCATATACTGAAGTTCGTATACAGCCAATCTCAAAACCGTTCTTTCTATTTTTGGCAAACGGCCTAAAGACCAGTTTTCTAAGTTTTTAGTAAGTTGTTCATCAATTTCTTGCTTATTCTCGTTTACACCATGTACTAATTTTTCAAAAAAAGCATCTGTTTCCTCTTCATTAAGTACGTGGCTTATTGCTTCCTGTAATGTTAGATCTGTGTTATCTAACTGAAACAGTACTTGCACTGCTTTTTCGCGCGCATCATGTCGTTTCATGTATAAATCTCCTTCATTGGTAACATTAGTTTTTATAATAACATATTTTATCTATTCAAACACTGCTTCAATCATTTCCGCCAAAAAAATGAACAAAAGTCCTTTAGAACAAGAGATTTAGGTGCTTGATTCATGATTTTCGATAATAAATTAGCTTTAAGATACTTAAATCATACAACACAATAATCAATTGTTTGGTAGATACTTTAGAATAGTACAAAAAAGGATTATTGTTCAATAAATAAAAAAAAGTACTGATTAGCTATTTTCTTAGCCATTCAGTACAATTTAATAGTTAAGGGAGTTTGTTAAACATCACTAGTTATTTTTTTATCTTCAGCGCTATATTTTTCACTTGTGTATAATGTTTTAACGCTTCTAGTCCCCGTTCTCTACCAAAACCACTCTTACCCATTCCACCAAATGGCATTTCTACTCCGCCTTCAGGTGTTCCATAATTGTTGATGAAGACAAACCCTGAACGAATTCGAGTTGCTAACCAATGTGCTTTATTTACATCACTAGTGTAAATGCCAGCTGCAAGCCCGTATTCAGTGCCATTTGCCAATTCTAAAGCCTCGTCGATTGTTTCGAAGGTCTGAACTACTAACACTGGACCAAAAATCTCTTCCTGAATTAATCGACTATCTACAGGTAAATCATTGATAAGGGTTGGTTCGAATAGAAGTGTTCCTTTTTCTTTTCTTTTTCCACCTGTTATAATTGTTCCACCCTCTTGAATAGCTATCTCCATATATTCTTCTATTCTATTAATTTGTTTTTCAGAGATAACTGGTGAAACATCATAATCTTCTGAAGAAGGTGTATAGAAAGTCAATTTTTCCATCGCTTCACTTACTCGCTGAATAAACTCGTTTTGGATGCTTTTTTGCACTACTAACCGAGACCCTGCTACACATGTCTGACCGGCATTTTGAGTAATGGATCGAACAATAATTTGTGCTGCTTCATCTAAATCTGCATCGCTGAAAACAACTTGCGGTGATTTTCCACCTAATTCAAGTGTCACTGAAGCAATATTATCCGCAGCACATTTCATAATATGCGTTCCAGTACCAGTTGAGCCCGTAAACGTAATATGGTCAACATCTTTATGTGAAACTAATGCTTGCCCTGCCTCATTTCCATAACCTGTTACGACATTAATCACCCCATTAGGCAAACCTGCTTCAGTCGCTATTTCAGCTAATTTGAGCGCTGAGAGCGAAGTATCTTCAGCTGGTTTAACAACTACCGTATTCCCAGCTGCGATCGCAGGAGCTACACTTCTAGAAGCAATTTGTAATGGATAATTCCATGGAACAACATGTGCTGTTACACCAAGAGGTTCTCGAATCGTGTAATCAAGGTAATCCGCACGTAATGGGATTGATTCGCCTTGAATTTTATCAGCTACACCGCCATAATACTCAAAATATCGTGCTGCTAATTCCACTCCACCTTCCAAAAGCCATCGAGGTTGCGCAGTATCTGCTCTTTCTAATTCAAGAATCTCCTCTTTCTTCTCTCTGATGAGCTCAGCCATCCTCAGTAAGATTCTTCCTCGTTTAGCAGGAAGCATTTCTCTCCACTCTGTAGACTCAAAAGCTTGTCTTGCTGCTGCAACAGCTGCATCGACATCCTCCGCATTTCCCCTCGGTATCCTCGCAACAACTTCTAGAGTTGCTGGATTAATTGATTCAATTGTTTCGCCTGATCCACTCGCTCTCCATTCCCCATCTATAAATAATTCAAATTTTTTTATACTTTGTACCTTCATATTTTACCTCCAATTAGTTTGACTGTTTGAAAAAATTCGATAGTATAAATATTCATGCTCTCTATCTTTGATGCTAGATTTATAACTCTCCGTTCCACTGCTCTTGCACAAAATGATAGGAATCTTCTCTCCGTTTTACATAACCAAACCCCGGAAAGTCTATATGCATACCACCTATTAAAATTTCTTCGTTACACGCCATATCATAAATTTTTTTTCTTGATTTGAGAGAAAGCTCTGGGTCAATATCCATAATAAATTTCACTTCTGGTTTATTAACCTCTATTGTTGGTATGTGAACAGTGTCACCCCAAATAAGTAATTTTTCATTTTGGGAAGTAATGAGGTAAGAAGTATGTCCTAAAGTATGACCTGCTGAGTTGATGGCTTTAATCCCTGGAAGTACCTCTTCTTCTTGATCAAACGTTCTCCATTGTTCCTTATAAAGGGAATATGCCTTTTTCGTAATCTCAAATGTAGGTTGTAGGATAGGATGAACTTTATCGACATTCGACTCATCTAACCAAAACTCGTGCTCCTTAATATGGACTACAACTTCGGCATTTTTGAAAGCCCTTTCACCATTTTCGTCTAACAATCCATTGGAATGGTCAGGGTGTATGTGAGTAAGTAAAATCGTATCAATTTGGTCAGGAGAAATACCTGCTGCTTTTAAATTTTCCATTAAAGTTCCAAGGGTAGGCTCAGCATAAATACTACTCCCAGGATCAATTAGCGTTAATCTGCCGTTTTGGTTAATAAGAAATCCCGTCATAAGCACTTTATAGGCATCAGGGTGCGAAGAGTCCTGAATTAAATTGATTTCGTCTTCTTCTTTCACACCAACGAATAACTCTTTTGGTATGTCCAAATATCCATCCAACAATGAAGTAATCACAATATCTCCTAATTTCCTATGGTAAACACCTGGTACTTGCTTTTGAATTGATACAGATATACTTGGTTCCATCCGTTTGCCTCCTTGCACCTTAGTTACAGGCACTTGTAATTTGCACCGAATTAAATACCCCGTCCTCCGTCAACATTGATGAAACTTCCTGTCACCATGGATGCTTCATCAGATGCTAAAAACAACATAGCATTCGCTATATCTTCAGGTGTTGCTAATCTTCCTATAGGAATAGATGTTGTAATCTGATCACGGCTCGTTTCGTAATCGTCACTACCAATCAGCTCTTTTAGAACATTGGTATCTACTGCAACAGGGTTTACGCCAACAACACGGATTCCTTCTGGAGCCAACTCCATAGCTAAAGCTTTTGTCAATGTCATTACTGCACCTTTAGTTGCAATATACATTGCATTACCTTTACGTGGTCTTTCGGCACTGATAGAAGCAGTATTAATAATCACACCAGCTTTTTTCTCTTTCATATACGGTATCGCTGCTTGACAACCAAAATAAACCCCTTTTAGGTTTACACCAATAAGTCGATCAAGTTCTTCTTCTGAAGCATCCTCACTATTAATCGGGTTTTGACCTAATCCCGCGTTATTAACTAAAATATCAACTGATCCAAATGTATTTTTAGCATATTGAACCAATTCGTTTACTTGATCTTTTTTCATAACATTACATGTAAATACTACTGCAGATCCATTCTCTGATTTTATTAATGCAACTGTTTCATTTGCTGCTGTTTCGTTAAGGTCAGCTACAACTACATTTGCTCCTTCTTTTGCAAACCGAATCGATGCAGCTCTACCCATACCTGCTCCTGCACCAGTAATAATAGCTGTTTTCCCATGTAATTTCATGTTATTCTGCCCCCTAATTTTACTTATATTAAAAAATAAAAGATTCCTTCAGTAACACTTTCGTGTAAAACACTAAAGGAATTGCCGGTATTGTTTTCAACAGGCAGAAAGTAGCCCATATTAAAACGAGCGAGTAAAAGATATTATGTGATGGGAAACTTTCTTCCCATTGAAATGGAAGAAAGGCTCATGTACAAATGGATTCATCTTAAAAATATGATTTAGCTATGCTCTAGTTGATAGCGTTTTCAGGATTGATTTTGAAGGTGTATGATAGGATAGATTAGTGCGGAAATTGTTAATATAAGTTTTTTAAATTTTCAGTATAAAGAAATTTTATAAAACTATTAAAATTAAAACAATATCAAAATTTCTATTGATGTAATAGATTTTATCAATGATGAAAGTACCTCCATGAGTAACCAATTAAATTTATAAATGAAAAGTGTCAGCAACCAACTAAAATGGTGCTGACACTTTTCTGTAGCATTATCCTTTTAGGTTGTTTAAACATCTGAGCCGCTTTTAAGTATTTAAAAAGACACTGTTATACTCTTATTTTCAATTTTTACCTTAATATTTGAAAAGGCCACATTTCTATTATTGTTCTCTGTGTGCTGCTTCGTCCTTAATTTCTTCTCTTAACCCTAGTATCGCTTGTTTACGTCTTTCATTTTTAGCATCAATTTTAGCTTTTTCTTCTGGACTTGAAAACGCAATTGTTTCTTGAGCAGCCTCGATATTCTCTAGTGTGTTTTTTACTGTTGCTTGTAATTTTTCAACATTATCTGATCTGTCATCTGGTTTTGCTTTGCGACGATTTGCCATATGGATTCCTCCTTAATGTAAAATACGGATTTAGTTTGGTTGTATTTTGATGGTTTATGTGTGGAATTCGATACGACATCATTTTGATAAAACACAGACTAAAGTAAAAATACCGCAAAAGTAATATAACTTTTGCGGTATCTCCAAGTTTAAATTTTATGAAGATTACTCTTCTTCTTTTCCCTGATCGAAATGGATTGCTGTAATATGAACATTTACTTCGTTTGTATCGATTGATGTCATATTCAAAATTGCTTGTCTAATTCCAGTTTGAATTTCTTTAGCGACTTTAGGAATTGAGTATCCAAATTTTACAGAACAATATACATCAATAGCAATTTGACCATCTTCTGCAATTGTAGCTTTGACACCTTTCGAGTGTACTTTTTTTCCAAAACGTTCTGCAACACCTGATGCAAAGTTACCTCTTGTCGCAGCGACACCATCTACCTCGTTCGTTGCAATACCTGCAATGACTTCAATTACTTCAGGGGCTACTTCAATTTGACCAAGTTCTTCTTTGCCAGAAGGAGTTGGTTGTATGAAAGCTTTAGTTACTTTCTCAGCCATCTTCTTCATCCTCTCTTACTTCATAAATCTGTCTAAACTACAAGAAGACAGTGGTTTACAAAGACTTCTATTTGAATTTTATTATACACCATTTCTCTATAATTCGCTTATGGAAGTACTAATTATTTCTAATATTTTATTATCCTTCCTTCCATACTTTAGAAAGTAATTCATAGGACTTCTTACGGGCTGTTATATCAAAAATCGGACTATTTATAATTAATTCATCTATTTCACGATGGCGTAAAAACTCGCTTATTTGTGCAAAGACTTTCTCACTAGCTCCATAAAATGTATATTTTAATTGCTGATGGACGACTTTCTTTTGATCTTCCGTCCATAAATCGTCCATTTGTCTAGGGGCTTGCGTTTTCCCTCTTTTCCCTTGGATAATTCCTAAAAATTGTTGGAATAAGGTACTAGCTAAAAACTCGCCTTCTTTATCTGTTTCTGCAAGAATCGCATTAATGGCAACCATCGCATATGGTTTATCAAGTACTTTTGAAGGTCTAAAATTTCTTCTATATGTAGCTAGTGCATCATCTAAAAGATCCGGGGCAAAATGACTTGCAAAAGAGTATGGTAACCCTAGACGTCCTGCAAGTTGTGCACTATAGAGACTTGATCCTAATAACCATACCGGAATAGACATTCCCTTACCTGGTACAGCGATAACTGGTCGTTCTACATCTTCAAAATAACCAACTAATTCTTCAACTAAACGGTCAAATTCATAGGCACCTCGATCATCTCTTCGAAGAGCACGAGCTGTTAACATATCTGAACCTGGTGCTCTGCCTAAACCTAAATCGATTCGTTCAGGATACATTGATTCTAATGTTCCAAATTGTTCAGCAACTGCTAAAGGCGAATGATTAGGCAACATAATTCCGCCCGAACCTACTCGAATTGACTGCGTACTAGCTGCTAAATAACCTATTAACACAGCTGTTGCTGAACTAGCAATTCCTTGCATATTATGGTGCTCTGCCACCCAATAGCGATGGTAGCCATATTCTTCTACTGCTTTAATTAACTCTCGACTATTTCGAAATGACTCAGCAGGCGTTCCCCCTTCTAATACAGGTGCTAAATCAAGTACAGATAATTTTGGTAACATACTGTTTCCCCCTCTCATACCTACCCAGTATAAAACGAATGCAATCAGGTTTCATTTAATTTAACTCGGCATTGGGCATTGCAAGGAGAAACAAATGAAGAATTTGACTTACTTCATAGAGCGTGTAACAAAAATTCACTCCCAATTTTAGATTTGTTAGCCAGATGATTTAATGAACGCTAATGCATTTTTTTCATATATTTTATTGTTTTAAACTTCCTTGTTGGAACACTTCACTATGTAAATTTATATTCGAGTTAAGAGATAGCAAAGAACTATCATTAGGTAAAGTTAATTAACGATGTTATGATAACTATGGTAATCTTTTACCAAATTCAACTAAGGGGATACATACATATGAAGAAACGTACTTTATGTGCAGGAGTACTAACAGTAATGATATTATTTTCACTAATTGCAGTTGATACTGCTGATGCATCAACACAAACAACACAACAAGCACTTCAAAAGATTATGTGGGGTAAGAACGAACTATCACAAACACAACTTGGTAGAATTGTATTCTTAAAAAATGTGAAGCTGTATAAACGTGGGTTTGATGGTAAAATATCCTTCCATTTAAATGCTAAAAAAGGGTCTATGTGGCGAGTCCATCAGATCACTAAAGAAGGCAATGGCTATGTTTATGATTTAGGTGGAGGTGTTCGTGTTCAACAAACAAACCTTTCCACTTATGAAAGAGTACCAATAGATTTAGCAAAGAAAATGGTAGAGTTGTATGGTGCTAAGATTTCTTGGGAAAAAGATTCTTATACAGACGTTTCTTATCCTCAAGTTTCAAGGCTTGTGAGTAAAGATGCAGAGGATAAAATTAATGTTTTCGTAAAATCAAATCTTCCTAAAAATAAGTATAACAATGTCACTGTAGGATATAGAGCTGAAAACGCTGGAGACAATCGTTTTGGAGTTACTAGATATACTAGAAAAACTGAAATGTTTAATGGAGTGGAATATACTTCAACTATTTATTATACTATGGTATTTAATTTAACAACTGGTAAATTAATAGATGAACAATACTCGATGACAGAATGGTAAATAAACTTAAATTTTTTAAGTTCTATTACCAGTTTAATCATTGTACAGATATGTTACTCTCCTCGCTCTGCGTGGAGAGTATTTTTTTATTAATAAAATCTATACATAATGAAGCAGGAAAGAAACAAACCTCTTATTTTTTGCATGAAAATTTTAGTTTTATAGATTTATTTTACATTACTAACAGATTAATCCAGTTCTAGATCAATAAAGAACCTCCTAACAAATAAATGTTAGAAGGTAATTTTGGAGTGGGTACTATTCCCAATTCTATTCCACTGAAGATTATTTCGAAGTAATTTCTTCTTTAGTTGAAGTGTTTAAAACGTCGTTTTCTTCAAGGAATTTTGTGTTAAATTTCCCTGATTTGAAAACTTCATTGTTCATTAACGCTTCATGGAATGGGATTGTTGTGTTAATTCCAGGTCCATCAACTTCAAATTCACTTAGTGCACGATTCATTTTTGCGATTGCTTCTTCACGTGTATTTGCGTGAACAATTAATTTCGCAACCATTGAATCGTAGTATGGTGGAATTGTATAGCCAGCATATACTGCAGAGTCAATACGTACACCATAGCCACCTGGAGTGATATAAGTATCCACTGTACCAGCAGAAGGCATAAAGTTTTTATATGCATTTTCAGCATTAATACGACATTCAATTGCCCATCCATTAATTTTAATATCTTCTTGAGAGAATGGAAGTGCTTGTCCAGAAGCAATTTTAAGTTGTTGTTGAACTAAATCTACTCCTGTAATCATTTCAGTAACTGGATGTTCTACTTGGATACGTGTATTCATTTCCATGAAATAGAATTTATCTGCTTGATAGTCATAGATAAATTCAATTGTACCAGCACCTTCATAATTACAAGCTTGAGCAGCTTTAACTGCTGCAGCACCCATTTCTGCACGACGTTCTTCAGATAATGCAGGAGATGGAGCTTCTTCAACAAGCTTTTGCATACGACGTTGTACTGTACAGTCACGTTCACCTAAATGAACTACATTACCGTATGAGTCCGCTAAAACTTGGATCTCACAGTGGCGGAAGTATTCAATGAATTTCTCTAAGTAGACACCAGGATTACCAAATGCAGCAGCAGCTTCTTTTTGTGTAATCTCAATACCTTTTACCAAATCTTCTTCAGTACGAGCTACACGGATACCTTTACCGCCACCACCAGCAGTTGCTTTAATGATGACTGGGTAGCCAATTTCACTAGCCCATTTTTTACCTGTTTCGATATCAGGAACGATGCCTGTACCTGGTACAAGGGGAACCCCTGCTTCTTCCATCGTACTACGCGCAACGTCTTTAATACCCATAATTTTAATAGAGTCTGATGAAGGACCGATAAATTTAATACCTGCATTCTCACAAGCTTCTGCAAAATCCGCATTTTCTGATAAGAAACCATATCCTGGATGGATACCATCTACACCTGTTTTTTGAGCAACTCCTAAAACAGCTGGGAAACTTAAGTAAGAATCCTTAGATAATTTTGGTCCAATGCAATACGCTTCGTCCGCTAATTTTACGTGAAGTGCATTACTGTCTGCTTCTGAATACACAGCAACTGTTTCAATACCTAGTTCTTTACATGCTCGAATAATTCTTACCGCAATTTCACCACGGTTTGCTATTAATACCTTTTTCATGATAGTAGCACCCCTTACTCAGGTTTCACTAGGAATAGTGGTTGTCCGTATTCAACTAACTGACCATCTTGTACTAAAATTTCAACAATCTCACCTTTAATTTCAGCTTCGATTTCATTGAAAAGTTTCATTGCTTCAACGATACATACGATAGAATCTTCTCCTACTTTATCCCCAACTTTTACATATGCAGGAACATCAGGTGAAGATGCTTGATAGAAAGTACCAACCATAGGTGAAGTAATTTTATGTAATGACGAATCATCTACATTCACAGGAGCAGCTTTCTCCTCTACTACTTCTGCTTTTGGAGCTTCTGTTACAACAGGAGCTACTACTGGTGCAGCTTTTGGAGCTTCAACAGCTTTTTCTTTAGCTGGAACAACTACTTCTGAAACAACACCATTATTCTTTTTTAATTTTAATTTAGCTCCATCGTTTTCAAAAATGAACTCGTCGATTGTTGAGCTATCCACTAATTTAATAATTTCTCTTAATTCTTGTACTTTAAACATGAAAACACCCCTTATGTTTTTTAACTACAAGTATCATTATATTTTCTTTTTTGATTTTTTGAAATAGATAAACATATTTTTGGAGAAAAACGTAAAAAAACAGTGCTTTCGTTGCTAAAACGAACGCACTGCGTAATTTCTGTTTTATAAAATTTAGAATATTCCACTTAATTTAATTTTATATTAATAATAATTTGACTCAGGATTTACTGTTACTTGAGCATCTTCAATTTCTGATTTTACAATATATACAATTTCGTTTGCTTGCTGTTTCGATAACTCATCAGTTAAAACTGAAACCGCAACTTTATCATCGCTGATTCGAACTAATGCATCAGAATAACCAAGGGATTCAATTAGCATCTCTAACATTGATTCAGAAGATTCTTGTTCAATTAATGCATTCATTTCATTATATGCTTCACTTTTTTCATCTGCTGATAATTCGTCAGAAGCAATTTTTTCTGTTAATTGAGCTCTAAGTTGATCACGCTCACTACTTGCTTCCATTCGCATTTCATCGAATAAGTAACTTTCAGAAGTTGTCGTTGTTATCTCTTCATCGGATACTCCAGTTAATGTTGTTTCTTTTAACGTATCATCCGTGAAAATTGTAGCTAAATCTACATTACGATTAGGTTCAAATACATAATAAACTGAAATAACTGCCGCTAGACTAAGTAGGGTTAACAACCATACTGTTCTTCTTTTTACCTTCATTGTTCATCTCCTTTGTTCTCCATCGGTACAATCATAATTCTGTGAGTAGGCATTTGCATTACTCGACTAATAGTTTCCAAAAGTTGCTTTTTAATAGATGGGTTTGACGCCCCTTCCGATACTACGAGCAAACCTGTTACGGTTTTTTCTTTTTCACTTGAACTTAAGTATCCATTTAGTAAACTATCCGAATCATTTTCAGCTGGAGTTTCAGAACCGTAATGGAAATATACCTTTACTTGTCCAACACCTTGAATCTGACCGAGGGCTTGTTCAAGTCTGCTTTCTTCAGTGGTTGAATTATTTTGCTCTTGCTTTGAATCATTCCACGTAACAGAAATGTACGCAATGAACGCTAATACTGCGATCGGAATAAAAATTAGTTTTTGTTTTGTCCATTTCTTTTCCACCTCACGTCCTTTCGGTGCCCCCTTTCTTTTAAGTAAACCCCAGCGTATTGCCGTGGTCTTCCTTAGTTCAGCTGTATAACTTAAAGACTATGAATATTGCTCCTGCTGAACAAGGTTTACTGTTTTAACACATTGTATGAAGCTAGTCCTAACTCTATGCTTTAGAGTTTTAGAAAATCTAACATTGTTGTTATAAAAATTAATAGGGTTGCTAGTTTGATATAGACCAGAATGTCTTTTTCATCGGCCAGAAGTAGTAAACACTTTCCTATTAAAATAATTGCAATTAGTTTGATCAAAAGCTTTTCCCCACCCCTAGTTGCATAATTACCATTAATATCAACCATATAAAGACAAAAGCAATTCCCAATAGAATCGCGACTGCACATAGTAGCAATAACGACTTTCCTACATCATCTAGTAATCCACTTATTGTACTTCCAGTAAAAGGTTCAACTATCGCAGCAATAAACTTAAAAGTTAAAGCATGAATTAGTAATCTACCTGCTGGATAAAAGGAAGCCCCCCAAAAAGCACTCATTGCTCCAAATCCAGCTACAGTTGTTGCTGTTGATTGGTACTTATGAAAAATAGAAAACCCTTCAACTATTAACGAACCGACAACTGGGACAGTTTGTTCGATAACTTTCTTAATTGGACTTGCGATAGCTTGGTCAATTGTAAAGAAAGCAACTCCTGTAAACGATAGTACTGTCACCATAGCGATAAGGGAGGCAGTAATTAAAGTCATAACTGATCCCCTAATTAACTCAGAAGCCTTAGAAAATGAAATATCCTGAATAAACCTTGTACAAAAATCAAGTATTAGCGCAACTGTAATGGCCGGAATCAAGACTTTTTTACAAAGTAGAATCAGTATCTCAAAGATAAACAGGATGACTGGACTCCATGCAATAAATGAGAATACCGAGTTTAAAACGACTAATAATGAAGTTAATATTGGGGTAATTCCTAAAAAGAAATCAGAAGCAATATTAACTAAATCCCCCATAATGGAAAAAGCATCCGCTACTGTTTGTCCAAGAGTTAAAACCAAAATAATGATAAATAATGTATCTGCCCATGTTTTAAATTTTGGCACAAACGCCTCAACGATTAAAAAAAGAATTGTGTAAATCAGGATTAAAATGATAGATTGTCCAGCAACTTTCAACGGATCTAAAAAGATATTTAGTATTTCATGCATTGGTGCGTAGCCCCTTACTGAAGCTTTTCTAAAATTGACGACAAATCTGACAAGATCTTTCCTAATTCTTTAGTCCAATAAAATAACAGTACGATTCGAATGGAAAACATTACGAGATCGCCAAATGTTTCATATTCCTCTTCTGCAAAAATTGATTTAAAGAACAGACCTAGCTGATAGAATAGTGCAGAATACACAAGTTGAGGTACATATGGCACTGCTTGGACATATGATAGGAGTTGATCTAAAAATGGAATAGCGAGCATCGACAATAAGAAATAAAGTAGTATGAAGAAAAAGATAATGACTATTATTCCATGTAGTTTAACGAATGTTTCTTTTACAAATATTAAAAGTAGCATTAAGATTACGGCATAAATTAGAAATGTCATAGTTAATAACCTAATTTAAACTTAGCCATTGGAAGAATGTAAGAATGTCGCCAAAGAAAAGCCGTAAAAATCGAATTAGTTCTGCTGTAATATACAAATATGCAATGAAAAATATAAAGAATGAAAATTCCTTTTTGCCGATTTGCTCGAAGAAAACATGAAGTATAGCAATTATGAGCCCTACTCCCGCTACTCGCAAAACGTCTTGTAACTCCATCACGACGCCTCCTTGTGTAAGGCAATATATGAGCTTGTTCAAAAAAATAGACCTTACAACAAACTAAAAAAGTCATCTAATAGTTTGATGACCTTTGATACTACTGTATTAATGGAATCTCATAATTATGAGTCATTTCTATATATCACGGTAAAATATTGAGATACTTTTTAAGAGCACAAAAAAAGAGCACAGACAAAGTCAAATGACTTTAATCTGTACTCTAAATCTCAACTATTTACTACTTATGCACGTGAAACGTATGAACCATCAGTAGTATTGATAATTAATTTGTCGCCTTCATTTACGAAGAATGGTACGTTTACCATTAAACCAGTTTGTAGTTTCGCTGGTTTTGTACCGCCAGAAGCTGTATCACCTTTAATACCTGGTTCTGTTTCAGCAACTTCAAGAACAACAGTATTTGGTAGTTCTACACCTAACATTTCACCTTGGTAAGATTGAATATAAACTTCCATATTTTCAAGAAGATATTTTAATTCTTCTTCAATTTGTACACTTGCAAGTTCAGTTTGCTCATAAGACTCCATATCCATAAATACGTGAGAGTCACCTTGAGCGTATAAGTACTGCATTTTACGATTATCAATTTGTGCTTTCTCTACTTTTTCACCAGCACGGAAAGTTTTTTCTGTTACGTTACCATTACGAAGGTTACGTAATTTAGAACGTACAAACGCAGCACCTTTCCCTGGTTTAACGTGTTGGAAATCCATAACACGGTATAATTGGCCATCGATTAAAACTGTAAGGCCAGTACGGAAATCATTAACTGAAATCATTGTTGTCTTCCTCCATTATAAAATAATTAGTTCTTTAGTTGAATGAGTTAATTTTTCATTACCCGTTTCTGTGATTAATATATCGTCTTCAATACGAACTCCGCCAATTCCAGGTAAATAAATACCTGGTTCAATTGTTACAACCATATTTGGTTCTAAAACCGCGTTAGATCTTGATGAAAGTGCAGGACCTTCATGTACTTCTAAGCCAATTCCATGTCCTGTAGAATGTCCAAATGCTTCCCCATAGCCTTTAGATGCTAGATAGTTTCTAGCAATACTATCAGCTTCAATACCCGTCATACCCGGCCCTACTTTTTCAAGAGCAAGTAATTGGGATTCTAAAACCGTATTGTACATTTCTATAAGTTTTTCGGAAGGCTGGCCAACTGCAATTGTACGAGTAGTATCTGATACATAACCATTATATAACGCACCGAAATCAAGTGTAACAAAATCACCTTTTTCGATTACTTTGTTAGTTGCAACTCCATGTGGTAATGCACTACGCACTCCACTGGCTACAATTGTATCAAAAGATGATGAAGTGGCCCCAAGACTACGCATGAAAAATTCTAGTTCATTCGATACTTCAAGCTCGGTTTTACCAGGCTTAATAAATTCTAAAATATGTGAAAAAGCTTTATCTACAATTTCACATGCAACCTTAATAATATTAATCTCTTGTTCAGTCTTTATCAAGCGAATTTTTTCAATTAGTCCAGAAAGCGGTATTAATTCAGCTGAAACCAAAGATTTGTATGTTTCATACATTGAGTACGTCATCGTATCTTTCTCAAAACCTAATAGTTTGATACCCATCTTTTCAATCTGAGTGGCTACTTCCTTATAAACATTACCCTCATGTTGAACGATTCGAAAATCTTGAACTTGATTTTTTGCTTGCTCAGTATAACGGAAATCTGTTATGAAAACCGCATCATCCTGTGAGACGATTGCAACTCCAGCTGTACCAGTAAAGCCGGTCATATAACGACGATTATAGTCGTTCGTTATTAGTAACCCGTCAACATTTTGCTCTACTAAAGCTTTACGTAATTTGTCTAGTTTAATCATATAAAATTCCCCCGTCTATTGTTCCAGAAACTTTCTCAATGCTAACTCATAGCCAAAAGTTCCTAGCCCACAAATTTGTCCAACACATTCTGCTGCTAACTTCGATTCATGACGAAATGATTCTCTTTTATGTATGTTTGAAATGTGCACTTCAATGACTGGCACATTCACCGCTGCAATTGCATCCCGAAGTGCAATACTCGTATGTGTATAAGCACCCGGGTTAAAAACAATTGCTTTAACATTTGTATCTTCTGCTTCATGAATCCAATCAACTAGTTCTCCTTCATGATTAGACTGTTTAAAATCAATTGTTGCATCAAACTGTGAAGCAAGGTTGATACATCTTTCTTTTACATCTTCCAATGTTTCGCTACCATAAATTTCAGGCTCACGTTTCCCTAAACGATTCAAATTTGGTCCATTTAGTACTAAAAGCTTCATCTAACATTTCTCCTCTTTCTTTCGGTTAAGAAAAGATAGTTCGTTATTTGGAAAACTATCCGATGATCGACATGAATTTCCTTCCAATTGGCGATAAATCGTGTTTTTCTAACGGAAATTACCAATTTTATTTTACCACAGTGTCCTTATACGGCAACTTATTTTGTTCATTATGCGCTTTATAGTGGAAGGCAGCTGTATCAAAAACAAACCTTGCAGCCATTACGATTGTAACCATAAAAGGAATAGAAAGTTTTTTAAATGATGATAGCTCAGCAGGCAAATCAAAAATAACCCACTCACAAATTAATGCAAGAATTACACCTATGACAAGTGAGGTAATAAAACTAGGAACCATCTCAACAAATTGCATTGCAAAGTAAAACAGAAGTGTTATTAAGAATATGACGATTAGTAAGAAAAACCATTTAATAGACCAATGGCTCGATTCTAAAATATTTAATCTTTTCGCATACCCTACTGGACTCCATTTAATGAAATGAAAAAGTGATAAAATTTTTAGACTGACTGTTAGAAAAATAGAAGCAAATAAACTTGTCATAATTGCTAAATAAATCACACAAAACACCTACTTTTTTTTATTTAAGTTTCGCCAATTTTTAAAATTCATATGCGTAATCGTAGAGGTTTTGACAAAAATTTAGTACAATGGACTAGTTATTAGTTTTATATTTTGAGAGAGTGGTGTAGAACCTTGAGTAAAGAAGCACCTGTTTACGGTGGACAAGCACTTTTAGAAGGTGTGATGTTCGGAGGAAAAGATCATACCGTAACAGCAGTTCGCAGAAACGATAATTCAATTGAATACTATTATGCTAAAAAAGCAAAAAAACCAGTTTTTCAAAAACTAAAAAAAATCCCTTTCATTCGTGGGATTATTGCATTAATCGAGTCGTCGGGACTTGGTGCAAAACATTTACAATTTGCAAGTGAACGCTATGATGTGGATCCTGGTGAAGAAGAGTTAGAAGAAAATAAAGAAGAATCCTCGAAACTCCAAATGATTTTAGGAGTAGCAGTAGTTGGAGTTATTTCTTTCTTATTTGCTAAATTTGTCTTTACCTTAGTACCTGTGTTTTTAGCAGAGTTATTTTCACCTTGGATTTCTGGAAAATATCCGCAAATTTTCTTAGAAACATTCTTTAAATTGATTTTACTTTTAGGTTATCTATATACCATTTCTATGACACCTCTAATCAAACGAGTATTTCAATATCATGGTGCAGAACACAAAGTCATTAATTGTTATGAAGCTGGTTTAGATATAACAGTAGCAAATGTTCAAAAACAATCGAGATTGCACTATCGATGTGGCTCCAGCTTTATATTATTTACAGTAGTTATTGGGATGTTCGTTTATTTCTTTTTCCCTACTGACCCACTTTGGTTACGATTAATTATTCGAATCCTATTAATACCCGTTGTACTTGGTATATCCTTTGAAGTGCTGCAAGCAACAAATGCCTTAAGAGGAATTCCCGTATTAAAGTACTTAGGATACCCAGGTTTATGGCTTCAATTACTAACAACAAAAGAGCCTAAAGATGAGATGGTTGAAGTTGCGATTGCTTCATTCAAAAAATTACATGAAATAGAAAAAAATCCCGAAATTGCAATGGATTTACATCACGATTAATATAAAACGCATTTGGCTTAGCCAAATGCGTTTTTTTATATCTATTTATAGTTTTAAAATGAAGCTTGTACTTCTAAAATTCTTCATTCCACTAGAAAAACGGTATATTACGTTGAATAACTTTCTAACCAGAAATTTCCTTAATTTTATTATGCAAAGTAATAGCAATGAAATAACCGATTATAGGTGATATCCCATATCCCATGATTGGCATTGGAAAATTACCAATTAAAGTGACAATCATTGTGGTTAAGAAGTAAACTCCTAAAGATAAAGAAACGATATTTTTCTTACCGTACAAAAAGAATGGCATTAATAATACTATAAGAGATAAAATTCCCAAAATGAACCAAACAGTCCCCAGGTCTGCAACTAAAAAGATTATATCCTCAACATAAGGAACAGGTTCTAGATCATCAAGAAAAACCCATGATACAGCAACAAGCACTACTGTAACTGTGATAAATAATAATTTAATAAACCAATTACTAATCTTTTCCCATAAAATGATTAGTGAGGCACAGGCAAATGAGGTTAATTGGCCTGCATCTGGATGTAACAGCAAGATTACTAAGGTAATTAATGTTAGACCGAATATATAAAATACACTATTTTTTAAAGCTAATTTCCATAAATGAATAATTAATAAGGATTTATCAATTTTAGAAGTTCTCGTTCTTTTAGCCATAAAAAATACCCCTTTAGATAAATTTATCCAATGGGGTATCACGTTTTCAACCTTATTACAATCGATATTACTTTGTTTCAAAGCTGCAAATTATCTTCTTACAATCCGCATTTTAGTTGTGCGCCACAGCTAGTACATGTGTTACAGCCACCCAATTCTTCAACAGTACCTTGACGGCAAACTGGACAAGTATTACCTACTTCAGATCCAATCGTTACATTTGTAGTTGTAAGTGGTGCAATCGTATCAACTAATACGACAGGTTGTTTTTCTTTAACTTCATCTTCCAATACCTCTTCAAAAGCCAACTGCTCATCATGAGATGATTCCGCTTTTAACGTAAGTACTTGAGAATCACGGCTTCCATCTACATAAACCGTACCACCTTTAGCTCCACCTTTGTATAGGCGTTCATACACTTTTTGAACTTGTTCAACCGTGTACCCTTTTGGTGCGTTTACAGTTTTTGAAATCGAAGAATCTACCCAACGTTGGATTACACATTGTACATCGGCATGTGCTTCTGGTGAAAGCTCCATTGAAGAAACAAACCACTGTGGTAGATTTTTTTCATCCGCTTCTGGGTGTGCATTCAAATATTCTTGAACAATTTCAGCCTTTACTTCAATAAATTTACCTAATCGACCTGAGCGATAATAAACGAATGAAAAATAAGGTTCAAGTCCAGTTGCCACGCCAACCATAGTACCTGTAGATCCAGTTGGAGCAACAGTTAATAAATGTGAGTTACGGATACCATTTTCTAGTATTCCTTGACGTACATGTTCAGGCATTTTTTTCATATAGCCTGTGTTAATGAATGCTTGTCTTAAACGGTTCGTTTCTTCTTCCGTTTCTCCTTCAAGGAATGGGAAACTACCTCGTTCTTTCCCAAGCTCTATGGACGTTTCATATGCTGTTACTGCAATTGTTTCAAAGATCTTATCAACCAGTTCATTACCTTCAGATGAACCGTACTCTTTTTCACAATAGATTAGTAAATCAGCTAGTCCCATTACACCAAGACCTACACGACGTTCTCCTAAGGCTTGTTTACGATTTTCTTCTAGGAAATATGGTGTCGCATTAATCACGTTGTCCTGCATACGTACGCCAATACGCACTGTTTCACGTAGTGCATCAAAATTAACCGATTTTGTTTCCTTTTCTGCAAACTGTGCTAAATTTACAGCAGCTAAATTACACACTGAGAATGGTGCAAGTGGTTGTTCACCACATGGATTTGTAGCTACTACTTTTTGACCATAGCTTCGTGCATTTGTCATATCGTTTGCATTATCGATAAAGAAGATACCTGGCTCTGCTGCATAAGTTGCACAGATATTAATTAGGTTCCAAAGCTCACGTGCTTTAATTTTACGATATGTGCGTACCCCGAAACCTAAAGATTCCCATTCACGTACATCCCCTACTTCATGCCATTTTTCATTGTAAATTGCCATTTCTTCAGCACTGTAGTTTGCAACATCTGGGAAGCGCAATTCGTAGTCTCCATCGTTCTCAACAGCTTCCATAAAATCCTTTGTTAAAGTGACAGAGATATTTGCTCCTGTTAGGAATTCTGGATTGTGGACACTATATGTTCCACCGTCACGTAATTTAGTTTCAGCTTCCTTGATAATAGACTCATTAAAACCGCCAAAACCAGGTATTGATTTATAATTAACAATGCCTTGATACATCGCTTCTTCTTGTTGGGATAATGGTTTAAATTTCAGCTTTTCATTTGCTAAGCGTGAGATTAGTTCATCATTCGTATTTTCAATTAGGAATCGAAGAATACGAGGATTTTGCATTTTTGAAATGATAAATTCTACGATATCTGGATGCCAATCTGCCAACATAATCATTTGAGCACCGCGACGGCTACCACCCTGCTCTACAAGATGTGTAAGTTTTGCAATGTCATCTAACCATGATACAGATCCACTTGATTTCCCATTTACTCCGCGCGCTAATGTGTTTCGTGGGCGAAGTGTTGAACCGTTTGTTCCGACTCCACCACCGCGGCTCATAATTTCCATGACTTGTTTACGATGATCACTAATTCCTTCACGGCTATCTGCAACAAATGGCATTACATAACAGTTAAAGAAGGTTACATCTGTTTGTGACCCTGCTCCATATAAAACTCGCCCAGCAGGGATAAATTTTAATGAAACAAGCTGTTCATAAAACTTTTCAAACCATATTTGTCTATTTTCTTCTGTTTGTTCAACAGAAGCTAATCCAAACGCATTACGTTTAGCGATTTGTTCGTAATAAACTTCAAGAGGCTTTTCGATAACATCTATAGAGCGTACGATAATTCCTGTTTCTTGTTCTGTTGTACTTTCAAGTACATGACGGTACTCTTCTTCAATTAATATTTCTGCTTTCTTAGCTTGAAGATCAATTGATTGAATAAATCCTAAACCACGTGCAGGAAACTTCGGATCTTCTTTAATAGTAAGTACAACAAAATCTCCAGGTTTTAACGTTTTCTTTTCAGTATCTTTAAACGAATATCGATCAATCATTACCAATCTTGAAACACCTTTATGAGTAATATGCATATCTGGTGTAATTGGGTGTACTTGAGGAAATGCTTCGATGTCCTTATTGAGTTGTTCTATGAGGATGGTTGTTTTCGTTTCTTTTGCCAATACCATCTGCCAGCCTCCCTTAATAGATAATACATCTAGTATAATCTATTATCCCAAACACCACAATATATAGTGCTTAATAAGTGAGATTAATACTAGATGTAGATAATTTTTTTCACTAGAAAAGATTACCTTATAAAAAATATCATTTCAAGGGGTTGATTTTTTTAGAATTGGTTGAACTCCTTTATATTAAAGAGTTTTACCACTATAAAAAAATTTTCAAACAAAAGAAACGTACGTTCTTATTTTCTGAAATTCCACTCATTTGTTAAATATTTTGTTTCTTCGAGTTTTTTTACATAATTCAGTTGTTCCTCGGTTAGCTGATATGGAACTAGTTCGATTTCCAATGCTTTCTCAAATCCGTCTTTGAAAGCGACGATACATTGTGGAATAGTAATTTCCTTATCCGTTAATCTATTAATCGCAACTGCTTTTTGAGGGAGTTTCTCACGCATCTTCTCTTTTGCTTCTGGTGATGGAAAATTAAATACAGATAAAAGTTTTTCTTCATCTAGGTCAAGGAGTATTGCACCGTGCTGTAATATTACACCTTTTTGGCGAGTTTGAGCACTACCCGCTACCTTTTTTCCTTCAACTACTAATTCATACCAACTTGGTGCATCAAAACAAACAGCACTTTTCGGTTTTTTTAGGTCGGCTTGTTTTTCCTCTGTATCAGGGATACTAAAATAGGCATCTAACCCTAAGTTCTGAAAACCTAGTAATAGACCTTCACTTAGTACTCTATATGCTTCTGTGACACTTGCAGGCATATTTGGGTATTGTTCTGTCACAATAATACTGTAAGTTAACTCACTTTCATGTAAAACAGCTCGTCCACCTGTTGGGCGTCTAACAAAGCCTAAATTTTGTGCTCGTAATGCTTCAAAATCGATATCCTTTTCTGCTCTTTGAAAATAGCCAATGGATAGAGTAGCTGGATTCCACTCATAAAAACGTATTACTGGGGGAATATGACCTTCACTATGCCAATCGAGCAAAGCTTCATCTAACGCCATATTATAAGATGGACTACATGGCCCTGAATTTATAAAATACCATTTTGTTTTCATTTGATCATCTCCTAAACACTGTTTATCATTTTATCAAACTGAATGGACGAACGCCACTTTCTCTTTTATAATGGAATATGTAGAAAGAAAGGAGAAATAATGCAGTGACTGTACTTTATACAATTGCTATCGTACTAGGAATTATCATCGTATATGTTCTAGTAAATACACTGCGACTTAAAAAAGCAGTGACAAATTTAACGCAAGACCAATTTATCCAAGGCTATCGTAAAGCACAACTAATTGATGTACGCGAAGCAAAAGAATTTGAAGCAGGGCATATTTTAGGTGCACGCAATATCCCGTCTACACAACTTCGTCAACGTTTTAAAGAAGTTCGTCCGGATCTTCCTGTCTACCTATATTGCCAAAATGCAGGTCGTAGTGCTCGTGCTGCTCTTTTCTTAAAGAAGAAAGGCTATAACAATGTTTACCAATTACAAGGCGGATTTAAAACCTGGACTGGTAAAGTGAAGTCAAAAGCATAGTTACTTTAGAAAGTCACAACTTGGCAAAATTAGGTCGAGTTGCTATCTTTTCTAAATTCAGATTTCTTCATATTCACTTAATAGGGGCTTCTCATTTTGTGAGACGCCCCTTTTAAAATGATTCAAAATATATATTTTTACCTCCATATAAATCATCAGAAAGTCTTCCCAAACTCAAAAAAATACGCTTTACAACCGAGAATTTTAAGAGTTTCTTCCTATTATATATGTTCCGTTTCCATAGTAAAAATCTATAAAAATGTTAATTCTATAGATTGTCATTTTTTTGATAAAAATTCCCCATAAGTAACAAAGTAATAGACGTCTCTAATAGAGACGTCTATATTTTATCCTTATCCCTCGATTTTCGTATAACGAAGAATTGGTGTACGTGCAGCACGAGTTTCATCTAAACGACTTATAACCGTTGTATGTGGTGCCTCTTGTACGATTGAAGGGTTTTCTTCCGTTTCACGAGCTATCTGAATCATTGCGTCAATAAACGCATCTAACGTTTCTTTTGATTCTGTTTCTGTCGGCTCAATCATCATTCCTTCTTCAACATTCAATGGGAAGTAGATTGTTGGTGGATGATAACCAAAGTCTAATAGACGTTTTGCAATGTCTAATGTACGTACCCCTAATTTTTTTTGACGGCGGCCAGATAGAACAAATTCATGCTTACAATGACGGTTATATGGTAAGTCGAAATATTGCTCAAGACGGCGCATCATATAATTTGCATTTAATACAGCATATTCAGTTACTTCTTTTAAGCCTTGTGGACCCATCGTACGGATATAAGTATAGGCACGAACATTAATACCAAAGTTACCGTAATAAGGTTTTACGCGACCAATAGATTGAGGTCGATTATAATCAAAATGGAATGAGCCATCCTCTTTCTTCACTAAAACCGGTTTTGGTAAAAATGGAATTAAGTCTGCTTTCACACCTACAGGACCTGAACCAGGACCACCACCACCATGAGGACCAGTAAATGTTTTGTGAAGATTTAAGTGGACACAGTCAAAGCCCATATCCCCTGGACGTGCTTTACTCATAACAGCATTTAAGTTCGCACCATCATAGTACACTTTTCCTCCAACACCATGAATAATTTCTGCCATTTCTAAAATGTTTTCCTCAAACAAACCTAGTGTGTTTGGATTTGTTAACATTAGCGCGGCAGTATCTTCACCAACAACACGACGTAAATCCTCTAAATCTACTAAACCCTCTTCATTAGATTTAACGGTAATTGTTTCAAAACCGGCAACAGATGCTGAAGCTGGGTTCGTACCATGAGCTGAGTCTGGTACGATAACTTTATTACGATGTCCTTCTCCATTCGCTTCGTGGAAAGCACGAATCATCATTAATGCTGTCCATTCTCCATGCGCACCTGCTGCTGGCTGTAATGTGACTTCATCCATTCCAGTTATTTCCACTAAAGAAGTTTGAAGATCATACAGTAACTCCATTGCACCTTGAACAGTTGTCTCATCTTGAAGTGGATGGATATTGGCAAATCCAGATAATCTAGCGACCGTTTCATTAATTTTAGGATTGTATTTCATCGTACATGATCCTAATGGGTAGAATCCTGAATCCACACCATGATTACGACGAGAGAGCGCCGTATAATGACGCATAATATCTAGTTCTGCCACTTCTGGTAGCTCGGCAGCTTCTTGTCGAACAAATCCTTCTGGTAATAATTCCGATAAATCAAAATCCGGTACATCTAATGCTGGTAGGCTATAGCCTACACGTCCTTCTTTAGATAATTCAAAAATGAGTGATTGATTTTCGTTATGCATTGTAAGCCCCCATTTTCTCAACTAATGCGTCGATTTCTTCTTTTGTACGTAATTCAGTAACAGCGATTAATACATGGTTTTGTAATTCAGGATAGACAGTTCCTAGATCAAAACCACCAATAATACCATCTTGGATTAACTGTTTATTTATTTCATTTACAGCTTTGTTCGTATTTACAACGATTTCATTAAAGTGTGCACCTTGGAATGGTACTGTAAATCCTGCAGCTTCAAATGCATTTTTTGCATAGCGTGTTTTTACAATGTTTTGTTTCGCCATGTCTTGAACACCCTTTTTCCCAAGAGCAGTTATTGCAACTGAAGCTGCAAGTGCTAATAGGGCTTGGTTTGAACAGATATTAGAAGTCGCTTTTTCTCTTCGGATATGCTGTTCACGTGCTTGTAAAGTTAATACATAGCCTCGACGCCCTTCTTGGTCAACTGTTTCCCCTACTAAGCGTCCAGGTACTTTACGCATTAATTTAGTTGTTGTTGCAAAATAACCACAATACGGACCACCAAAGCTTTCTGGAATACCGAAAACTTGTGCATCTCCTACTGTAATATCTGCACCTAATTTACCAGGTGGTGTTAAAATACCTAATGCTAACGGATTGGCTGAAACAATAAACAAACCTTTCGCCTCATGTGCGATATCTCCAATTACTTGCAGATCCTCGATTTGACCAAAGAAGTTCGGATATTGCACCATAACTGCTGCTGTATTATCATCAATTAATTCTTTTAATTGATCGATATCTGTAACACCATTTTTAGTAGGTATATTGACAATTTCAATCGATTGGCCATATGCATAAGTAGCAACTACATCACGATACTCTGAATGAATAGCATCCGATACTAATAATTTTTTTCTTCTAGTATGACCTGCAGCAAGCATTCCAGCTTCAGCTAAAGAAGTCCCACCATCATACATAGATGAGTTTGCTAAATCCATACCAGTTAGTTCTGCGATCATTGTTTGGAATTCAAAAATGGCCTGTAATTCACCTTGAGAAATTTCTGGTTGATATGGAGTATATGCTGTATAAAACTCGGAACGTGAAATAACATGATCTACAATTACTGGTTTATAGTGATTATAAATACCAGCACCAAGGAAAGAGACATTAGTTTCTGTATCTTTATTTTTTGCTGCTAGTTGTTTTAATTCTTTTAATAGTGCAGATTCAGATTTTGCTTCTTTAATGTTATAAAGCCCCTGAAATCGAACACTTTCTGGAATATCAGAAAATAATTCGTTCACACTTTCAACACCAATTGTAGCAAGCATATCTTTTTTGTCTTGTTCCGTCATAGGAAGATAACGATGTACCATTCAATTAAGCCTTCTTTCTCTAATTATTTTGAGCGTTTGTAAAATGGAGTTGCGCAAGTTTTTACCTTTAATTTTTTGTTACGAATCTCAATTTCAAGCTCTGTATCTAATTGAGCAAATTTTGCATCAATTAATGCTAAACCAATATTTCTTTTTGTAAGAGGAGATTGAGTGCCGGTTGTGATTTCTCCGACTTCAACACCATCTTTAAATACTTTATATCCATGACGAGGAATCCCTTTATCAATCATTTCAACACCAATTAGTTTTCGAGGTAGACCATTTTCCTTTTGGGCAATTAGCGCTTTTTTCCCAATAAAGTCACTCTCTTTTTGCAGTTTTACAGCAAAACCAATACCTGCTTCTAGAGGGGAAATTTCTTTTGCTAGCTCTTGCCCATAAAGTGGTAAGCATGATTCAAAACGTAAGGTATCACGTGCTCCTAGTCCTGCCGGAACAACGCCCTTGTCTTTACCCGCTTCTAGAATTCGATTCCAAAGATCAACAATTGCTTGTGGCTCACCGTAAATTTCAAAACCATCTTCCCCTGTATAACCCGTACGTGAAAGAAGAACAGTATGACCAGCAACCTGTGCGTTATTTATAAAATTAAAATATTTCAAAGACTTTAAATTTACAGCTGTTAAAGTTTGAAGTACTTCTTCAGAAAGAGGACCCTGGAGGGCTATTTGTGCATATTCTTCAGATTTGTTGGTTACTTGGACATCGCCTAGTAAGTGTGCTTTCATCCATTCAAAATCTTTTTCAATATTTGCTGCATTTACGCATAATAGATATCGGTTATCTTCTAGTCGATAAACTAGTAAATCATCAACGACTCCACCATTCTCGTAGCACATAGCATTGTATTGAGCACCACCGATTTCAATTTTTGAAATATCATTCGATAATAAATATTGCAAGTACTGTAGTGCATCTGGCCCTTCTACGATTATCTCTCCCATATGAGATACATCGAAAAGACCTGCTCGATGACGAACAGCATCATGTTCCTCTTTAATGGAAGTGAATTGGACAGGTAAATCCCACCCTCCAAAATCAATGGTTTTCGCACCATATTTTGCATATTCATCAAATAAAGGTGTACGTTTTAATTCATTCCCCATCTTCAGTCCCCCTAAAAATTCCGTATATTTGCACTTCAATCAAAATCGAAACGCAATTCAACTGGCTAATTCATTTCAATTCTTAAGAATAGATTTAAAATTCAAACTTTTAAATGCGCAAAAAAGGACAGACGAATCCTCTAATAATTTGAGGAATCCCCTGTCCTTGCACCTGAAAGTTACACCAATTGAATTTAGTTGCTTACGAATTAAAATAAAATCGGCTTTCCCCTTTGGTGGCTATTTCAAAGAAAACAAAATAGCACTCTCCAGAGATGCGTCCTGTACGAGTCTTTTTGCCTGAGAGATTCATAGTTCTACACTACTTGCTCCTTCGGCGACGCTTTTCACGTTCTCTCCCCGTACAATCATCCGCGCTATATTCTTAATTCAATGTACTAAATACAACCTCTTATGGCTATATCCTAACATTAGTCACTATACTAAGGCAATCTTTTTTAAATTTAGTTTAAAGACGAACATTTTATAACTCCTTATAAATATCATTCGCCTTTTAAACGATTTACTTGGAACCCAATATATTCAACTATTTGCCGAAGTGTACGTGCTTCTGTTAAAACTCGGATATGACCTGCAGCTCTATAGAATCTTCTTCTTGTTATATACAACTGCTCTAACTCATGTTTCGTAGAGCGTTGAACGATTGGTCGATTCTTATCATTTTTGATGCGTACATAAATATCTTCAAAAGTTGCATCTAAAAAAAAGACCAATCCTGAACGGCGCATAATTCTACGATTTTCTTCATTCATTGCAACTCCGCCACCAGTTGCAATAATACATGCTTCGTCTCGGAAATTAAGAAGAAATTCCGTCTCTAATGATCTAAAATGAGCTTCCCCATACTTTTCAAATATTTCTGGTATGGACATCCCTTGTTGACGAACAATCTCATGATCCATGTCGTAATACGGCATTCTTAAAAAATAACTTAATCTTCGTCCGATAGCGCTCTTACCACATCCCATGAAGCCTACTAAGTATATTTTGCGCATGCTATCACCTTCTTTGACCTTCCAAAATCTATCTACTACTTACTACCAATTTCCTCTAGTAGGTTTATCGTAGCACGAACATTGGCGAATTCCAATGAATTATATACTTTTATTTGCGATTCATATGATAGACAGTAAAAGGATATAAAAGAAGTAGTTACAAATAGCAACATAATAGCAAGCGCAAATGATTCTCCTCTTTCATTACGTACCTGTTTGAACAAAAAACCTCCTCTCCTTTTCTAATCCATTTTGAAATTCTACAGTGATGGTAAGAATGTAGTCACTCCACTCAAACCAAACATTTTTCACACCGATTAATAACGGAATATTTCCTTGATTACTAGTGATTAGACGAAGGGTATCATTGCTTCTGTTGATTTTGCGTGTTTCTTCCGAGTTTTGATAAGTTACTTCAATTGTTCTTGAATCGCTTGTTAAGCTGATTTTCTCAACATTTATTAGTGTTTGTTGTACATCTTGAACAAATAATTCCCACGCAACCTGTTCATTCGTAAAAAATGATGTATTCAGATGTTGAATCCAAGAGTATACAAACACTAATATATGAGAAAGAAGAATAAATACCGTAAAGGAAAAAAGTGCTTCTATAAGTGTATAGCCCTTACTATTCCGAACTATCCTCCGTCTCGACTGATACATTTTACTCGTTCTCCATTTAAGTCATGATATTGTACACAAATTTGATAACCGTCATAGTTCCATTGATAATCGTGATCCTCAATCGAAAGTAAACCACTATAAATAGATTGTGTTTTTATCATTTTTGCGGCTTCTAAAGCCGTTTCTGAAGCATGTAGCTCAAGTTTTTGATTATACATGCTAGACTTCAATTGATAGGTGAAGGGAATCAATGTACCCGAAATCATAAATACAATAGCAACCGTTAGTAACGTCTCAACCAATGCTATTCCCTTAGTATTCAACTAACCTAATCCGTCCTTCTTTAATATAAATTATTAAATCAACTTGACCAAAAGGAGTATCAAATTGAAGCGTTCCAAAGTCTGCTACATCCCCACTGGGATTGATTCTAAATCGTTTCAAATTACTATAAATATTAAAATTAATATTTTTGGGGAAATCCTTATCTAATAGGAGATTACTATTTAAACCCTGATACGCTACATAGCGATTAGAATTATAGAATTGAAAATTTACTGTTTGTTCTTTTTCAATAGCAAGTGCTTGCATTTCTTGTATGTCCAAAATTAGTTGTTGAAAAAACTGATCTACTATCCTCTTTTCTGATACTTTCAGTGACAGCTGAAAAACTATTGAACTTGTTAAGAGGACCATAAACAATACAAGGAGCATCTCAATCAATGTAAAGCCATTCCTATTCTTTACATAACTTATACCCACATCAATTCTCACTTGATTCCTTAGGACTGTCCTTTGTGACTGCAACAACACTACCATCACTTTGGATTTCAATAGTGTCACCATTTGGACATCCAACCGCTTCCTTGTTGTTTAAATAGCCTTCTGATTGTAACTGGCTAATTGTTGGTAACGACTGATGATCAAGCTTATATGCCTCCACTTCTCCTTGAACCATTTTCAAATATGCCTCACAACCTTTATCATCAATTGTGGCAAAGTGTTTTGTTACGTTCGGTATAGTCACCAGAATAAGCACTGATATAATTAACAATACAATTAACATTTCGATTAGAGTAAATCCCTTTTCATTATTTTTTCTCACTAGATACACGCTCCTATTAAATTATTTCGATCATCTCGTACATAGGAAGTAGAATACTTAAATATGCGGCGATAATACTGAGGGCTATGATGATAAAAAAGAGTGGTTGAATAATGGATACCCCTCTTTTCATGTATGAATGGAGTTTTTCTTCTAATAGTTCACTGTATATGAGTAATTGTCTACCTAAGTATCCACTTTTTTCTCCATGCTTAATAAACTCATCAAATTTGGAAGAGAACCAGCCTAATTTAAAAACAGCACTTGAAAGCGACTCACCAAAGATTACTTCTTCCTCAATTTTTTTAGACAAAAAGGCTAATGTTTTATTCATTTGTTGGTTTTGTAAAATGGTTAATGCTTGTTGAAGTGAAAAGCCACCTATTAATAAATCCCCTATCGATTTTGCCAATTGGTTGGTGATAAGCAACTGATAGAAATAATTTATTACTGGAAGTTTTTGGTATATCTGTAGTTGTGTTTGCACATCTTGTCTTTTAATGTACAGATAGCTGGTAATAACGAGGAAAATAAAAGAGATGAATGAAATGAAAAGAAAATCAGGTAGTCGAAGAAAAATCGATGAAATAAAAAGACTTGTACTACCATTAGCATTTGTTCGGGTGGTTAGTATTTGCGTAATATTGGGCAAAAAGTATGTTCTAAATGCAAGAAAGATACTCATCAAAAATATACTTAATAATATTGGGTAGCTAAGTAAACTGATCATTTTCTTTCGCATTTTATCGTTAAATTCTAGTTGATGAGAAATACTTTCTAAACTTTGCGCAAGCTTCCCGCTTTCCTCCGATATCTGAATAGCTATTAAAAATTGCTTAGGAATTGAAAAAGACTGTAAAATGTCAATCGCACCTTCTCCACTCCTTAGTTGTTCCTTAATCTTACTTCTCCAATAATATGGATCATCTACATGATAGGGTAACAACATTTCGATTGAATCCGCGAAAGTGTATCCCTCCTTTAACAAAGTACTCAATCGAAAAAGAAAAGACGGTAACTGCCGCACTTTCATATTTTTATTTGTAAGTTTCAAGGACTTTTTTATCTTAAAATGTAGTTGATGCATTTCTTTTCCTCACCTCAAAGGAAGCTAACTGACTTGTTAACCTTTCAGAATGGGGCAACAAATACTGTTCCCTTCGCATTGTCGCCACAATGGCTTCGTTAAGGTTTACATCACTTAAAATCTCATATAAAGCCTTTCTTTCTTCACCTACTTGAACTAAACATTGAGCAACAATACCAATTAAGGCCTGTCTAATTTCATCTAACGAAATATCAAAATCCAGAAGACGGTAAATACAATTCACTGTATCCTTTGCATGAATTGTTGACAAGACTAAATGACCAGAAAGTGCTGCTTCAATCGCGATTTTTGCTGTTTCAGATTCTCTTATTTCACCAATCATGATTACGTCCGGTGAGTGTCGTAATATAGCTTTTAAACCCGTTGCATAAGTGACACCTGCTCTTTCGTTTACTTGAATCTGTAGCAAATTGGATTGGTTACTCTCAACTGGATCTTCAAGCGAAATGACATGACGCGCTAACATTTCACTTACATAATTAACTAAGGAGTACAATGAAGTTGTTTTTCCGGATCCAGTAGCCCCACAAAATAATAATAATCCTTGACCGCTTGACACAAGCTGAATTAATTTTTCTGCTGAGTTTGGATTTAATGAGATAGAAGAGATTGGAAGACGAGCGTTTTGAGCTAATATTCGAATAACTACGCTCTCTCTTAAAAAAATAGAGGGTAAAGTGGAGACACGAAAAGCATATAGTTGATTTAAAAATTCTTTCTGGAATGCCCCACTCTGAGGCTTTCTCCTTTCACTTATATCAAGAGATGATAAAAATTTAAAAAAGGAGATAATTCTATCCCCTAATTCAATGGGGATATGACTACTAGGGAATAATTTACCGTATTTTCTAAAATGAATTGTATATTTATCTTGCTGAGGAACAAGATGAACATCTGAAGCACCAAAGTGCAGTGCTTTGAGCAGTAATTGCATACTTTTATTTTCTACCACCGATTCGATTTCCAAAATCTACACCTCCTCGATACATGATTATGTTTGACCGCAAATTATTTAATGACAGTATATCTTGTGAGTCTTAAATAGAAAACCCTTTTCACTAAGTTTAATATTTGAGCACTTTAAACAAAATAGAAATTTATCTTTTGCAAGTATTATATTAAAATGCTTATTAAGGACAAGATTTTATTCATTAATCGTAATAATTGCTTATTATGTTCTATATAAATTCTATATTAAAAAAGTTAGAATATAACAAATAACAAAAGAGGTGATTACATGATTCATCCCTTGAAAATTACAAGTACCCTAGCAGATGAAACACGTTATCAAATATATGAATACATGCTTCAACAGAAAAAGTCATTTACAGTTCAAGCAATTGCAGAGCAATTTGGCATTCATCCCAATGTTGCTAGACTTCACTTAACGAAGCTTTCCGAAATCAATATTATTTCCGCTGTGTTCGTTAAATCTGGTAAAGGTGGTCGACCAGGGAGAGAATACAAAGCAACTGAAGAAGGAATTGAATTAAGCTTTCCTAAAAAAGAGCAAAGTCGATTGATTAATTGGGCATTACAACTAATCGAAGAGATTGGTCCAGATGCGCTTCATACAGCCCAAAAAATAAGCTATAATGATGGATTTGAACAGATGCAAAAGCTTGTAGCGAGTAGAAAGGAACTAACCTTCAACGAAAAGTTAAACAGTATAACAGCTGCAGCTTCGATGATTGGTTATATTCAACAAATTGAAGAAATCAATGAGGGGAAAAAAATAATTTTCTCAATTTATAATTGTCCGTTTAAAAATCAATTATCTACAGATAATGAGATTATATGCACATTACATGAATCCTTTTTGAAAGGTCAAATAGATGCCCTATTTACCCAAAATGAGTTTATCCAAGTAGAAAGTATGATTCATGATTGTACATATTGTAATTATAAAATAGAAATTGCTAAGGATTACCTCTAGCATTTTCTACCCTATCGCTCAAACAAAATGTAAGTGACAGTTTACATTATAGTTTCCAATCATTTATAATAAAGGATGAGATTATTCTGTCATATGGCAAAAGGAGGGATACTTCATGAGTAACATGTATAAAGTTATGGCTTTCTGGACTGGTATTTTCGCTGTTATGTTCTACCTTGGTGATATGTACGAGGTTTCGCTATTATTCGTTGGTAATACTATTTTATTCTTATTGTTAGGCTTTTTAAACCTTACAGAACGCATGTACATGTACATTTTCGGAGCTTATTTAACAATATTCTTCGCTGGATTTACGTATTATTCTACGTTTATTCATGTACCAGGTGCTGGTCACTGATAAATCACATCGACTGTTTATTCAGTCGATGTTTTTTATTCTTATTAAAAGGCTGTTTTCTAAAAGATTGTTGCTAAAAGAATGTATTCATAATTAACTATTTTTTATTAAAGCGTAAATATTAATTTTAAAATTCCAGAAAGCAACAATTTAATAAGAACACGCAGCCTTGCCTGTGCTGCGCACTATAATTAGAAGCTTCCAGAAGCTAGTACTCGTGAGTGGGCTCTTGCACAAAGCGCAAAGGCAAGTCGTAGAGACAACTACAAGTTGGCTCTGCGGCTTGTGCGCTTAAGCCCACTCACAAAGTAAAACTTTATTAGAATCAATATTAGAATAAAGCTTTTAAGACACAATTTAAGTCAAATGCATTTTAAATAAAAACAACAAAGTTTACGAATATACGAAAACAGCGTATTAAAAAAACGACCCACATTAACTGGAGTCGTCTAATTATGATTAAAACCCATTTAAAAAAGGATTTGAATCCATCTCTTGTGCTGGCGTTGTGTAGCTGCCATGTCCAGGATAAATAATCGTGTCATCAGGTAGTACTAACAGTTTCTCATGAATTGACTGAAGAAGTACTTCCATAGAACCGCCAATTAAATCTGTTCTACCAATACTTCCCTCAAATAATGTATCCCCTACAATCGCAAACCCATCTTCTTCAAAAATATACGATATACTACCTGGTGAATGACCTGGAGTAAAAACGGCTTTAAATTGAAAACCCGCTATGTTAAAGGATTGCTCTTTAGAAATAATATGCTCTTTCTGAGGTTTTTGGACAATATAATTTGGAAGTTCAGCATACTTCCCGGAACCATTTTTCATTGGATCCCCAAGCCAACTCACTTCTTTTTCATGAATATATAGTGGAAGATGGAATTCATCTCTCAATTCATCTACTGCCCCAATATGGTCAAAATGAGCATGTGTTAAGAAAATTGCCTTTGGATTTAACTGATTTGAACGAATTACCTTCATAATTTTTGAAGATTCTTCACCAGGGTCGAATATTATGCAGTCTTTTTGCTTATTACTAATGATATAACAGTTTGTTTGCACAGGTCCTAGACTATATGCTTTAACATTTAACATTGGAATCACCTCTCGACTATTATACATGGGTGAGCAGAAATTTACAGTAAATAAGGACAAACACGTTTTTCTGCTCGACAAACACTGGAAGGTGATTTACAATAAAGAAGGAATATTGTTTATCGACATGCATTCACTGCTGTCGAAAGGAGTGTCTTTTTAATGAACTTATTAATGGTTATTTTCGCTTTAGTCGCAATTTTCGCAGTAGTAAATTTCTTTCAGGCAATCAAACAAAAGAATATTCTAGCTTTAATTTTTAGTGTTGCTACTGCAGCTATTTTTGGTTGGTTTGTAGTTATGACAGTTTTAAATCAAGGCTACCCACCAAAATTACACTAAGAAAAACGAGGTATCAGTTCATGATACCTCGTTTTTTCTGTTTTTTTCCTTAGATATAGTAAAAGGGATATTTCACCGAAATATCCCCTTTACTTTACTTCACTTTCCTTTATTAACGGCATTCTGTATTAGATTACCCGTTTGTTCATCATAAAATCGCAACAAATCTCCGTTGATAATTTCATCTGAATATTCTAGCTGTGTAGATGCCCGTTCAATGTAAGGTTGACATGCTTCGATTCCTATTTCCTCACCATTATCCCGATTGTAACATACCTCACCTGCGTACACTAAATCATCTGTTACAAATCGTCCATCTCGGAAAATTACGAAATTCTCATGTTCTTTAGAGAAAAGATCCGCCCCTAATTGCATATCATTATCCGTTCTAATACCCAATAAATGTAATATTGTTGGACGTAGATCCATTTGGCCTGAAACTTCATCCATCACTTTCCCATCTCCAGATCCTGGAACATGGATAAATAAAGGTACAGATTGAAGTAATGCACTATCATAAGCTGTAATCTCATCTTTTCCTAAGTACATGGCCATTGCCTTATTATGATTCTCTGAAATACCATAATGGTCACCATACATAACAATTATTGAGTTATCATATAAACCGGATTCTTTTAATTTATCAAAGAATACTTTAACCGATTCGTCCAAATAACGAACTGTTTGGAAATAGCGATTTAATGTACCAGAATTCGAATTATACTCAGGTATCATCTGATCTTCTTCTTCTAACGTGAATGGGAAGTGATTTGTTAAAGTAATCATTCTAGAGTAGAATGGTTGCTCCATTTGCTTCATTAAGTCTACTGACTGTTCAAAAAATGGGGTATCTTTTAGTCCCCAGTTTACAGAATTCTCATCTGTAACTTCATAGGATTCAATATCATAGAATTTATCAATATTAAAGGATTGATAAATCTCATTTCGATTCCAAAACGACGAGTTATTTGAGTGCATTACATTAGTGAAATAACCATTTTCACCCAACTTTTCCGCCATCGTATTATACGTATTACGACCATGAGTAAAGAAAACAGCCCCACGACCTAATCCAAATAATGAATTCTCAAGGATAAATTCAGAATCACTTGTTTTACCAAGTCCGGTTTGGTGATAAAAATCACTAAAATAATAAGTATCTTTGTCATTTGTTAATGAATTTAAGAAGGGTGTAACGACTTCCCCGTTCATTTCATTATTAATAACAAAACTTTGTAACGATTCTAATGAAATAACGATTAAGTTACGATCTTTATATTTACCAAACATGTTTCCATTTACTGCTGCTTGATTTGCTTGAACATAGTTATTGACTTCAACTAATTCGCTACCGTCTGCCATAGCACGTTGAGCACTCGATTTTGTTTGAACATAGATATCATACAAGTGATAGTTATACGTACCAATATTCTTAACAAGCAACTCCCGATCAAAAGCTCGTGTTAAAAGCTGAGGTCGCTCCACTTCAGCTAAACCTAAATTTAAGAACACAATGGCCATAGATATAACAAAGTAAGCACGGCGAATTTCTATTTTAATTGGTGTAGTGCCTTGAGTTGTTGGGATAAATTTAATTGCTAACAATAATAAAATTACATCTGCAAAGTAAAGAATGTCAGTGAGACTGATGATATCTGCAATTGAATTACCTAAATCACCGAAATTACTCGTTTGGAATAAAACTGCAAACGTTATAAAGTCATTATAGAATCGATAGAAACCGACGTTTGCAAATAATACAATTGCTAACAGGATACTCATTGTTACCAAATAACGATTTCGTCTCTTAGTTGTTTTGAAGAATAAAGATATACCGTAAGCAAATAAAATAAAACTTAATGGGTTAATAATTAGGATAAACTCTTGCAGTACATTTTCAACGTCAAGTTCAAAACTTGTATGATATACAATTACTGTTTTAATCCAAGTAGCTAGTATTGCAATCGCTAATATCGAATGTTTAGGCCATTTAGCTGGCTTCATTCCAAAACATCCTTTCAAGAAATTTAATATAACTAAAATGCATCTCTAATTTGAAATGAAATTCAGGATAACTTATAAAAGATAATAATAAACAAAATTTATCTTAAACTTTTTTACTTTAATTAGCAATACTTCCCAAGGAAAAACCCATCGACAGAATATTACACCTAAAATGAATCATTCTAAAATCATTTACGTTTTTACTTCCTAAAAAGTTTCCAAATGAAAACAGTGGAAAAAATCCACTGTTAGATTATTCAACATATATTTAACATTTATTAACATAAAACTCTTATTTCAAACACGAAAATGAATTTTTAATTAAATAAAATCAACATTTCAGTGATTTCCTATTACTATTGAATGTTTTTTTCATCAGTTACGATTCTAGAAGCTTCATGACGTAATAGTATCATAGCGGACTGAAATTCTTTAGGATCAAGCACTTTTGATTTATACAGATCTCGGATTTCATCTTCCATTAATAGAAGATCTCCTTGACGATCACCAGTATAAATAAAAATTCCATATCTTTTTAATAAATCATAGACATCTTTCATCGATTTCATATATTAGACTCCTCTCGATTTTTCGCACAATCGATCCGCTTTGTTTCGGTAAGTATTAGATCAACAGGTATATCATAATTTTCTTTTGGAACATCCATAACTAGTTGTATATCAAATGCTAAGGAAATCATTATTCCGTTAAATTGTGTTAAATACCTATCGTAATAGCCTCCACCATATCCAACGCGATATCCTTTGTTATCAAACACGATTCCTGGCACGATGATACAATCGATTTGACTAGCTTTTACGAGCTGAGAACTTTCTGGCTTTGGTTCTTGTAAATCCATATATACGTTTTCAAGTTGATGAAAATTCTCAATCTCATAGAAATTCATTGAACGATCAACAGGTTCGCACTTTGGTACTACTACTTTTTTCTTTAGTCCCCAAAGTGATTCAATAATTTCTTTTGTATCAACTTCTCGTTTGTTCGATATCGTGATAGCAATCGTATTTCCTTTTAGTATAGAAGGCTCTCTTAGTAAACGCTCTTTAATAAGAAGAGAAGATAATTTGTATTGTTCAGAATCTATTTTTTGTAATGACTGTCTTACTTGATTTCTGATGAATTTTTTATCCAATTAGAATCATTCCCTAAAAGTTACTTGGACTATAATTAAAAAGCCAAAACCACAAGTGGTTTTGGCAATAATGCTTACTTAGTTTCACGGTGAAGAGTGTATTTCTTCTCGCGAGAGCAATATTTTTTAAGTTCAAGACGCTCTGGATTGTTACGTTTGTTCTTTTTAGAAATGTAGTTACGTTCGCCACAATCTGTGCAAGCTAAAGTAATGTTTACGCGCATTATTAACCCTCCCACTCTATATCAAGACTTGTATTACATCTGAGCATGATTTATACGACTAAATCATTATAACACAAACTGAAAAAAAATCTAGCATCATTTATTATTAAGTTTCATTATGTTAAAATAACTTAAAATGCCATATCAACGGGGGAACAAAAGTGGAACTTTCAATAATTTTGATGATCATCGGTATTCTCTGTATTATTGTTTCATTTTTCTTAAAGGATACTTCAAAGAAATTAGAGCAAAATCTAGAAGACTTGTCCATTAGTATTTATCAGGAAACGAATACTTTAAAAAAGCGTTTAAAAATAATAGAAGAAGAGTTACTACTTGAACCGAACATGAATGTTAAGTTCACCGGTTCCATAAAAAATCCAAAGGTAGCTAATACTCTAGGACAACAAACCAATCAGGTTACTTCTACTAAAAGTAATCAAGCCATTAACGAAATTCTAGTTAGTCAAGTGATCCAATTAAATAAGCAAGGTTATCCTATTAACGAAATTAGTAAGATGTCTACATTATCCAAAGAACAAATACTTTCCATTTTAAAAAATGGAGGCAACCGATGAAAAAATCGTCCTTACGTGCATTTGGAATTGCTTGCTTTCTAATAGGATTACTTCTTACATTTTCCGAAAAAATGAATCTTTCATTTATAATGTCGCAAGACACGGTGAATGAAAAACAATATAAAACCCAAATTGCTCACCTGGAACAACAGTTAGATGAAGCCAAGAAACAAGTGGCTTCACTGGAAAAAACTGAAGAAGACGTTCAATTATCAACAGAATCTACAGTAGATAATACTGCTTCGGAAAATGTGCCATCAAAATCCGGCGAGGATGATACCACCTCAGAAGATACTGTATCGGATACCCTATATATATATGGCGGATTAACTCCCGCAGAGGTTGCTCAAAAATTAAAAGATATGAACATCATTAAAAATAGTATTGAAATGGAATTATTTTTAGCTCAACCAGAATATGCTACATCTCTTCAAAAAGGACAGTACAATTTGAATTCTTCTATGACTATTGAAGAAATCGCAAATATCATTACGGGCAAAACAAAAAACGATTAGATCATACATAAAAGCGAAATTGCGTTACGCAATTTCGCTTTTAAATTTTATTTATATTATGTCCGAGTATGCTTAACTTACTTTCACCCTTTTAATTTCTAAAGTAATTCCGGATATAGTCAGCTAGTAACTTTGTTGCTGCGCTTTTGAAATGCTTATTGATATATGCTAACCCGACTTCACGTCGACAATTTGGAGCATTTACTTTTAATAATTGAATGTTATATTGTTCAAGTCCTTTAATATTTGGGATCAACGATACTCCCAATCCACTTTCAACTAAACCAGTAATTGTATGTACTTCTTCCCCTTCAAACGCAACATTGAGATGAAATCCTTCTTGATTAAATAAATCATCCACAGATTTTCTTAATGTATTGCCTTTTTTGATTGAGATAAATGGTTCGTTTGCAAAATCTTTTACGGTTACTTCTTTTCGATTCGATAACCGATGATTTTCAGGTACAATCAGAAAGAGTTCTTCCTCCCAAAGTTTTTCCCAAACTAAATCTTTATTGGTATCTAATGAAGATATTAAGCATAAATCAAGTTCTCCAATTTCAAGTTTATTTAAAATAGAACTTGAATTACTCTGAGTCAAATGAATTTTCATTTTTGGATAGTCTTTTTGAACCGCAGCCATTAACTGTGGGATCACTTCAAGTCCTAACGTATGCATAAAACCAATGGAAACTACTCCCTGACCTGGCGAAACTAAATTTAACAGATCTTCTTTTGCCATCTCATATTCTTTTAACATCAACTCTGCACGTTCTAAAAAAAATTGACCATAACGATTCAATTTTATTGAGCGTCCATTTCGATCAAATAAGGAGACTCCTAAGTTTTCTTCCAATAAAGAGATAGACTTACTAAGTGCCGGTTGAGTAATATGTAGAATATCAGCTGCTCTCGACATATTTTCATATTTTGCAACTAAAACAAAATATTGAAGTGAATTAAAATCCATACGATGGACTCCTTATTACTAAAATTTATAAGACACATAAATACAATGAATTATCATTATATCCCTTTATTCATTATAATAAATAAAAGTTCAAAAATATGTAACATTTTAAAAGAGGCGTATAAAATGAATTATCTACAAAAAGGAACTAAAGAGTTTACTTTGGCAAATTTAGCTTTATTTGCCGCTGGTTTTATCACTTTTGCTAATCTTTACATAACACAACCTTTATTTCCACAGTTTTCGGAGCACTTTGGTGTTTCCCCGGCCATTGCAAGTCTTTCCCTCTCTTTATCTACGGGGGTTTTGTCTGTAACATTAGTCTTATTTGGTTCTCTTTCGGAAGCGTGGGGGCGAAAACGGTTAATGACAATTTCAATTTTTGCTGCATCTATACTAACAGTTCTACTTGCTTTTGCCCCGAGCTTTGAAGCTCTTTTACTCCTACGGATGCTACAAGGATTCGTTTTTGCAGGTGTACCCGCAATCGCCATGGCGTATTTAGGAGAAGAAGTGGATCCAAAAAGTCTAGGTATCGCTATGGGACTCTATATTAGTGGAAATTCTATTGGTGGTTTATCGGGTAGAATCATCATGGGGACTATGACGGATTTCTTTAATTGGAAAATAGGTATGGTTTTTACTGGACTGCTAAGTTTACTAATATGCCTTTATTTCGTGTGGGCACTTCCTGCCTCAAAGCACTTCACACCAAGAAAGCTTGAGCTTCGTTCATTATCCAGATCTTTATTTAATCATTTAAAAGATCCAGGTTTACTATGCCTATTTGGAATTTCCTTTACATTAATGGGTGGATTTGTAACGCTTTATAACTATATTAGCTATAAGCTATTAGACTCTCCCTATAATTTAAGTAGCACAGTAGTAGGATGGATTTTCATTGTATATTTAGTCGGTACATTTAGTTCTACATGGTTTGGAAGTCTATCCGATAAATTTGGACGCTCAAAAGTACTGCCTCCAGGTATTCTCATTATGTTAACTGGTGCCTTACTTACTTTACCAGAAAATCTCATTATTAAGATTGCTGGTATTATCATATTTACTTTTGGTTTTTTCGGATCCCACTCCATTGCAAGTGGTTGGGTAAGTTATCGAGCTTTGAAAGATAAAGCACAAGCTTCATCTCTTTATCTTTTTGCTTATTATTTTGGTTCAAGTGTTGGCGGAACAACTGGTGGACTCTTCTGGGCAAAATGGGGTTGGAATGGTGTCATCGCATTTATCAGTGCTTTTATGATTACTGCCTTCATATTTACTGTTATACTGGTGTTGTTAAATCGAGGAGCAAGAAAGCCTGAAAAAGACATAAATCTGACTTAAGAAAGAGGGATACAATGAATATTTATGACTTTGAAGTAAAAGATGAAAACGGCGTACCTTATTCACTAAAGAAATTCGAAGGTAAAGTAGTACTCATTGTAAACACTGCAACAAAATGTGGTCTAGCAGGTCAATTTAATGAGCTAGAAGAGCTATATAAGAAATATCATGATCAGGGATTAGAAATACTTGGATTCCCTTCAGATCAATTCAAACAAGAATTAAGTTCAGGAAATGAAGCGGCTGAAGCCTGCCGCCTCACATATGGTGTTACTTTCCCAATGCACGAGTTAGTAAAAGTAAACGGAGAAATGGCCCATCCCCTTTTCAACTATTTAACTGAAGAAACAAAAGGTATTTTAGGTAAAAGGGTAAAATGGAATTTCACTAAATTTTTAGTAGATCGTCAGGGCAATGTTGTAAAACGCTTCGCCCCAACCGATAACCCAACGAAGTTCGAAAACGAAATTGCAAAATATCTTTAATCATTATTAAGAAAGAAAAGGACGCATCAGGGTAGCGTCCTTTTTACATTCATAGATTACCATAAAGGTTCATCTTCATTCGAAAAACGATTGGTGAAATTAACAATATAAAAATTGAAAAATAATCCTACAACGATAAATGAAAAGACTATGATTTGAATTGGAATGCCGGAAAGCGCTAAAAGATAATGACTAATTAGCGGTACCCAGATAAAGAGAACTGAATTTTTCCTCGAGTCAGCACTTAGATAGATATTTTCTTCACATCGGATACATGTTAAACGATAAGGTGCCCATGTCATTTTGAAGACGTATTTTCGAGTAAATGATTTTCCACAATGAGGACATGCTGATCTATTTAATTTTCGAACGAACCATAATAACAACAAGCAATTTAGTAACATTACGAAGAACACGACTAGTATTTTTATTATGTTTAATGAAATAAATGCTATCCCACCACCTATCAAAATAAAAATGATTGATTGAATAACAAAATTACGTGGCCAAGTAGCTAGTAAACTGTTGATTTTACTTATAAATGTATTAGATTGCCATCTGAGCGTTTTCTTTATCACTGCAAAAAGTAAAAAAACTGAAGTTCCTTCAATTAAAATCGCGCCTAATGTCCAATAAAACCTTTCTGATACAAGTAGTTCCTTAAAATTATATTCTATTGAAAATGATGTATTTGACGAAGAAGATATTCCTAAAGTGTTATCTTGAATTGTAACTAATAGAAAGAACGCAATACCAAATACAAAGATTGAAAATACTAACGGATACACCAAATTACTTTGTTTTTTCTCTTTAAACTTATGAGATACAACTTTTTCTACTAACTCACTTTTCATTTCTGTATTTAAATAAATATTAGATTCAAGCTCATTTTTCCATTCTTTTTTAAATTGTTTCTCCGCTTCCATCATTCAGCACCTCCCATTCAATATGATCAAGCTTCTCTTTCAGTACACTTCTTGCTTTCTGAAGCCTCGATTTAATAGTAGATTCAGGAAGTTCTAAAAGGTCAGCAATTTCCTTAGTGGTATGCTCTGCATAGTAATACAGTAGAATTACTTCACGTAGTTTAACTTTTAAAGTAAGTACAGTTCTCGTTATTTCCATTTTCTCTTCTTTTTCGATGTATTTACTCTCAATACTTTTCGTATTCTCATGAACAAAGATTGTTTCCAGTAAAGTTTCTCTTTTACTTTTCCAGCTTCTTAGATAATCATAACAACGATTTATCGTAATCCGAGTTAAGAACGTTTTAAGAGATGCATCTCCTCTATAATCCTTCTGTTTCCTGTAATATGTAAAAATTACATCTTGAAGGATTTCTTCAGCAATTCTATTGTCCTTGACATATGTATAAGCTATACGCAACAAGTAATCTCCATATAGATCAATTATTTCTTTGATTTGTCTTTGCAAATTATCCCCTCCTTTATTTCCTTCTACCCTTTAGACGTAGGCGGAAATAGATTAGACGAAAAAAGCACACATTTTTTGAAATGTGTGCTCTGCTAGATTAAATAAAACTATTTAATACAATATTTGCTTTCTTATCGAGTCCACTTGAACGTTCTTCATCAGTTGGAGTTTGAGCCATTTTCTGTAATAGTTCTTCCAATGCAATTTTCACAAAAAATGGTAGTTTCGGGACAATCTCCTCTAGAATCCAAGCCTTCATTTCAATATCGGAAGTTTCAGATTCCAGTATACTAAAAACGTACGTTGTGATTTCATTTGGAAATTTCAGCAGAATACCTGCTAATTCCTGAGATTTCACTATCTTCCCTTCCATTAATCGTTGAAATATTAGCGGAATCTCATTTTTCACTTGTTCATCGGTTAAGGTTAAAAAATAATCAGTTGATTTATCCAAGTACTTACTCCTTTTACTTTTCCATCTATTGTACTTTAATTAAAGCAATAATTTTTAAGAAGGATTCAATCATTTTCGTTCCTGTCTCAGTTCCAATCGATTCTGGATGGAATTGCAAACCAAAAATCGGAAATTCTTTGTGCTGAACGGCCATAATTTCTTTATCGTCTAGTGAACTTGCAATAACCTCTAACTCTTTTGGCAAAGTAGCAGGATCAATAATTAGTGAATGATAACGCATAACTTCGATATCACCTTCTAACGCTTCAAATAATCCTTTTTGTTGATAGTCTAGTTTCGATAGTTTACCATGCATAATATTTCTTGCTCGAACGATCTCTCCACCAAATGCTTCACCAATTGACTGATGACCAAGACAGATCCCTAAAATAGGAAACTCTTTATATAATTCTTTTACAATATCTACTGTAATGCCAGCCTCTGCTGGAGTACCCGGACCTGGTGATAACACAATCGCTTCAGGCTTTAAGAGTCGAATCTCATCAATCGTTATTGAATCGTTTCGGACTACTTTCACAGTCTTATTCAAATTTGAAATTTGTTGATATAAATTATATGTGAATGAATCATAATTATCGATTAGTAAAATCATCTGTGCACCTCCAAAAGAGCTTTGGCTTTATTGATTGTCTCTTCGTATTCAGATTCTGGAATGGAGTCATAGACAATACCAGCTCCAGCCTGTACATAAGCCTTGTTATCTTTTACAATCATTGTTCGAATTGCCAATGCCAAATCCATATTCCCATTTACGGATACATACCCAATTGCCCCTGCATATACCCCTCTTTTTACTTGCTCTAATTCGTTAACAATTTGCATCGCTCTAATTTTCGGTGCTCCCGAAACAGTTCCTGCTGGTAAACAAGAAGTTAGTACATCCAATACATGTGTATCCTCATTCAACTCTCCTGTTACTTCCGAAACAATATGCATTACGTGCTTATATCGCTCAATATTCATGTACTTCGTCACTTGTACAGTCCCAATTTTACTCACGCGCCCAATATCGTTCCGACCTAGATCGACCAACATTCTGTGCTCCGCAATTTCTTTTTCATCTTGAATTAATGTTTGTTCAAGTAATAGATCTTCTTCTTTTGATTTTCCTCTTGGTTTTGTACCCGCAATCGGATTTGTCGTTACTTTTCGATCAAGCACTTTTACTAAACTTTCTGGTGAAGTGCCCAATATTGTGTAATCGTCAAACTCAAGGTAAAACATATATGGTGATGGATTTGATGTACGTAACTTACGATATAAGGAAAATGGGTTCCCAGTGTAATCTGTTTTAAATCTTTGTGAAAGGACAACTTGGAAAATATCTCCTCTTTCAATATAACTCTTTGCCTGTTCCACCATATTGATAAAATCTGCTTTCTCAATTGTCGGTTCAAACTTTACAGAGATGGCCTTTTCTTCCGTATACAAAGAACCTTGTTTGATTTCTTCTACAATTTCTTTCACACAATTTGTCATCTCTGATTCTGTTCTTCCACTTTGGAACAAATCAACAGTAACAATAGATACCTTTTGAGCTAGATGATCAAAAACGATAAACGTATCATAAAAATATGCATGTACATCTGGCATATTAAGTTCATCTTCAAGTGCTTCGCCAATTTTCTCATTATAAAAAGCTGTATCATAGCCAAAATAACCAATCGCTCCACCAAAAAAAGAAAATGGATAAGATTTATTTTGGATTGGCATTAGATTACGTAACTTATCGAGCACTGATCCCTCTTCTTGTTGTGGCTCATCATTTTTAAATTGATAAGTGTAATTTTCTTTGGATCCTTTTAATTCTGCAATTGGATTTAGGGCAATAAACGAATAACGTCCACTCTCTTCATGTTTAGCAGATGATTCAAATAAAACTTTCTTTCTTCCTGCTAAACTTTCAAAAATGGAGATTGGTGTCATCATATCCCCTTGCATTTCATGAATTACATAATCTTTCACTTCAACAGTCATCTCTACTCTTCCTTTCTATTCTCAACTCAGCTCATTTGCACGCTTTTATCTAACTCACAAGGACTAAGAGTTATACAATATAAAAAGGCCCTTCCATCACACAAAAGGACGGAAGAGCCGTGGTGCCACCTTCATTGACTAAAGAGTATAATACTTTAGTCCACTTAACTGTTTTTAACGTAACTTCACGCTAGTACCTACTAATTGGTTCAATACTAGAAGCTAGAAAGCCCATTCGTATTATGTTATGCTCTAGCTTCCACCAACCGCTAGCTCTCTATGCCACTTCATAATACTACTCTTTTTCATCATTGCTTGAAATTATTTACTTACCACTATTCTATTACAA
>DATMGC010000120.1:0-11912 GCA_035555915.1 Ureibacillus sp. | reverse complement strand
GCTGACAAAGAAGTACTCGCTTTAACGTGTCATACTCACTCTTACAGAAAACTTTCGTTATATTCGATTGCTCTTCCATTATGCTTCATTCCTATCTTATTCTTTATATTAGTTTTTCCTAGTTTTAATGGATTATATCCGAGTAGAACTTTAATTTTGTAGGGGAAACTTAGTGATTATTCTTCATAAACAACCAAGATCAGGACGACATATATCAGTTATGCTTGAATTTATTAAAAAATATTAAAGAATTGAAAAGCCTTCTTTGCTCTCTGCTGTGTTGGTACTCCTTAATTAAAATCTTTAAGTTATCGCGGTCTATCATTTCAATATTATTATGTTGAGCTGAAATTAAAGCCTTTTTAGTAAAAAAACGATTAGTAATTATTATTTTCTTTTGAACATTCCAATATCCAGCACCGCCACAAACTTCATTTACGGCATCAACGCCAACTGTACGTCCTTCTCCGTAACACTTAGCTTGTATGCCTACTTTTATTTTATCTTTTATAACAATTACATCGATACCGTAATCAGTATGGGGAGTAACTTCCGTATAATAACCCATTGCATCATATAGTTCTGCTAGGAATACTTCAAATTCTTTACCATCCATTTTATCTATGTCTTCAATATTTATTTGGAGTAGTTTTGAGTGCTTTTCAAATGGAAAAGAAGGAAGAGACATACTGGAGTCCTTATAACAAATTATCACTGAACGAATACCAATTAAGAGTAAAATAAATAAAAACAGTATGGCTAAAATCATTCCATATCGAAAAATTTCACCAATCATTATAACGGTTAAAAAAAGAAATATATAAAGAGTGGCCTTCTGTTTTGCTTTCCAGTATTTAATTCGATGTGTGTGTTGCAAAGCCTTATGTAAGGCCATATATCTAAATAGCCCTATGTTGATGACTATAAAGAAACTTAATAACACTATGGTTGTTGTTAGTTCATCTTGAAATGGGTGAATTTCCTCTGCAATTGCTACCCCTAATATAAATAATACTAGAACAGTTACAATTCTTGAGGAGATATTGGATTGTTTGATATTAAGCTGATTTTTAGGTTTTCGCCCCATGTCCACCATCCTTCTTGATTATGTTTAAAGCATAGTTTTACCCGTAAATTATGTTCATAATCAAAAATGGATTATGATCAAATCTTTAACAAAAAACCGTTTAGAACTATTTGCTATGGATAAAATAAATTTAATAAATTTTTAAAATTTAGGGGCGAAAAGGATGAGTGAAAAGCAACAAGTATTAGATGAATTGAAGCAAGCTAAACAATTACTTGGAGATATAAAAAGAATAGAAACTAAATTATCTAAGTATACGGCCTCAGTTTTTGGGACAACAAAGAATTCTTTATTAATTCTTTTAATATTAGGCATTCTTTATATTGGAATAACTTCAGATGGTAGTGTAAGAGGAAATTTATTACCTTTCCTTCTATTCAATTTAGCTGTACTCGTAGTTATACTGTATATTTATAGTGCGAAACTTACAAAAATTAAATTAGATGAAAACAAAGATCAAATAAATGAGTTAACACAAAAGAAAAAGGAAATGCAACAGTCTTTAACTTCCCTGAATATTGGATCCAGTTATTTGGAAATGGAAATATTAAATAAGTTTGAGTATTACGTAAGGAATAATTTAGCGGGGTCATTAAAAGAATGTGCCCAAGAATATGTAAGAGAACTTGAACGAGAAGAACAAATGAATGAGTTAAAGAAAATCCAAGCTAATCAGGATAAATTGCTAGATGAATTAAATCGGATAAAAGAAAATTAATGGCGCATTTTAAATTGAGAATTTCAAAATAAGTATTAAAATAGGCTAAGGTTAACTCAAAAAATAAGCAAAAAAGTTGAAATCATGGTTTCTTTTAATTGTTATATTTTACAATCTGCATATGTGATAAATGTTCATGAGTACTCCTTGTTGAGAATTCTTTAAAGTAGTTAATTATTAATTCTATTGAATAGTGAATTCAGTAATTAGAGTGTCTATTGTTGCCTAAGACAATATAGATTTTTTTATTGAGCTATCCATTCTGGATGGCTCTTTTTTGCCATGGTTAAATAAATCTTGTTTTTTCTAAAAAAACACCCCTAAATCGTTAGATTTGATGTCTAACAATTTAGGGGCAGTTCAATACAGTAAGTATTTCGTGCAATCCTTATTAGCACCAAACAATGACTTCGTATGGTGAGGTTTGCGCAGGGATACTTCTTGTCGTAGGACCATAAATAACAATGAGGTTATGGTTGGCGGGGTTTTGAGTAAAAGGCTGCCAATTTCTTAACGTAATCGGAGTATTTGGAGTTAGATTTAATCTTAATTGCCCATCTCGGCTAACTAATTGGCTGTTGAAAAAATCAACTTTCACATTTTCAACGTTGTTTTCTTTCACAATAATTAGTGCCTGATATTGCGGAGGATATATTAAAGGTACTGGTGCATCTCCATCATAGTATCCTGTAATTGTATCACCAGGATTCACAATTTCAGCGTAAACAAAGTACGTATTAGGGGAGACGACAAAGTTTACGATATTACCTTGTGTATCTTCCACAGTCATCAATTTAGTACAACCTGCATCCGCACCATTTTGGTGTGTCATAAAATCAGTTATTTGTGTAACAGTGCCTCTAAAGAAAAGAAAGTTAACCATAACTACCTAGTCCCTTCATCGAAAAATTTTAGAATCCGCTCCCAATAATCATCCTAATTTATGTGAAATGTACTGGTTGGGTGAATAATCTTTTGGAAATAGTCACTAGAAGGTAGGATTGGTAAAACCGATTGCTATGTTTTATATTACATAGACACGTAGGATGCTATATCATCTGAGGAAATTTCTAAAAAAAGGTTAGTAAATAGTAAAAATTAATTACATTTTTAGGGAATTTTCCATACTACATAAGCAAATGGATGCTAAATGCGTTATAATTTAGTAGAAAATAAAATTTTTATATTTAGAAATATATCTATTAAACACTACACTATATTTACAAGAATAGGTGATTAGCTATGAACAGTGATGAAATAATCCATCGGCGTAATTCAATATTATTCATATTAATTAGTGTTTTTTATTTTATACAAGTAATCATTAATATCATTGTGGAAGGTTTAGCAAGTGTCTTTCCTCCCGTGTATCTGTTTATTGGATTTGGAATGATCTTAACGCTCTTGATTTACAGCAAAGTACAGCCAAAGTTTACGATGGTTGTAATGGTCAGTTGTATATATATCTATTTTTACTTCTTAATAAAAGATTGTCCGTGTCTAGTTAATTTTCTCTTTATGTGGTTAGGTCTGCCTTTTAGTGCTATCTATCAATATGCAATCATAGTAATACTAGCTGGTATCTATTCAATTATGCTGACTTATTATGGTTTCTTTCATCTTCATTATGAGATTTTTCCGAATGTTCAAAGTGTGGATTTTGTTTATATCGTTTTATTCGGTATATTTACAACAACCTTTTTATTAATATTTATTAACAAGATACGAAAAGCAAACGCTAAACTTCAAAAATTAGCGTACTATGATTCATTAACCGGTGCAGCAAATAGGCTATTACTTAAGGAAAAATTTGAGTTACAAAAAGAGATTAAAGTCCATTCTCTTGCAATATTATTCATTGATATGAACGGTTTTAAAAAGGTGAATGATACTTATGGACATGATGTAGGAGATCAATTGTTGGAAATAACTGTTGCAAGATTAAATGGAGTACTGAGAGGTACAGATTTACTTTGCCGATTAGGTGGAGATGAATTTGTCATTTTATTATCCAATCTTGATAAACAAGTACTAGAAAATATCACTGCACGGATTCAATCGGAATTGGAAAAACCAATCATCCTCAATGAGCAAACAATTACAGTCTCTGGGAGTATTGGATGGTCGTATACAAATGATGTTTCCAATGCAGATTTAGACCAGATGATTAAAGAAGCAGACCAAGCTATGTATAAAGTTAAGCATAGTAATTTAGTGTTCAGTTTTTCATAAGATGTGTAGAGGATAAGAGTATATTACATCAATAAAAAGCCCCGAGTTGTTTTAAGTAAGTAAAACTTACGAAACTACTCGGGGCTTGTTTTATAGCAATACGAAGTATTTTGTATTAATGATGTGCTCCTGCCAATTGGGGGCTTTGTTCATGTTTTTCTTCTTCTGCAAGAACACCATCTGTCATTCTGTATACTTTGTCGCAATAGTCCACTAGTCGAATATCATGGGTCACGACAATGGTTGTTGTTTTTTTCTGCTTCGTAATTTTCTTTAAAAGTTCCATCACTTCATAGGCGCGGTCTGAATCAAGAGAGGCTGTTGGTTCATCGGCCAATATAATAGATGGATTGCTATATAGTGCCTTTGCAATAGCTACCCGCTGGCGTTGCCCTCCGGATAAGTCGGATGGATATTTTGTGAGCAAATCAGCAATGTCTAATTCTTCATATAATTTTTCACAGTCTTTTTTTGACATATTGCCTTTTTTCACTTTATCCAAAAGTTTCATTTGATTGGCTACAGACAGAAAGGGGACTAAGTTGGATGATTGTAGCACAAATCCAATCTCCTTCAGGCGAATTTGCGAGCGCTGTTTTTCACTTAATGTTGTAAGGTTCTGTCCATTAATGATGACATCCCCAGAGGAAGGGGTTAGTAATCCTCCAACAATGGTTAAAAAGGTACTTTTACCAGAACCTGATGGACCAATAATAGCGATTAGTTCACCCCGGTCTGCTAAGAAATTCGTTTCCTTTAAGGCATCTACTTTTTTATGGTCACTACCATAACTCTTTTTTACATCATGTAACTCTAATACTGCCATCATTTATCCTCCTATCGCTTTCAATGGATCAATACGCACAATTGTTAATACTGAGAATACCGCACCAGCAGTGGCAACGAGCATTAAGATTACTCCATAGATGACCATCACGAGAAGGTCGAAAGAGACAGGCACGGCTGCTGGTAAAAAGGTTCCTGAAAGAAGTGTTAAGGCAAATCCTAGAGCAGTCCCAACGATAGATAAAATAAAGGTTTGAGCCACTACAGACCAGGATAAATATGAGCTAGAAATACCTTGAGCTTTCATTACTCCGAACATACTAATCTTTTGTACCGTCAACACATACAAGAAAATGGCCACAATAATCGACGAAATGGCAAACAAGAAATAAATCATAAAGTTTAACGTTAGTTTTTGCGCTGTATACCCAGGTAAGTTTTCAATGAAAGTTTGGATTTCAATTGCCTCTAGATCTTCATTTTGAGTAAGGTTTGAAACGGACTTATCCTGAACAACAATGCCGTTAATCTGATCTTCATTTTGTTCAGCTGCTTCACCAAATTTGACCTCTTGGAAAGTAGGGAGGTCTGCATAGAGAACAGGGGCAGCATTAAAACGCGCATCGTCTGTAAAACCAACAATTGTTAACTCCACATCACTAGAAGATAGAGATAAGGTATCGCCTATATCAAATCCATCTTCTTTAAGGGCATCACTTGCAATGACCTCATTCGCTTCTTTAAAAGCACTTCCTTCTGTTACCTTAGGCATTATAAACTCATCTTCATTAATACCAAAGAGGGCAATATTTTGTTTACTGTCACCATTACTAGCGATGGCATTTAACTGACCAAGAACTGCTGTTTTTTCTGCATTAACGTCTTCTAATTGATCAATCGACATGAATGATTGGGATAGGTTTTTATCTGATTCATCGGTAAGAATAATAGCGGACGCTTCCCATTTATCAACCGCCTCCCGATTCAAACTAGCGAGTCCACTTGCAAGTCCAGAGAGGAAAAACACAAGATATGAAACTAGGAATAGTATTCCAGTGATTAATGTAAAACGAAGTTTATTTTTTTTAATTTCCTGCCAAGCTAAAAACACGATCTCACTTCCTTTTGATTTATAGATTTAACATTTGAATTAATTACATTATCAATCGAAAAAATTGTTTTGTCAAATGTCTGTACAACATTTTTATTAAAACATTATACAAATTAGAAGCTGGATGAATGAAATAATTCTTCGTTTTGTATAATGTTAAAGGTAGAACGTTGTACAAAATAGTGGAGTTCGTTATACTAATTATGCCTATAGGGAATTGGACAAGTACTAAGGGGATGAAAGAGAGATGGCGCAATCCGATAACAATGGAGTATTTGCAATTCAACAAGTTGCAGATATGACAGGACTGTCAAAACAAGTCATAAGAAAATGGGAAGAACGGTATGGCATTATTCATCCAAAGCGTTTAGAAAATGGCTACCGAGTCTATAGTCAAGAGGATGTTAAAACGCTTTTGAAAATCAAGCTACTTTCAGAACAAGGACATTCACTAAAACAAGCGGCTCTTCTTGTAAATGAGGTGGAAGAAGACCCTGAAGTTCCGAATATCGAGGGAAAAAAGGTAATGACTAATTATGAAGAGTGGGATGAATATGTTTTACGTCTCCTAGAAAAAGGCAGTCATTGCGATGAAATCGAAATCAATTTCATTCTAAAACAGGCGTATCATCAGTTAGGATTAGATCGCTTTTTACATCAAGTCGTTGTTCCCTTTTTAAAAGAGGTAGGGAGAAAGTGGGAAAGTCATGAGTGGAATGAATATCAAGAATCTGTATCAAGTTTAGTTGTGCGGGATTTTCTTGTTCAAATCAGAAGAAACTTTCAATACCGTGAATCTGCGCCATTTGTTCTTGGTGCCTGTCTACCACATGAACATCATGAAGTACCGATTCACCTAATACTCATGAGATTCATGATGAAAGGATGGAAAACCCAATTAATCGGAGCTTCCCCTGCGCCTGGATCAATTGAATCATTAGTTAGTAAATTAAATCCAGATGTTGTATTACTGTCTGCTACCACAACAATTCCTTTCGATACAGATCCAGAGCTTCTACAAAGATTAGACGAATTTGCACAGTCGCATGCTGATATTTCCTTCTATCTAGGTGGGCAAGGGGCACTTGCTTATACCTCTGAATATCAGCCCCAATCGATCCGTGTTACAAACTCAGTAGAGGATATATTAAGATAGTTATTTTAAAATCCCACTTGAAACCATGCAAGTGGGGTTTGTTTATAAGATGTATATTACGTCTCAAAAAGTTTATTTTCTAACGCGGCAATATACCGTTCAGCTGAAAGTTGTACTCGTTTATTTGCATGTTGATCAATACTACGATGGAAAGCGTCAAATATTCTTTCGAAATGTAATGACTTCATTTGATGGGCCATCCGTTTTACAGTAGCAGCTGGTAAGGGGATAAAATTTGGATAGCTATACATAAAAGTTACCCAGTCGTGGTCAGCTACAACACGAATAATATCTCCAACAAATAGTGTGCCTACTTTATTGGGATTTTGCCATTCTAACACAGTGGCTCCTTTAAAATGACCTCCCACACGATGTAAAATGAGTCCCTCTTGTAAAACCAATTCTTCACCTGACCATAAAATGATACGGTCACTTGGTCGAGTGATCCATTCTTGATCATCCTCGTGAATGTAGATAGGGGCATCAAACGCTTCTGCCCACTCTACTTGGCTTGAATAATAATGCGGGTGAGATAAGGCGATCGCCTGTATACCTCCTAATAGATTAATATGAGCAATCGTTTCCTTATCTAGATAGGTAATACAATCCCATAACACATTGAAATCTTTGTTTTGAATAATGTAAGCATGTTGTCCAATAGCAAATGTTGGAACAGTTTTTATACTATACAAGCCATCTTCCTCAAAAGTGATATTGTTATTAAAGTCATTTGATGCCACTAAACGCTCTAATGTCGTCCACGTTTGCCCAGATACACTTACAAATTGTCTTTCTTCGGTGCAAATTTTGCATTCACTAGGTTCAGTTAGTGATTGGTCATACTGGATTCCACATGTATCACAAATAAAATAATTCATCGCATCTACCTCCAGATTCAACACTTTCAATCATTTATTTATCTCTTTCCCTCATTTCAAGTGATAAAAACCGTATAGAATCTAATTGACTATTTTGTATACATACGTATACAATGGATTTAATATTGAATGTATACATCGGTATACAGAAAGGGTGGGGAAAGAAATGAGACGTGAAGGTAGTAGAGGGCATCATAAACGTCATGAAGGTAGATATCCTGGCCGTCGTGGGGAGCATAGTGAGGTTAAATCAGAAGGTGCAAAAACATTTCGACGCAAGCGTGCAGTGCTATTTTTAAAGCAATTAGAAGAAAAGCAGGAAGTGTTAAAAAAGCAGTTGGAGACGCCTGAGTTACAACAAGCGAATCCAATTATTGCCGGTGAATTAAAGGCAACGCAAGCGATCATTAATGAATTTGTTCAAGTATTTGAGCTCTTTGAATTCGAGGAATTTGAAAAATTAAGAACTAAACAAGACAACGAAAATAAGAGTACCGAGGAGTAAAGTAATGGCAGAAAAGAATAAATCAGTTGAAGAGATTATACGCTCTCGACGTTCCATTAAAAGGTTTAAAAAGGATCCGATTTCACTAGATACGATTAAAGAGTTATTAGATATTGCTGTTTGGGCACCGAATCATAAAATGCGTGAGCCCTGGCGCTTTATCGCTTTCTTAGATGAAGGAAAGCAAGCGTTAGTAGAAGTGTTAAAAAGCGAAAAAGAAAAGGGAAGAGGCGCAAGACCGATGAAGCCCGAAAAGGTGGAACAATGGTTATCAATTCCTGCCTTCGTGGTTGTGGTTATGCCAGTTGACCCACGCCCGCAAGTTTTCGAAGAGGATTATGCTGCAGTCAGTGCGTGTGTTCAAAACCTACAATTAGCCGCATGGGAGCGTGGCATTGGTATGCTGTGGAATACAGAACCAACTAATTATTCGCCGACGTTCCATGCCCAAATCGGTGTGAAGCCTGGTGAAAAAGTAGTAGGAATTATGCAAATCGGCTACCCAGATATGACACCAAAAGCACAGGAACGAACTTCGATTGAAGAAAGATTAACTGTTATTACGAGAGCAGCACAGTTAAATCAAGATTAATCAAATAAATGAATATGAGGGGAGGAGAGCTGATTGCGGCTCGAATCCTCTTTTGTTTTTTTACTATATATAACCGTTGATATTATTTGAATTAAGAGCGATACATAAGATGAATTTGATCGGCGATAAAATCGGAACTGACATGTAAGCCATTTTTTAACCACCACATAATGATGCCAACTAAAGAAGCAGTCTTAATTTCGATATCTACGTTCATCTTTGGCGTGGTATTACTACTGTTTGATCGACGAACTGTAATCAACTTACGCATTTGGTCAAATAAATGATTTTCAAATTGTTCAAGTTGAAAAATTGCCAACAGATGATGTCTTTGTGCATAGAGATAATCGAGTAATTGTACAAGTAATTTCTTTTCATTGTTATCTTTTACTTGAGTAAGCGTGTCGATTTTATCGGTTAATTCCTGAAGTATATCTTGCATTAATTGGGTGATTAAACCGTCAATATCTTGATAATGTAAATAAAAGGTTGTTCGATTAAGTAAAGCTTTTTGCGTCACTTTTTGCACGGATAATTGTTTAATAGAAAACCCTTCATTTAATAAAGTTAACGCAGCGTCTTTTAGCATAGCTTGTGTTCTAATTGCACGAGGATCTTCTTTTTTCGTCATATTCTACATTCCTGTCTATTAAATTTCCTTTTATATACAAGTTCATCTTAATTGTCTACTAGTAGACAATGAGTCTTAGATTGTTTATGGTCAAGCAGAAGAATTTCTTGTTATGATACTTCGTAGACATAGTGTCGATGAAATTATCATATCGTTAGGAGTTTAAATATGCAAAATAAAATATCTGATCGTACGAGGAAGCTCCTGTTGGTCATTATGATAGCGGGATGCTTTCTTTCTACTTTAAATCAAACCTTACTGAATGTTGCACTAAGTGATTTGATGGTTATTTTTGATGTAACACCGACAACGATTCAGTGGTTAGCAACAGGGTTTATGCTAGTAAACGGCATATTAGTGCCAATTACTGCCTTTTTAATGAAACGATTTTCAACACGCCAATTATTTATTAGCTCGATGATGTTCTTATTAATCGGGTCAATACTGGCAGCGTGTGCCGTGAACTTTAGTATGTTATTAACAGGGCGGATGATTCAAGCTGTTGGAGCAGGAATTATTATTCCGCTAATGATGACGGTCATCGTTTTCTTGTTTCCAGCTGAAGAGCGAGGTGCTGTAATGGGGAAAGTAGGGTTCGCTATTATTTTTGCGCCTGCTATTGCGCCAACCGTTGCAGGATTTATCGTTGAATATGTGTCATGGAGATGGCTATTTATTGGATTGATTCCATTTGTGGCAATCATAATTGTTTTAGCTTATAAGTATTTATTTAATGTAGCAGAAGCAACAAAAGTAAAATTGGATGGGTTAAGTGTGATTTACTCTACAGTTGGCTTTGGTTTCTTGCTCTATGGTTTTAGTAGTGCGGGTAGTCGAGGATGGAGCGATTGGCTTGTACTGTCATCGATTCTTATAGGACTTGTGGTCACAGCTCTATTTTGTCAGCGTCAATTGTCATCTAATGATCCACTATTAAATTTATCGGTATTCAAATATAAAATGTTTTCGATGACAACGATTGTGAACGTGGCGATTACGATTTTAATGTATGCCGATTTAATCTTATTACCGATGTATTTACAAAATGGTCGAGGTTTTACAGCATTTGAAGCAGGACTGTTATTGTTACCAGGTGCCATTATTAATGCCTTCTTATCGCCAGTTACAGGGAAACTGTTCGATAAATACGGAGCAAAACCATTATTTATAGTAGGGATGATTTTCATTGCAATATCAATGTGGGCAGTGATTGATTTAACTTCTTCCACTTCTTATGTGTATTTACTAGTTCGGACGATTATTTTACGTGTTGGATTAGCCTTTATTACAATGCCATTAAATACGGCCGCTCTAAATGCTTTACCTAAAGAGTTGGCTTCCCATGGTTCGGCCGTTAACAATACGGCTCGTCAATTGTCTGGTGCGATTGGTACAGCTGTTATTGTGACAATTTACTCTATGCAATTAGCAAAAGTATCGCTAGATTCCAATGGCTTTGCAACTGCCGCAAGTGCTACATACTTCTTTATGCTTATCGTGGCGTTGATCGCATTTGTGCTTGTCTGGTTTGTACCGAAACATAAAAAAGGTTAAAGAAAAGGAAATGCCAGTCCAAATGGGGGCTGGTATTTTTATTTTCAAAAGGGGACTTTTAAAATGTTAATTGCAAAAAAATAAAAAGCAATCTCTCCATGTGAAGAGAATGCTTTTTTCTATTGAAACTCTAAGTTACTGATTACAGTTTTGCCCAGCGTTCTTCTAACCAGCTCATAAATTGTTCGCCTTTGTCACCTTCATAGGCATCATAGACATCAAGACGCATACGTTTTAGCTTGTCTGCAAAATCAGCTACAGTATGGCCTTCTGGTAAGCTCTTTTTCACCCGTTTGAAAATTTTATCTGTACCTTTGATAATATCAAAACGTGCTGGAGTAGGCTTTTCTACATCTTCGCCAAAAGCTACAAGTGCATCATAGGCCGCAATTTGAACCTTGTACACCGTATCATTCTCCATACGATTTTTTAATAAATCTATAATTTTTTCATGTTGGTAAGCCGATAATTCCTCAACAGCAGCTAAACGCTCACGCCAACTAGACGTATAATTCGCTTGTTTTTTCAATGCTTCGTACTGTTCAGGTAATTCTGTTTCAAATTGTTTCAAATAATTGCACCTCTTTTTTTCACTAGAGGAAAAATAAATTCTTCATCTGTTCCTCTTAGTATACGTTGTCTGGGCTGAAAAAGCGAAGAAT
>DATMGC010000119.1:0-24095 GCA_035555915.1 Ureibacillus sp. | reverse complement strand
CGAGGTGGAAGTGTGGCGACACATGGAGCTGACGAATACTAATCGATCGAGGACTTAACCAAGAAATGTGAAAAACGCTCGTTCAACTCGCTAGACTGTTGGAGGCATTGAATGAGAAGCTTTAGCTTCGAAATGAAATGGTGAAACAGGCGTACGAGTTAGCGTTTGTAACTAGACAAATCTTGAAAAAGCAATCAATGTCTTTATCCAGTTTTGAAAGAACAAACTTTTAATTAAATAGTCTAGTGATGATGGCAAAGAGGTCACACCCGTTCCCATACCGAACACGGAAGTTAAGCTCTTTAGCGCCGATGGTAGTTGGGGGCTTCCCCCTGTGAGAGTAGGACGTCGCTAGGCACGAAAAAACCACTGAATATTCAGTGGTTTTTTATTTTACCGTTTTCTAATTAATTCTACGCTATTCAGCAAATCTATATCTATTCCCTCTCTTTTTTCATCTTTATGTATGATTAATTTTCATTTAAGTTACATGATGTCACTTCCATAAAAATATAGTGGTAGTAATGTGAATAATTTGAGGTGACTTAAATGTATAGAAGACGCTTACGAAGAAATGTAATTGCTCTATTTTTTATTATTATTGCAGGAAGTATAGCGCTACTTACTGATTGGTATAACACGGTGAATAAATATTATGAAATTGAAGATATGAATACATTCCAATGGCAAAAAAATATGAACGAGGAAGAGTATGCGAAACTTGAAAAAGGTATGTCGTATTTAGAGGTAGTGGAAGTTGTAAAAGGGACAGGAAAGCAGGTAGAAGAAGGAATATATATTTGGGAAGATGAAATACTGCTTACTCAAGGGTATGAAATTCATTTTAATGATGGAAAGCTTGAAAATAAGAAAATATTTAAAAAACGTGGATACTCAAACCGATAAATCCTACCAATAAGTGAAAGGCTAATTTCAAAAAGGAACTAATTAGAGAAGAGTATAGAGTGAACCAGTTCAATGAAAATCACATCTATAGAATTAGTAAGCAGTCGTAACAATGGAGAATCAAAACAAGATATAATTGTAATGTTGCTTGGTACATATTTAATAAATATTGCTTTATTTCCGCATAGCAAGGTATAGACTTTGAACATTTACCTATCTTTAGGTAAACTTATGGTAATGTAATTGTGAGAGGATAGTTAATATGATATTTGAAAAAGAAATTATGTCCTTAGAAGAAACACAAACTTTAGCGCAAGAGCTAGCCCAATTGTTGGAAGCGCAAGATACAGTAACACTTGAAGGGGATTTAGGAGCTGGAAAAACAACCTTTACCCAAGCACTGGCAAAAGGGTTAGGGATTACGAGAACAGTGAATAGTCCAACCTTTACAATCATGAAGCAATATGAGGGAAGGTTACCTTTTAACCATTTAGATGTGTATCGCTTAGCGGATAGTGACGAGGATCTTGGATGGGAAGAAATCTTCTACGGTGAAGCGGTTAGTGTAGTCGAATGGGCACATTTAATAGAAAACGATTTACCGAATGAACGTTTAGCAATTGAAATATATCGAATAGATCAAGATAAAAGAAAGTTTGTATTTAAACCAATCGGTAAGAGATATGAACGATTGTGTGAGGAGTTATTTAAATGATTTGGTTAGGAATTGAAACATCAAATGCACCTCTTTCAATAGCTATTGTAAAAGATGGATTAGTATTAGAGGAAATTGTACAAAATGAAAAACTTACACATTCTGTTACAGTTATGCCTGCAATAGAAGAACTTTTTCAAAAAGCAAATTTAAAACCTACTGAGATCGATGCTATTGCGGTTTCAGAAGGACCGGGTTCCTACACAGGATTACGTATCGGTGTGACAATCGCCAAGACACTCGCATGGACGTTAAAAAAACCATTAGTAGGGGTTTCGAGCTTACAGGTGTTGGCTGCAAATATTCAAGATTTTAATGGCATTATTTGTGCGTTGTTTGATGCAAGAAGACAAAATGTATATGCAGGAGCTTATCTTGGTCAAACTTTGGAAACTGTGATAAAAGAACATCATAACTCAATTGAGGGGTTATTGGATCAGTTACAAGAGTTAAACACACCTGTTAAATTTGTTGGATTAGATATAGAAAACTTTAAAGAGAAAATAATCGCTCAATTAGGCGACTTAGCTAGTTTTGCACCAATCTCATTAGCTTTACCAAGAGGATCAAAGTTAATTGAATTAGCACAGAATCAGTCACTCCTAAGTATTGAAGAAGTACACAACTTTGTACCACAATATCACCGAATCTCAGAGGCAGAAGCAAATTGGATTAAGGATCAAAAAAAGGGGAAATAACGAATGGTATTATATCGTAAAATGACCCCAGAGGATGTAGAGGCAGTTCATGAAATCGAGGTAGCATCTTTTCCCACTCCATGGACATTAGACTCCTTTCATTATGAAATGAGAGAAAATAACTTTGCTTATTATATTGTGGCTGAAAATGAAGAAGACAAGATCATTGGATTTTGTGGAATGTGGCTCGTTATTGATTCAGCACAAATTACAAATGTGGCAGTTGTAGAGGGTGCACGGGGTCTTGGTATTGGTGAAGGATTGATGCGAGAAGCTATGTGTGTAGCCAAACAACATAATGTTGATGTAATGAGTCTAGAGGTGCGTGTATCAAACGTTGTTGCGCAAAACCTTTATAGAAAGCTTGGATTCCAAGATGGTGGAATTCGCAAAGGATATTATACAGATAACCAAGAGGATGCTCTTGTAATGTGGGTGAATATAAATGAATGATCAATATATATTAGCAATTGAGACAAGCTGTGATGAGACGGCAGCAGCTATTATCAGAAATGGTAATGAGATTGTCTCAAACGTTGTTTCTTCGCAAATTGAAAGTCAGAAACGGTTCGGTGGAGTTGTACCTGAAGTGGCTTCTAGGCACCATGTAGAACAAATCACGATTGTAATAGAAGAAACACTAGAGAAAGCGAACATGCAGCCATCTGATTTAACTGCAGTAGCTGTTACAGAAGGACCTGGGTTAGTAGGGGCTTTATTAATTGGCATTAATGCTGCAAAAGCCTTTGCGTTTGCACATAACTTACCACTAATCCCAGTGCATCATATAGCTGGACATATCTATGCGAATATTTTAGTAGAGCCAATGCAATTTCCATTATTAGCGCTTGTTGTTTCAGGTGGCCATACAGAATTAGTGCTCATGAAAGAACATGGTAGCTTCGAAGTAATTGGAGAAACTCGAGACGATGCTGCGGGGGAAGCCTATGACAAAGTAGCTCGTGTATTAAATATGCCTTATCCCGGCGGACCACATATCGATCGTTTAGCACATGAAGCGGCAGAAGGCGTAGAATTTCCACGCGCCTGGTTAGATGTAAACTCTTATGATTTTAGCTTTAGTGGATTAAAATCTGCAGTTATTAATTATAAGCATAATATGGATCAAAGAGGGGAAGTCATCGACCCAGCGAAAGTGGCAAAAGGCTTTCAAGATAGTGTTGTAGAGGTGCTAACTACAAAAACTTTACGCGCAGCAAAAGAATTTAACGTAAAGCAAGTGATAGCTGCAGGTGGTGTGTCTGCTAACAAGGGATTACGAACAAGCTTAGAGCAAGCACTTACAAAAGAAAATATACAATTTGTTGTACCTCCATTAAAGCTATGTACAGATAACGCAGCAATGATTGGTGCTGCTGCGTCCTATATGTACGACGCTGGAGTACGAGGGAACTTAGCGATGAATGGAATTCCAGGAAAAGAACTAAAAAGCTGGACATAGTAAAAAGCTGTTTCAAAGTAATTTGAAACAGCTTTTATTTTTTTAAAAAAATAACACTTTCTAATTAATGCGGAGTTTTTCTAGTTTATTGAGATTTTTAATTTTTGTATAATTTTTCTGAAAACTTATCCACAGTCTAAGGATATTTTTCTTAAATTGTCAAGGCGAACATCCGTACTTATGCACAAACTGTGGATAAGTTGGGGATAACATGGGATAAAACTATATATTGTGTTAGTTTTTGCACATTGGATTGTGGATTATTAAAATTGGAACTGTGGATAATGTGGAAAAGTGTGTTGATATGTTGATATTACTTAATTGTGGATGTGAATAAAATTGTGGAGATTTTTTATCGAAATTTGTCTATTGACCAAGATATATGTAAATTATTCGGGAATAATAAAAACACCATACGCTTATGCATATGGTATTTTATCATTTTCTATTAGGATGAAATAATATTTTCAAGTTCATCATGTAGCTCTAGCCATTGCATTTCCAGTTCATCGTGTTCGGCTTTTACGGAATCGAGCTCAGATTGATACTTCATTACTTGTTCGTGATCTTTGAAAATTTCTGGTTCACAAAGCTTTGCTTCAATAGTAGAAATTTGTTCGCTTAATAGAGCCATTTTCTCTTCAACTTCTTCAATTGTTCGGCGGATTTGGCGCTCGCGTTTTTTGGCATCCTTATCAATTTGAGAAGTGGAGGACTTTATACCAGTTGTCTCAATTACTTTTGAGGACGCTTTTTCAGCAGCTGCTTTCATTTCCGCTAATTCTTCGAGTTCTTGCTTCTTCTCAAGATAATAATCATAGTCACCTAAATATTCGAAAGTACCTGTACCGGATAATTCGACAACTTTGGTCGCTATACGGTTAATAAAATAACGGTCATGCGAAACGAATAATAATGTACCTGGATAGTCGATAAGTGCATTTTCTAAAACTTCCTTACTATCAAGGTCAAGATGGTTTGTCGGTTCATCCAATACCAGCAAATTAGCCTTTTGCATCATCAACTTGGCTAGGGCAACTCGTGCTTTTTCGCCACCAGATAAAGAACTAATTGGCTTTGTTACATCATCGCCACTAAATAAAAACTGACCTAAAACAGTTCGAATATCCTTTTCATTTAATAATGGCCATTCATCCCATAACTCTTGTAGAACAGATTTATTTCCAGTAAGTTTAGCCTGTTCTTGGTCATAATAGCCAATTTGAACATTGGCACCATATCGAATATCTCCAGATTGGACGGGTAAATCCTTCACGATGCTTTTAAGTAAAGTGGACTTTCCAACTCCATTTGGACCTACAAGGGCGATACGATCCTCTCTGAAAATACGTAAATTAATATTTTGGGATATAGTTTGTCCATTATAACCAATCATTAAATGATCTACAGACAATACATCATTTCCGCTTTGACGTTCTATCGTAAAACCAAAGTTGGCAGAACGTTCATCGCCATCGGGAGAATCCATCCATTCGGTGCGTTCTAGAACTTTTCGACGGCTTTGCGCCATTTTCGTTGTCGAAGCACGGGCGATATTCTTTTGGATAAATGCTTCAAGCTTTGCTTTTTCATCTTGTTGACGTTCGAACATCTTTAAATCACGTTCGTAATTCTTTGCTTTTTGATCTAAATAAGCACTATAGTTTCCAGCATATTTTGTCACATGGGTTCTCGATACTTCGTAGACAATGGAAACAACTTGGTCTAAGAAGTAACGGTCATGGGAAACGATTAGGATGGCGCCTTCGTACCCCTTTAAATAGCCTTCTAACCAACTTAATGTTTCGATATCTAGATGGTTCGTAGGTTCATCCAAAATTAATAAATCAGGCTTACTCAGTAAAAGCTTGGCTAATGCTAAACGAGTTCGTTGCCCACCAGAAAGTGAGGCAATCGGCTTGTCATAATCTACAGGGAAAAATTGCATTCCATGAAGAACGGACCGCGTATCAGCTTCATATTGATACCCACCAGCGTCTTTAAAATCATGTTGTAATTGGTCATACTCAGCCATGACACGAGTATAGTTTTCAGTATTCTCGTAGACAGATGGATCGGCCATTTGTTGTTCGAGTGAACGTAATTTCTTTTCTTGATTACGTAATCCATCGAAAATGGTCATCATCTCATCCCAAATGGATAAGTTAGACTCTAGCCCTGCATGTTGCTCTAAATAGCCAATTTTCACGTCTTTTGGAATAATAATTTCTCCAGAATCATACGACATTTGACCAGCAATTATTTTTAGTAATGTCGATTTTCCTGCACCGTTACGCCCTACTAAGGCAACACGATCTCTATGTTGAACCTCTAATTTTACTCCACTAAGTATTTCATCTGTTACAAAAGATTTATATAATTGATTTACTTGTAAAACAATCATTATTTACACCTCAGTTCTCTCTTTAGTGTAATGGATGAAGAAGCCTCTCGCAATGCGGATGCTTTACTTATTTCTACATGTTTAGTAAGATGAAAACGATTTTGATTATATTCATTTCAAGAAGAGTTTAGTCGAGCTCGCTCGAGTATATTGAGCCTAGAGAAGTATAGACTTATAATAATTTTAGATGTTGATACATAATCACTATTACATATGAGATGAATAGGCCAGTTTGGGAATAGATTGGGGGATATGGTGTGAAGCATGACATGAAAATTCCACAAGCAACAACAAAAAGACTTCCACTCTATTATCGTTTTTTGCAAAATTTCGCCAATGAAGGAAAGAGAAGAATTTCTTCACAGGAATTAAGTGAAGCTATGAAGATTGATTCAGCAACAATTCGTCGTGATTTTTCTTATTTTGGAGCTCTTGGCAAAAAGGGATATGGATATGATGTACTTTATTTGCTTGAGTTTTTTAGACAAACACTTGATCAAGATGAGGGAGCAAATGTTGCATTAATTGGTGTGGGGAACTTAGGAAATGCTTTTCTAAAATATAATTTCCAAAAAAATCATAATACACGAATCGTAGTAGCATTTGACTCTAAAGCGCCACATGATGGGACAGAGGTAAATGGAATACCTGTTTATCATCCAGATCGCTTAGAGGAAATGTACCATGTACACAACGCAGAAATGGCCATCCTAACTGTGTCTTCTCGTTCAGCACAAATTATGGCAGACCGCTTAGCGGCAATTGGTGCAAAAGGAATCTTAAACTTTACACCGGTCCGGTTAAATGTACCAGATTCCATGAAGATGATGAATATCGATTTATCTGTGGAACTTGAAGCGTTAATTTATTTAATAAGAAATAGTGATTAACCAAATAACCAAAGATTGTAATTATCCATTAGCAATATGCGACAATATGAGATAAAATGTACATAAATAGAGGAGGTGGCTACATGGTTGTGCATTTAAATGCAATTTCACCATTTGCCGTAGTTATTATTTGTGTAGTAGCCCTATTAATTTTTGGACCGAAAAAACTTCCTGAACTTGGTAGAGCGATGGGGACAACACTTCGTGAGTTCAAAAAGGGGACAAGCGGGTTATTAGATGACGAAGAAGAAAAGAAGAAAAATAATGCCAATGTCATCGAACAAAAAGAATTAGAAAAAGAAAACAAGTAAGTTAAGGATGTCTATTTTATGAATCCAAAAGAACTCACTGTTATTGAACATATAGAAGAACTTAGAAAACGATTATTTATTTGTGCATTTTTCTTCGTTCTTGCATTAATTGTGAGCTTTTATTTTGCAAAGCCGATTATAAAGTATATTCAGTATAGCGAACAAGCAGAGCAATTAACTTTAAACGCTTTCAATGTAGGTGATCCACTTACAGTTTATTTGGAAGTTACATTTATCGTTGCGTTGATGATTACTTCGCCAATCATTCTGTATCAGCTTTGGGCATTTATCACCCCAGGTTTACATGAAACTGAGCGAAAAGCTACGTTAAAATATATACCATATGCATTCTTATTGTTCGTAGTAGGACTTGCATTCGGTTATTATATTTTATTCCCAAATGTTATGAACTTCATGATGCAGTTATCACAGGATTTGGAGATACAACAAACAATCGGGATAAATGAATACTTCGGATTTTTATTTAAATTGGTCGTTCCATTCGGGGTCATTTTTGAGTTACCTGTTGTGATGTTGTTCTTAGCTCGTTTAGGAATCTTAAATCCGCAGCTAATGGCGAAATTCCGAAAGTATTCTTATTTTGTTTTATTTGTACTAGCGGTATTAGTAGCCCCTCCCGACATCATTTCATATATACTGATTTCTATACCATTATTTATTTTATATGAAGTCAGTATTGTGATTGCGCGGATCGGCTATAAAAAATATCAAGTGGCAGAAGAAAAAAGGATCCAAGAAGAGAAAGAACTAGCACAGAAAATTCAAGTTGAAGAATTGCTGGCAGAACAACGCAGACAAATTGAAGAAATGACAAATCAAAAATAATTTTTAAAGCCTATTTCTAAAGGATAACACATTCCTAGAAATAGGCTTTTTATATTAAATAGTTAAGTTTATTTATGTTCTACTGAGCTGCTTACTGAAATAGATGAATATTCAATTGAACAATTGTTACAAAACCATTTAACATCATATGAGCGATGATCGATGTAAGTAATCGTCGTGTTCTATAGTAAAGAAATGCGAAGATAAACCCACTAATCGTATACAAAATGATGTGTGAAAAGTCTAGATGAATCAGTGCAAAGATAATCGAGCTAATAATAGCGGCTAACACAAAACTTTGTGTTTGGACGATTGAACCAAAGACAACACGTCGGAAAACAAACTCTTCTAAAACGGGACCTAAAAAAACAGTTGCGATAATCATAATCGGAGCAACCTTTGATAATTGAATGATGCCTTCCGTATTCTCTGAACCCATATCAATTCCGAGACTATATTCAATGAGAGATCCTATAGATTGACCTAAAAAAACAAGGAAGAATCCAATCACACCCCAACCAATTGAAACGGGAATTGAAGCTTTTTCTCCTTTAAATATATCCCAGAAGTTCTTATTTTTCGAAATTAAGAATATACAAACTAAGAATGCAATTGCAAATGAGATAGTAGACCACCAAGCAGCTAATGCAATCTCCTCATTTCCATCTTGTGAAAAAAATTGCAGGAAGAATGACTTAATAGGTTGAATTCTTAATAGAAAGCCAGACAATTGGATGACGATGTAAGTTAGTAAAACATAAAAGGCAGTTTTTTGTGTTTGAACGTTTGCAGAAGTACTCAATTAAACTATTCCCTCTTTCTAAAACAATCTAAAAATTTCTTACTTAGATAATGTGTATGAATGTATAACCGTTTATATAAGTAGCTAAACTAGCATCGGCAAGTTTCAAATTTTACATATATAACGCTATGCTTCTATTGTAGATGAATACGAGAGGAAAACAAAATTTTTTATGCTTCTGGCTTGCAAATTTAAAGGTAATTCATTATTATAATAATTGTGTTAGCACTCGTAAGAAGAGAGTGCTAATAAGATTATATAAACTATAATTCGTAGGAGGTTGTTTCACTTGTTAAGACCATTAGGTGATCGTATCATTATCGAACTAGTAGAGGTGGAAGAAAAGACAGCATCAGGACTTGTACTTCCAGATTCAGCAAAAGAAAAACCATCAGAAGGTAAAGTTGTTGCTGTAGGAACTGGTCGTGTTCTAGATAACGGCACACGCGTCGAGCTTGATGTAAAAGAAGGAGACAGCATTATTTTCTCTAAATACTCAGGCACAGAAGTGAAATATGAAGGCAAAGAATTTTTAATTCTGCGCGAAAGTGATGTACTAGCTGTTATCGGCTAATTCAACTTGAATAATAATCTTGGCAATAAGAGCGCCATACATATGCTTCCGGCGCTCCTAAGCTACTTATGATTTTGAATAGAATATTAAAATTTCGAATAGAATATTAAAATTTGGAGGTATGCAAAATGGCAAAAGATATTAAATTCTCTGAAGAAGCTCGTACTTTAATGCTTCAAGGTGTAGATAAATTGGCAAATGCTGTAAAAGTAACTTTAGGACCAAAAGGACGCAATGTGGTACTAGAGAAAAAATACGGTTCTCCATTAATTACAAATGATGGTGTTACAATTGCAAAAGAAATCGAATTAGAAAATCCATATGAAAATATGGGGGCAAAATTAGTTGCTGAAGTTGCTTCTAAAACAAATGAAATTGCTGGTGACGGTACTACAACTGCAACAGTATTAGCACAAGCAATGATTCGCGAAGGTCTTAAAAACGTAACTGCAGGTGCAAACCCAGTTGGAATCCGTAAAGGGATGGACAAAGCTGTTGCTGCTGCATTAGAAGAATTACAAGCAATCTCTCGTCCAGTAGAAAACAAAGAAGCAATTGCTCAAGTTGCTGCAATTTCTGCTGCTGATGAAGAAGTAGGTGACTACATTGCAGATGCTATGGAACGTGTAGGTACTGACGGTGTTATCACAATCGAAGAGTCTAAAGGGTTCACTACTGAGTTAGATGTAGTAGAAGGTATGCAATTCGACCGTGGTTATGTATCTCACTACATGGTAACTGATACTGACAAAATGGAGGCTGTATTAGACAACCCATATATCTTAATTACAGATAAAAAGGTTTCAAACATTCAAGAAATCTTACCTCTACTTGAACAAGTTGTTCAACAAAGTCGTCCATTATTAATTATTGCAGAGGATGTAGAAGGGGAAGCTCTAACTACATTAATCTTAAATAAATTACGTGGTACTTTCAATGTAGTAGCTGTTAAAGCTCCTGGCTTCGGTGACCGTCGTAAAGCGATGTTAGAAGATATTGCTGTATTAACTGGTGGTCAAGTGATTACTTCAGAACTTGGCTTAGATCTTAAAACAGCTGATGTAACTTCATTAGGTCGTGCTGGTAAAGTTGTTGTATCTAAAGACAACACAACTATTGTTGAAGGTGTTGGTAATGCGGAAGAAATCGAAGTACGTGTTAACCAAATCCGTGCTCAAATTGCAGAAACTACTTCTGAGTTTGATAAAGAAAAATTACAAGAACGCCTTGCTAAATTAGCAGGTGGGGTAGCAGTAATCAAAGTTGGTGCTGCAACTGAAACTGAGTTAAAAGAACGTAAATTACGTATTGAAGATGCATTGAACTCAACTCGTGCTGCTGTTGAAGAAGGTATCGTATCAGGTGGTGGTACAGCTCTTCTAAACGTTTACTCTGCAGTTGAAAAAGTCCTAGATACAGTGGATGGCGACGTAGCAACTGGTGTACGTATTGTATTACGTGCTCTTGAAGAACCAGTTCGTCAAATCGCAAACAACGCTGGTCTTGAAGGTTCAATCATCGTTGACCGCTTAAAACGCGAAGAAATTGGCGTAGGTTTCAACGCGGCTAATGGAGAATGGGTAAACATGATCGAAGCAGGTGTTGTTGACCCAGCGAAAGTTACTCGTTCAGCATTACAAAACGCTGCATCTGTAGCTGCTCTATTCTTAACAACTGAAGCAGTAGTTGCAGACCTTCCAGAACCAAACGCTCCAGCAATGCCTGATATGAGCGGTATGGGCGGTATGATGTAATAAGTCTTCTGAACCCTTGATATCATGGGTATAGTAAGATGAAAGTGATTTGCTAACATAACAAATTTAGTAGAGGCTTCTCATTAGTTCCAAGAACTTTTGAGAAGCCTCTTTTACTATCATTTATTTTTCCAAAGTGACATCATACTTCATCTTTAATTTCCTTACAGGATTAACTTCGGTGATTGCTAATTACCTAGAGATATAAATTTACTTGTATTTTGTATCGTAAAATTTAACCTAGGTGAGTAATTCATACTTCCTGTGGGTAAAGAAAATGGTTGAGTTGGATTTTTCACAGGAATAAATTCGGTATGTAGATTATCGTACTTTTTAAATGTAGGATTGATTCGGATAAAATTCTCTACAGAATTCGTAACGTAATTGGTCGTAAGCGCATCTTTATTTTCGTCATTTAACACATTGTATGTTACATCATAAATTGAACCAGAATCACTATTCTTCCAAGCTATAAATTGTATGGCTCGAGGCATACCTTCAAAAATATTATTTTGGAAGGTAGGGAAGTGAGCACCACTTGCAAGAATCCCTCTGTTCGCATTATTTTTACCCGCTTCGACCTTCATGAAATAATTGTTTTCTATCGTAGAATTACTCCAGTTCAACACGCGAATAGCATCTTGTCGCATATTTTCTATCTTATTATGCTTAATGATAATGTGGTCATGATATTTCCCACCAGAATATTTATGGGTGCCGATTGCGCGGTCTAAATCGTAAAAAGTATTGTTCTCGATTGTTAAATTCACGTTAGGTGTCTTATCGAACTTGCTCCATTTTGAATTCCAGCCATTCGTTAGTCTGTCAGGTGTATCAATATTGATTGCTTCTTTAATCTTGGTTGGAGAAGGTTTTGAGTACTTAAATGTATTGTTGGAGATTACAGCATCCTTTGTTGCATCTATCTCTATGAAATGCCCTGAGTACATGTTTTGAAAATGGATATTTTTAATTTTAATATTTTGATTATGCCCCGCAATGATTGCAATGCCATCCTTTTCAAAATCTAAATCAATTGTTGCTGTTCCGGTTCCAATGATGGAAATATTTTTTTCACCTTCATGTGCCCCGTAGATTCCTTCCTCTTTTCCAAGAGAAGGGCGGATCAATTGGAATATGGACTTATCCGATTCAAGTTTAGATGTACCCGTTTCTTTTCCTTTTACAATTTTTGATCCATCCTCTAGTTGTATCGTTACGTTTGAAGGCACGTACAATACGTTAGATAATGTATAAGTTCCTTTTTCTAAAACGAGAGTTCCTCCACCTAAATTTTCAAGTTGCTCGAGATAAGAACGTATTAAATAATAATGTTTCGTATAATGATTGTAGAATGGATTATCCATATACTTTCCATTAAACGTTTCGCTATTTGGCGTAATAGTATAAGTTTGTGCTTGAGCCATAGTTGGATTTATATGAAGTAACATCCATAATATTGATGCAACAATGCTCAGTAATAACTTTTTCATCATCCTACGAGCCCCCTCTATTGTATGAATTAGTAGAAAGCAAATTAAAAAGTGTTTGCTTACTAACTTAACTACCCTAGATGAAAGGAAATAATCTTGTAGAATGGGATTACAGAATTAAAAATAAAAAGGCTATCCAATAAAGGATGGCCTCACTTTTATGCAAAATCGTATGTCTCAAATATATTAAATTTCATTCACTTCAGCAAATCCCATCGTTTTACGGAATTTCATGTTATGTTGGAAGTTGTTTAAAGCATCTGATGGGTCGATAAGGTCAAAGTTTAAGGATTGGATTGTTGCGCGATCAAACTTAACAGAAAGGATACAGAATCTTTCATTATGACCTGTTTCAGTATTTAGCTGTTCATCATAAGCATGGACAAAGACTGTATTAACTGGCAGAAGTGCAAACATATCTCGAGCAATTCTAATGGTGCAACTTGCTACATAATCCTGTTGAAGGTCGAAATACTTTGTTTTTGTTAATTTCTTGACGGATAGATTGCCTGCTTGAGTTATGGTCTTTTCATTTTTTGGGATGATGGTTTGGGAATGAACATCAAATGTTACAAATAGTGTAGAGGCATCATTGCAGCCAATTTCAAATCCACTTCCAAACTCACTTAAGTCTCCAAGAGGATCCATTTCCTTAATAACTTCCATAAAAGTATCTAAATCACCAGCAAGCACTCGTTCACTTAGACGTTTTAAATTTTGCCATTCGTTATAGGCATCTTGATCCTCTTTTCGTGCTTGAATGATTGCATTTTCAAGCATCTCTTTTTTGTTACTTTTAAATAGTTTGTCGAAGAAGCCTGGTTTATAATTCTGCAACCGAATAGAAGCTTCTTTTTCTTTTGGCCCACCTTCATTCAAATTAAATGGGGGAGAGCTTTGGTAATGATATTTCCAATCCACAGGCTCATCCGCTTCAATATGAATCGATTTTAATATTTCACAAAAGTTTTCGTATTCCTCTACTTCAAAGCGAGCCAGTTCTCTTTTCTCCTGCTTTTCCATTTGTTTTAAGCTTTGCCGATTTTGATATGCCTGTGATTTATAGCTTTTTTTTCCACCACTTGTTGAAGTGTAGGAAAGTCCCGAACCTGGAATTCCGATTGTTGATCTACGTTTACCGTTTGAGCTAATGGAATATCGTAAACCATTGCCACCGAAGCTTAAAGATGTGCTTTTTTTACCCACATTTACCCGAACACCAGGAGCGATTTTAATGCTTTTGCGAAAGTTTAAACCCATAGTCTACCTCCTAATTATTTGTCTTCCATAGGAGAATGTTTTTCCTCTTTCTTTATTTGTAAAAAGCGCCAGAGTGAAATGGCAATTTCATTTGCTTCCGCTTCATGGGAAGTTTCTTTAAATACATTATTGAAAACAGGTAAGATTGCTTCCATTACATGAATATTCCCCGACTGGGATTGTAACTCTTTTAGTAGGAAGTTTGCATATTCTACACCATTTTCTAAATCTTCTGGTGTTAACTTTTCGGTAAAGCCTTGTAATTGTTCTAGGAGCATTTCTCTAGATACTTTCGTTTCCTCAGCTTTTTCATGAAGCGCTTGGAATAAGTCAGAGGTAATTAGAATACTTTTTGTTTTTTGTAAATGCGCTAGCATTCCTTCCACATGGTTTAAAACATTGTTTACAACATCTTCAGGAGTTGCCAATTGTTTTGTAACCATTGCGATTACCCGAAAAGATTGTTGAATCATTGCCAAAGCTTGTACAGCACATTCATAGGAATACTCACGTATTTCTTCTCCATAAACATCGACGAGTCTAGAAGCGAGCCATTCAGTTTCACGAATTATTTGTTTTTCAAATACTTGTTTTAGTTCTGGGTCAGTGTTTTTCGTAATTGCTTCAAAAATTTGTATTATATTTTGTTTACGATGTACATAAGCCACTAAAGCTAATTGTTTTAGTAAGACATTTTTATCATTTCGTTTTGCATTGAAAGCTACTTCAATTCTTGCAGTAATAATTTCATCCCTAGCTTCTTCTAGGATGGCGATTAGGCACTGAACTTTCGAACTGAAGTGATTATAAAATGTTCCTTTTGATACATTGGCAGAAGAAATAATGTCAATAATAGAAGTGTCATTAAAACCTTTATCTAAAAAAAGTTTACGTGCTGCATGAATAATTAGTCGTTTTCTTTTGTTCATTTAGTCACCTTATCATCTGTAGATTTACGAATTTTATACCGTTAGTATAGTTTGTAAACACTTTCATTTCAACGTTTTAAAACATAAATATTTTTTTGTTGAAAAAAATAGACTGTCGGTATAGAATGTATTTCAAGGGATGAAATGATGAAAAAGAGAGAGAGTGTGAAAAAATCAATATGAATAATTATCAAACTCTAGAAAAGCCCCCATATTTAATGATCGCTATTTTATTTGTGGGTGCTTTTGTTGCGTTTTTGAATAATACATTATTGAATGTTGCACTACCAACGATCATGGTTGATTTAGATGTAACTTATTCAACTGTTCAATGGTTAGCAACAGGATATATGTTAGTAAGTGGGGTATTAATACCAGCCTCCGCATTTTTTATTACACGTATTAAAACTAGACCATTATTTATTTTCGCGATGACAACTTTTGCTATCGGTACATTAGTTGCTGCGATTGCTCCAAGCTTTGGAATATTGTTAACTGGTCGTATGATTCAAGCAGTTGGTTCATCTGTAATGGCGCCAATCTTGATGAACGTAATGCTTATTAGTTTCCCAGTTGAAAAACGTGGGGCTGCAATGGGTATTTTCGGATTAGTAATGATTGCTGCACCAGCAATTGGTCCAACATTATCAGGTTGGATTGTAGAGCATTATGATTGGCGAGTTCTTTTTGAAATGATCTTACCAATTGCTATTTTAAGTTTATTACTAAGTGTTTGGAAATTACAAAACGTACTTCCAAATCGTAAAGTGACTTTGGATTACTTCTCCTTAGTTCTTTCAACAATCGGTTTTGGTGGTATCCTTTATGGATTTAGTAATGCAGGGAATGATGGATGGACAGATCCAGTTGTACTTTCAACAATTATCATCGGTGTTATTGGTGTAATTCTATTTGTTGTACGTCAACTTAAAATTGATAATCCAGTATTAAGTATGGAAATATTTAAATCACCATTATTTGCTTTGTCGTCAATCATTAGTGCAGTACTTTCTATGGCGATGATGGGTGGTATGATTTTAACACCAGCATATGTACAAAATGTACGCGGTATAGAACCATTTGAATCTGGGTTAATGATGTTACCAGGTGCGATAGTAATGGCGATTATGTCACCAATTACAGGTAAAATGTTTGACAAATTTGGCCCTAAAATTTTAGCAATTATCGGGTTGTTCATAACAGCCGTTGCAACATATTACTTATCAGAACTAGATCTTCAATCAACTTATGGATATATTATTATGATTTATACATTACGTATGGTTGGTATTTCTTTAGTTATGATGCCAATTATGACGAACGGTTTAAACTCTTTACCAAGTCGATTAAATCCACATGGTACAGCGTCGAACAATACAGTTCAACAAGTTGCTGGGTCAATCGGTACAGCATTGTTAATTTCTATTATGAACAAGAGAACAACTGCTACTGCAGAAGATCTAGGTGCCCAAGCACAGGCAAATGCAACTGCTCCAATGACAGAAGAGCAAATTGCAACATTAAAAGCACAAATTACACAACAAGCATTACTTGATGGAATTCAATACTCATTCTTAATAGCAACAGGTATTACGGTTGTAGCATTGATTTTATCATTCTTCTTAAAACGTGCGAAAAGTCCAGACAAAGCTAATTCATCTGCTGCTCCACAAAAAAACAAAGCAGACGTAACTGCTAAAACATCGTTAAGTAAATAAATTGTTATATATTACACCTATCACTGTGTATCTTATATAGAAAAAAGTCATTCCAGAAATGGAATGGCTTTTTTTGTACATATACCTCAAAAGTTTTAAAGGAGTTTTGAAATGTTCTTTTAAAGAATACATTTGTAGTAGTGTCTTTTTATAAGAATAATGATTATGTAATCTTTTTTAACATGATAATTGGTGTATAATGGGGATAAGAAAAGTAGTATGGGGGTTTTGTGGATGGATGTGCTTGATCTTCTAGATGAATTAGATGAAATTAATATCTTATTCGAACCAATTTATAGCGCAGATGAACATGTCATTGCTGCTTACGAAGTAATTGGTCAATATACAAATAATGGGGAAATTATTAATATCATTGACTTTACATATGATGAAGAAATACCAATAGATATTCGTACAGAAGTAGAACTTGCTCTCGTTAAAAAGGCAATTGATTTAGCAAAAGATGAAATTTCTCAAAATCATGTCAGACTATATTTACCATGTAATCCTAATCTCTTGATGGAAGACTTTGGAGATAGTTATTTTAAGATATTAAAAGAGTCTCTAGGAGAAAAATTATTACCTTATATTTATCTAGTCATTCCTGAGCATAAATACGAGGGGGAAACTGAACAACTGCAGCATCCAATTCGCTATATTAGAACATATGGGGTAAAAGTAGCGTTAGATAATATAGGATCTGAAAGTAATCTTGATCAGATTCTTATGTTTGAACCAGCTACCTTAAAAATTAATGTAAGCCAATTAAACTATAATGCATGGGGTGCACAAAACCATGTGTTTACAACGATTCAATCTTTGGCTGTAAAAATTGGTGCAGCATTAATGTTCGATAATATACAAACAGATTATCAATTACATCATGCTTGGAAAAGTGGCGCAAGATTTTTTAAAGGGGTTTACTTACAAAAGCCTGCAAGTCACTTTATTCCTAAGGATACATTAAAAGACCGTTTCCGAAATGAATGTAAGCAATTTATAACAGCTGAAAAAAGATTACTAGAAGTAAAATATAAGGAAATGGAAAGTTTAGGTAAGAAGATTGTGACAATTGTAGATAATACAAAGCCGGATGGGAAAAATGTTGAAAAACTTCTACAACTAGCAAATCAACTTGAAGACTACGCATTCCGTTTTTATATTTGTAATGATGAAGGTTTTCAAATTTCCCCGAACATCGTACGACATAATGGGAAATGGGAGGTTGAAGAATGCGCGGTAGGGAAAAATTGGAGTTGGAGACCCTACTTCTTATTTAATATTATTAAAATACGTAACTCGGAAAAAGGAAATTTATCGGCTCTCTATAGTGATATCGAGACACGAGAACTTACTCGGACTTACTCAATGGCCTTAAATGACCACGAATACTTATTCGTAGATATTACTTACGATTACTTATATGAACATAATATTGTAAACTAAATATCACATCCTATTTGTAGTTTTAACTATAAATAGGATTTTTTTGTGATAACAAAAAGCTCCTAATAAGGATACTTAAAACAACATTTTATGCTTGGAATTTTGTTTTTTTCCAAAAGTACTGTTATTTGTGAAGTAGTAGAAACATAAAATACTAGATGTAATTACCATGAACGATAAAAGGGAGGAAATGAGATTCAAATACATGTCATTCAGCCTGGACAGTCGCTTTGGGGAATCGCACAAGCCTATAATACAACTCCGGAACGTATCGTCGAAGCAAATCAAATGGAGGATGCAGAGCATCTAGTGATTGGGCAAGCAATTGTGATTCCGATTATAGGTAGTTTTTATTGGGTACGAGAAGGAGATACGTTATATTCAATCTCCCAACGTTTTGGTTTAAATGTAAACACGTTAGCACAGATCAATGGCATTAATGTAAATACTCCATTACCTATTGGTACACGGCTATACATCCCGCCAATGCAAAAACGGAGTGCAGAAGTTAATATTTATATTGAACCTATGGGTGATACGGTTAGTGAGGCATTGTTAAATGAAGCAAGAAGCATAGGGCGCTACTTAACTTACTTAGCTCCATTTAGTTATGAGGCAAGAAGAGATGGGAGTCTTGATCCGCTTCCAATTGAGGGTATTCCGCAAGCTGCAAGGGAAGCAGGAGCATCTTTAATGATGGTAGTATCCAATTTAGAAAATGGACAATTTAGCGGTGAACTAGGAAGAGCTATATTACAAAGCTCAGCAGTTCAAGAAGTATTACTTGAGAATATTGTTGAAGAAGCCCGGAAAATCGGCAGTGTATCAGATATTCACTTTGATTTTGAGTTTCTTCCAGGAGATCAACGCGAAGCGTACAATAATTTTTTAAGAAAGGCTGTAGATTATTTACATGGAGAAGGCTTCTTAGTTTCTACTGCACTAGCCCCAAAAACAAGTGGAGAGCAAGCTGGACAATGGTACGAGGCTCATGATTATAAGGCTCATGGGGAGATTGTTGACTTTTCGGTTCTTATGACATATGAGTGGGGCTATTCTGGTGGGCCACCCATGCCAGTATCCCCGATTCCAGAGGTAGAAAAAGTTATCCAATATGCCTTAACAGTTATGCCAGCAAATAAAATTATGATGGGGCAAAATTTGTATGGCTATGATTGGACATTACCATTTGTTGAAGGGGGACAATATGCAAGAGCAGTTAGTCCGCAAAGAGCAATAGAACTTGCAAGAACCTATAATGCAGCTATTGAATATGATTATACCGCCCAAGCTCCACATTTTAACTATGTAGACAATGACGGAAAGTCACATAAAGTGTGGTTTGAGGATGCTAGATCAATCCAAGCAAAGTTTAATTTGATGAAACGATTAAATTTAAGAGGAATTAGTTATTGGAAAATAGGATTCCCATTCCCTCAAAACTGGTTATTGATTGGTGAGAATTTCAACGTAGTGAAACATTAATAGCATTTACTGTAATCATATATAATTATTAAAAATTATTTAAGGGCAGTCTTTGGCTGTCCTTTTGTTATGTATTTGAAAAAATAATTCAGAAAAATTAGATAAATAAGAGGAAAATATTTCTAATCTTTAGTAGTTTATTATAAAATATTCGATATAAAATACTAGGAGGTAAATTTTGAAAAAGTTAAATAAAATCAGTATCCCTGTTATGACTTTAGCAATGTCATTTGGAATTATGTCAGTAGGTCATGCTCAAACAATCGAACAACTTCCTTCGAAGAATCTACAGATAGAAGTAGCCGCAACAGAAAAGGTAATTTCTAAAAACGATGTTATTAAGAAATTCAAGGAGCTTTTCCCTAACAAGTTCGATTATCTAACTGTAAATGATTTTTATATGAGCACAAGTCACTATTATCCTGATAAAGAAATCATTCGATATGATTTAAGTTTTTCAAAATTAGTACAAGGTAAATATGTAAATGGAAGTGCCACTTTCTCTGGGGATAATCTCGAATTAGAGAGCTTTTATTTTGATCCAATCAGTAAAAAAGATGCGCTATTTCCAGCAAAGATAACGAAGGCAGAAGCACAAAAAGTAGCGCAAGATTTTATTAAAACATTTTCTAATGGGAAGAAATATCAGCTAGATACAAGTAATAATGATTACTACTTCTACTACTCTAATCAATTATTAACAGAGCCAATTCAATATTATTTTAGTTTTGTACCTACAGAAAACAATATAGAAATTGACAACCAACAAATGATAGTTGTGGTTCTAGGTAACGGAGAGATTGTGCAATTTTATAATTACGCAGCGGGTAAAGGAAAAGCTACATTTGAAAAAGCTGAGAACCTAGTAAAAGAAAAAGATGTGCTAAGTAAAATAAAAGAAAATATGAATCTACAATTACAATATCAAGTAAGCTATGATTTCCGTACTGATAAACGAGATGTAAATCTAGTTTATACACCGGTGACACAATTTTCTGAGATAAATGCGGTTACTGGACAATGGTATACAAACAATGGATTCACTGATACACTACCAGAAAATAAAAAGATCGAAAAACTAGTACAAGAACCATTAAAACCAAGGCAAGAGGATATTACGGTTGAAGATGCAAAAGCGATTGCCAATAAACTTTTAGCGATCGATTCTGACAAAGTAAAGTTAAGGTTCGATAGTATTGAGGAAAATGAAGACGAAAATGGAAGAGAAATTATAAGCCTCCACTATTCTTATGAATATAAAAACGGTGGATATGGGACAATGATAGAATTAGATAAACAAACGGGTGAAATTATTCAATATCATAATTTAAAAGATGAAGTATTAAGTGAACTTGGAGAAGGTACAAGCTCAGATAAAAAGTTAACAAGTAGTGAAGCGTTGTCAAAAGCAATGGATTACGTAAAAGAATGGTTACCATCTACTTTGCATAATTATATTAAACCAATTGCTGAACCATATACAGACGAAGAAAGAGGTACCTATGAATTCACATTCCCAAGAATAGTGAATGGTATTGTCGTATCAGGTAATGAAATAAGTGTAGGTATTAATTTTAATGGAGAACTAAAGAATATTTATGTAAATGCACTTGAAATTGATGAATGGCCAACAACTGATGGAATTCTATCAAAACAAGAAGCTGAGAAAATATTCAATGAATCACTTAATCTAAAGTTGCGTTATATAAAAGAAAATATTTCAGATACAAATGAGCATTATTCATTAGTATATCATCCTGTGTATAGTGAAAAATCTGCTGTGGCTATAGATGCAAAAAGTGGAGATTGGACAAGCTTGTATGGAGGAAAAGAGTATCCTATCGTATCCCATAGCACGGCAGAGGAAGAACTAAATTATCTGATTCAAAATAATATTCTAGAAGTTGAAGACAGTAATTTTAATGCTGATATTTCAGTCTCAAGAGGAGAAGCATTAAAAATCCTCATTAAATCCATTTCTTATTTCTATGAAGGAGATACACCACAACAAGAGGAAAGTCATCAAAGCTTTGAGGATATAGGACCAGATAATCCATACTATTCATTAGTAGAGAGTGCGGTTTCAATGGGGATTCTAGATACAAATTCTAGTGAATTTATCGCTAACAAAGATATAAGCCGTGAAGAACTAGCTGTATGGTATGTAAGAGCACTAGGTTTGGAACAAGCTGCAAAGCATAGTGAACTTTATAATCTATCTGCTATAAAAGATGCTAAAGATGTATCCTATAAAGGATATGTGGCTTTAGCCAATGCATTAGAAGTACTTCCAGCCGAAAAGGGCTTATTTAAACCGAAGAAATCCGTGACATATGCTGAACTAGCTATTTCTACCATTCAATTAGCACATAAAATCTATGAAAATGACACATATAGATACTAGTAAGCTAATGTTAATGTGAACAGAGCATGTAGGCAAAGTCAATAATGACTTTGTCTACATGTGCTTTTGGAAGCATTAGTAAGAATAACTTAAAGTAACGATAGACAAAAGGGTTACATAATGTATAAAATATTCTTATATGCGTATATATTCATATAAGCAATTGTTTCGAAAAAGGGGGAACTAGTTTGGAAGAGCAATCAAATGAACGTCCTTATGATTTAGATGAAGAGACATTATTTCTAGTATCACAGACATTTAAGGCATTAAGTGATCCAACACGAATTCGGATATTAAATTTACTTTTCCATAAAGAGTATTCGGTTAATGAAATTGCTGAAACACTTGAACTAAGACAATCAACAGTATCGCATCAGCTCCGATTTCTAAAAAATTTACGATTAGTAAAATACAGACGAGAAGGTACCACATTATTTTATTCCTATGACGATGAACATGTAATGAACATGCTGAAACAAACAATTGAACATTCAACACATAGTTAAAAAAGATTGAAACTCATTCTAACAAAAACCTAACCGATATTACTATATGAACATATACTAATATACGAATGAAAGGGGGAGTTTAAGTGGGACACGGACATGATCACGCTCATCACAATCATACCCATGGGGCAAACAAAAAAACTTTAACTATCGCATTTTTTATCATTTCTTTATTTATGATTGTAGAAGTGATAGGTGGGTTCTTTACGAATAGTCTTGCGTTATTATCAGATGCAGGGCATATGCTAAGTGATGCCATTTCTTTAGGAGTGGGAGTATTAGCCTTTAAATTTGGTGAGAAAACTGCAAGCTATAGTAAAACCTTTGGCTATAAACGTTTTGAAATCTTGGCCGCTGTATTTAATGGTGTGACGTTAATCGTAGTGGCATTGTTCATCATCTATGAAGCAATTAAGCGATTTGTACATCCACCAGAAATTACTTCTTCAGGTATGTTAGTAATTTCAATAATCGGATTACTAGTAAATATTCTAGTTGCATGGATCTTAATGCGCGGAGCAGATACAAAAGATAACTTAAATCTTCGCGCTGCCTTTTTACATGTTATAGGAGATATGTTAGGATCCGTTGGGGCAATCATAGCAGCGCTGCTTATTATGTTATTAGGATGGGGCTGGGCTGACCCACTCGCTAGTGTTATTGTAGCTTTAATTGTAGGGGTTAGTGGAATTCGTGTAACAAAAGATTCAATCCACGTACTAATGGAAGGTGCACCAAGCAATATACAAATTGAAGAAATCATTCACGTGTTTGAAAATGAACCAGAGATTATTACGATTCATGATTTACATGTATGGAGTATTACAAGTGGTCAAAATGCACTTTCCTGTCATGCAGTAGTGGCAGAAAATATGACGATTCAGAAATGTCAAAACGTACTCAAAAGAATTGAACATGAATTACTTCATCTCGGAATTGGTCATATAACTGTCCAAATGGAAGATTCAGAACATGCTCATGAAAATTCGATTTTATGTAAACATGATCACGAAAGTGAACATCATCACCACCACCACCATCATCATTAAAATAGAAGATAAAAAGAAGGTACTCTAATAAGAATAGAGTATCTTCTTTTTATTATACCGGCGTAACTTACTATGAATCTGGCTCATGAGTGATTTGCGAGTGAGGAAGAATTAGCTTCATGATGAAATGAAAAAAAGTATTTGAGCAGCAGTGTTGGTTCTTTTCATCAGAATCGCCTGTTCTTATATTTTTACAATCCTAACGAATGCAATGGAGATTGCTCAAATCTCTGATGTCCAAGTTGAAGGGCAATTTGTCTTTACCTCACATAATTTTGTAATACTGACTATATAAGATAGAAGCCATTTAACAAAATTCTGAATAAAAATAACAAAATTTTGAAATACTCACGTTGATAACGTTTTGAGAGGAATTAATTATGTACATAAACAAAAATTTGTCTGAAAATATTAAGGGTAGATTAGATGATTGTGATGAT
>DATMGC010000118.1:0-45682 GCA_035555915.1 Ureibacillus sp. | reverse complement strand
TTTTTGTTGTCTCTCTTATACCTATCATCAACTCTACTTGCACATAACGGCTTAGAGTGCGCTTCTCTTCTACCTTTCGTCATCTCTTCTCGCTCATAACGGCTTAGAGAACTGCTCTCTTCTACCTTTCATCATCTCTTCTCGCCTATAACGCTTAGAGAACATGTCTCTTCTACCTTCATAAAATCTTCCTAACAAAATCGACTCAGCGATTCAATTTATACAAATCTATCCTGCCACTATTCCCATAGCACTAACTTTTACTCCTCTTCCATATCAAAAAACATAACACTCTAGCAATTTCCCACATCCATTCATTTATCGTAAGTATTTCGAATTAAGAAGTATATGGAAATATCATCCTTTTGATTCAAATACAATTCTATAAAAGGATTATGATCTATTTCTATCAAATAACTGATAATAGATTGAACTCTATCAAATCGAGAAAGTAAAAATGTAGATTTATATTGTTCATCAAAACTTTACTATTATGAATCAAGGGGGATAACTGATGACGCTTAGGAAGACTATCCTGGTAGTAATGATTTTCGTTCTATCGATCGGGTCCACGCTAATTAGCGTTAGCTCTGCAAGTGCAAGTAGTACAAAAAGCTTGAAAGAATTACCTACTATTCACCAAGAAAAAACAGAACCCAATATTTCAAAGTCCTTACTAAATCCGCAAGATCCTGAAGAGAAAGTACGTATTGTAGTAGAGCTCGAGGGGGAACCAGCAATTCAAAAAGCAACTAAGAAAGGACTTCTATACAAAGAATTAAAAGCGACAGAAAAAGAAAGTATAGAAGCGACAGTAGTTCAGGAACAAAAAAATGTAAAATCCAATTTAAAATCAACCGCCCCTTCTATGAAATATTTAAAAAACTTTACCGTTGTCTTTAATGGATTTTCAGGAGAGGTGGAAGCTAAATTTGTAAAAAATATCGCAGCTACTCCTGGTGTCAAAGCTGTTTATGAAGCCACAGAGTATGAAAGACCTGAATACAAACCAGACATGGTGTACTCAAAAGAATTAGTTCAAGCACAACAAGCATGGCATGATTATGGTTTTAAAGGTGAAGGAATGGTAGTCGGTATTATCGATACGGGCATCGACCCAAGCCATAAAGATATGATTTTATCAGATAACCGTACTGCTGAATTAACACAAGATGAAGTGAATGCACTCTTAAAAGATGGGTCCGTTGAAAATGGCCAATACTATACAGAAAAAGTTCCATTTGGCTATAACTATATGGATGGGAATAATATTATTTTAGATTTAGGCCCTGATGCTTCTATGCACGGTATGCATGTTAGTGGTACAGTTGCGGCAAATGGGGATGAAGAAAACAATGGAATTAAAGGGGTTGCACCTGAAGCACAACTATTAGCACTTAAGGTATTTGGAAACGACCCATTGTTTTCCTCAACTTATGGAGATATCTACATCAAAGCGATTGATGATGCTATTAAACTAAATGCAGATGTACTCAATATGTCTTTAGGATCTCCAGCAGGCTACGTCGATGAAAGTAGTGCTGAACAACAAGCTGTTACTAGAGCAACAGAAAATGGCATCATGGTTGCCATTTCTTCAGGTAATTCAGATTTATATGGTTCAGGTTATTACTATCCTTATGCAGAAAATCAAGATTATGGTGTTACAGGCTCACCTGGTATCGCTAACGATTCACTAAGTGTAGCATCCTTTGAAAATAGTATGATTACTGCTTTCAGTTTTACCTATCAACTTGATGGACAAAAAGCAGGTGAAGCTCTTTATCTTTTAGCAAATGATGCAAATCCACAAGAATTATTATCCGAACAAGTAGAAGTAATGGATGCTGGTTTTGGTAATCCATCTGACTTTGAAGGAAAAGATTTCACAGGGAAAGTTGCCCTTATTTCTCGTGGAGAGATTTCCTTTGTAGAAAAGGGTTTAAACGCACAAAATGCTGGGGCTATTGCTGTAATTGTTTACAATAATCAGGACGGTACGATTAATATGGCATCTGACCCTGGCATTACGATTCCATTTATGTCCACTCTCAAATCAGATGGTGAATTTTTAAAAACCGCCATTGGTAATGGACAAGCTTTAACAGTATCGTTTGATGGCAACTTTATTGAAGTTCAAAACCCAAGTGCAGGTCAAATGAGTACCTTTACTTCTTGGGGACCAACTCCAAATCTAGATTTCAAACCTGAAATTACAGCACCAGGTGGCAATATTTTCTCTACATTAAATAATGATAAATACGGTTTAATGAGTGGAACATCAATGGCTGCTCCTCATGTTGCTGGAGGAAGCGCATTAGTATTAGAACGAGTTGACACAGATTTCAATGTAACTGGTGCAGAACGTATTCAACTAGCCAAAAATTTATTAATGAATACGGCAACTCCTATTGAACTTTACGAAGGTGAATATGTATCCCCTCGTCGTCAAGGTGCAGGTTTGATGCAAATTGCCAACGCACTTTCAACAGATGTTGTTGTAACAGATAGTAAAACGAAAGAAGCTAAAATTGCGTTAAAAGAAATTAATAATGACCAATTCTCTTTCACATTACAAGCTCAAAACTACTCTAACAAAGAGGTTACTTACAATGTTGATACACAAATCCAAATCGATTTCCCAGCAGATGCTGGAGATGGTTTATATTTAAATCTACCAGACACATATGGTCAATATGTTCTAACAGAAGAGGAAGCTGATATTATTGCACCTACAACTGTCAAGGTTCCTGCAAATGGGACAGCTTCAATTACTGTTTCTGTAGATGTATCCAATATTCCATCAGATATTCGTACTATTTATAAGAATGGTTTCTTTGTAGACGGTTATGTTACTTTATATGATCGTAATGAAGAAACAACAGGAAATGTCCCATTATCTGTTCCGTTTTTCGGTTTTGACGGTGGATGGGATGATGCTCGCATTTTCGATTATTTTGCATGGGAAGATTTAACATACTGGGGTTATACAGCTTTAGCGGATGAGCAAGGTAATTTTATCACTGGTGGAAGTGATGAAAACTTTGATCCAACTCACTTTGGATTCTCTCCAAATGGAGATGGTTTACGTGATAAAGCAATTCCTGTCTTCTCCCTATTCCGTAATGCAAAACAATTTAAAGTAGAGGTTGTCGATAGTAACGGCAAGGTAATACGTACACTCCGAACGGCTAATAATTTAACAAAGCATTATACATCTGAAGATCCATACACATACAATTTAAATTACGGCTGGGATGGAAAAGTGAATAATAAATTAGTTGCTGATGGGGACTACAAGCTTCGTCTTAGTGGCGTAATTGATTATGAAGGAGCAGAATGGCAATCTATTGACTTCCCTGTGAAGGTTGATACGGTTGCACCTACTGCAAATGTCACTTTCAATAATCAAACAAAAACAATCACGGTGAAAAACTTTGCAGACACTGGTGGAACGGGCGTTACTAACTGGAAAGTATTAGTAAATGGGAACGCTGTATCTGAGGCGTTACCAACCTCAACTACATCCTTTATGATTGAAGAAGAAGTAAATAATAAAGATAAAATTACAGTACAAGTTGTTGATGCTGCTTTAAATACGACTTCATACGATTTCGAAGTTGGAAAAAATCAAGATACAAAACCACCAGTTATTTACATTGAAGCGCCAGCTTTCTTTGACGTATATATTACAAACAATATTGACGTATATGGGACAGTTGAAGATGATTCTAAAATTACCTCTGTTTCGGTTAATGATCAACAGGCAGTATTCGATGGGAAGAAATTTTCTCATACTTTAAAATTAAAAGATGGTGTACAAGATATCCGGGTTAAGGCAATTGATGAGTTTAATAATGAGATGCAGATTACTCGTAAAATATTTGTGGATACGCAAGCGCCTACAATTAAGGTTGGCCAGTATCCAAAAAATACAAAAGAGAATACAACAACTGTATCCGTTACTTTAAAAGATAACTTTGACGAATTAAGATTAACCGTGAACGGAGACGAACGATTCCTCCATGACCTTTCAGAACCTTATGCTATGAACGGCTTTGAACAAAAAATCGATTTACAACTCGACTTAGAAGATGGTTCTAATGAATTTGTAATCGAAGCTGAAGACTTAGCAGGACACATTACAACTCAAACTATCTACATCAAAAAGACTGGTAGTTCGAATGAAAAGCCTGGCAACGGAAAAGGGAATGGTAAAGGGAACGGAAATAATAAATAGTTTCCAAAAATAATACAAGTGGGGAAAATCAATCGATCTTCCCCACTTGTTTTTTGTTAAAGCTCTCCCGCTTTCAACTTCGCGGTGCGCCTGTAGCTATCGCTTTCTGCGCAGCTCACCTTTAATAATAGTTTACTCTACCACATTATCATACTATTTATTATTAGCTAACTTCCCTGCCTTAAGATTCGCGGTGTGACTGTCGCTTTGCTTTCGTCACAGCTATCACTTTACAGCTAGTTCTTCTAACGCTTTATATAAATCCCTCTAAAATTAAAGCTCTCCCGCCTTTAATTTCGCGGTGCGCCTGTCGCTACGCTTTCGGCGCAGCTCACCTTTTAATAATAATGTAATCTACCACATTATTTTATCAGTTATTATTTGCTAACTTCCCTGCCTTCAAGTCCGCGGTGTGACTGTCGCTTCGCTTTCGTCACAGCTATCACTTTACAGCTAGTTCTTCTAACGCTTTATATAAATCCCTCTAAAATTAAAGCTCTCCCGCCTTCAAGTCCGCGTGCCACTCTTTTAAGAAAGGAATGTCTTGTTCTTTGATTGCTCCTGTTTCTGTTGCTGCTTCGATTAGGTAGTCAAAGTTTGTTAGTGAAACGTATTTCACACCAGCTTGCTCAAATGCTTGTTCGGCACGTGGTAAATTATATGTATAAACGCATACAACGCCTACTACTTCACAACCAGCTGCACGTAATGCTTCTACAGCTGTAATAGATGAACCACCAGTTGAAACGATGTCCTCTACTACTACTACTTTTTGACCAGGTGCGATTTTTCCTTCAATTTGGTTGCCTCGACCATGATCTTTTGCTTTTGAACGAACGTAAACCATTGGGCTTTCTAACACATCGGATACCCATGCTGCGTGTGGAATTCCAGCAGTAGCAGTACCTGCAATTACCTCTGTTTCTGGGAAAAATTCTTTAATATTTTGAGCAAGGCCTTGCGCAATTTGTTTACGAACCGTTACGTCAGAAATTGTTAAACGCGTATCACAGTATATTGGAGATTTTATTCCTGAAGCCCAAGTAAATAAATCCGTTGCGTTTAATTCAACAGCTCCTACTTTTAACATTCCATGTGCAATTTCTTTCTGTAATGACATTTATTTTTCCTCCCATAATTCGCAAACTTTTTTATACGCTGCTACCGGATCGTCTGCCTTAGTAATGGCACGACCCACAACGATTAATGAAGATCCACCGTTTCGCGCTCCATTTGGAGTTGCAATTCGTTTTTGATCATGAACGTCCCCACCAGGTAATCGAATACCCGGTGTTACCCTTAGAAAATCTTCTCCACAAGTTTCAGCAATTTGACTTGCTTCATGGACAGAACAAACCACACCGTCCAAACCAGCTTCTTTTGTCACACTAGCATAGTGTAATACAGAATCTAAGAGCGATAAATTAATCATTTGTTCTTTTTTCATCTGTTCTTCCGTTGTAGAAGTAAGCTGTGTTACAGCTATAAGTTTCGCTTTCTGTTTACCAGCTGGTGTTCCTGCTTCTAATCCTTCAAGAGCACCTCTCATCATTTCGATGCCCCCAGCAGCGTGCACATTGACTAAATCAACTCCTAAACGAGCCAATCCTTTCATTGCTGATTTAACTGTATTCGGAATATCATGGAGCTTTAAATCTAGAAAAATATCATGACCTTGTTCTTTCACTTTTTGAACAATGGATGGGCCTTCTTGTAAATACAACTCCATTCCAATCTTGACGAATATCGATTCATTAAAGTGGTTTAGAAACTGAAAGACTTCTTTTTCACTAGGGAAATCTAGTGCAATGATTGGTTTTGTATTCATTTACCGATGGCTCCTTCCGATAATGTCTTTAATGCGTTTTACCCCAAGCTCTTCTAATCGAGCTGGTAGTGCTTCGATTATATTAGGACATACAAACGGATCCACGAAGTTAGCAGTACCTACTGCAACCGCAGAAGCTCCTGCAGACATAAAGTCAATTACGTCTTGAGCTGTACATACGCCACCCATACCGATGATTGGAATGTTCACTGCTTTATATACTTCATAAACCATACGAATCGCTACTGGTTTTACAGCTGGTCCAGATAATCCACCTGTTCCATTTGCAATAACTGGCTTTCCTGTCCGTTCATCTAAACGCATTCCCACTAATGTATTAATCATCGTAATACCATCCGCTCCACCAGCTTCCACTGCTTTTGCGATTTCTACGATATCTGTTACATTTGGTGAAAGCTTCACATAAACAGGAACCTTAGACACCTTTTTAACTGCTTCAACTAACTCTCTTGCAATAACTGGATCTGTACCGAACGTGATTCCACCATGCTTTACATTCGGGCATGAAATATTTAATTCTAATGCCTTCACATTTGGCGCAGCTGAAATCTTCTCTGCTACTTCGACATAGTCTTCAGTAATAGTTCCTGCAACGTTTGCGATGATTGGTACATCAAAACGTTCTAGATAGGGAAGTTCATTTTTCATTACTTTTTCTAAGCCTGGATTTTGTAAACCAATGGCATTTAACATTCCCGCTGCCGTTTCTGCAACACGTGGTGTAGGATTACCTAGGCGTGTTTCAACCGTAGTTGCTTTTATCATAATCGCACCGAGTTTTGATAAATCATAAAGCGCACCATATTCTTTACCAAATCCAAAGCAACCTGAAGCTGGCATAATCGGATTTTTTAAATCTAATCCAGGGAGTTGTATATTTAAACGACTCATAGCTCCACAACTCCTTTCGGGAAAACTGGTCCATCCGAGCAAACTTTCACATAATCTTTTTCCGTTTGATCGGTTGTTTTACAGATACAAGCAAAACATGCACCAATTCCACATCCCATACGTTCTTCAAAGGATAAGTATCCTGGTTTATCTGGATAAAACTCTTCTAAAGCACGAAGCATCGGTAAAGGACCACAAGAGTAAAACACATCAAATTCAGGTTTTAATTCTTCTAATAGGTCTGTTACATAGCCCTTTGTTCCTTTAGTACCATCAACTGTCACGAAATGAGTATCGCCCAAAGTAGAAAACTGATCTTCATAAAAGACAACATCTTCTGTTGCAAAACCGAACACATGAATTGTACGGATTCCACGTGCATTTAACACTTTCGAAAGCTCGTATAGAGGGGGTACTCCAATACCTCCGCCTACTAGTAGAGCTGTCCCACCTTCTGGCACTGCCTCTACAGGGAAGCCATTTCCTAAAGGTCCAAGGACATCAACCTCATCCCCCACTTGTTTTTGTGAGAGTATTTGCGTTCCTCTTCCTTCAGCACGGTAGATTACTGTCGCTTCTCCTGCTTCTCTATCGATATTCGCAATACTTATTGGTCGTCTTAGTAGTGGCTCAAAACTATCTGACACACGGATATGGACGAATTGCCCAGGAGTCATGTCCTGAACAATTTGCCCTTGTAATGTTAGTTCAAAAATATGATGAGCGATTTCACTTTGACGAACGACAATCATTCGTTCTTGTTGAATCATTAATGTACTACCTCCGCTTTCGGCATTTCTTCTGCTGTAAATGTCATTGACTCAATTACTTCTAACATAGCTTCTGCTGTATCTAATGACGTTAAACATGGAATACCATTTTCTACAGATTCACGACGAATTCTGAATCCGTCACGAGCAGGCTGTTTACCTTTTGTTAACGTGTTAACAACAAGCTGAGCTTCACCGTTTTGAATTACTTCAAGTAAAGTTTTTTCTTTTGATCCGATTTTTCCAACTACATCTGCATGAACACCAGCTTCTTCAAAGCTACGTGCAGTTCCTTCTGTTGCCATAATACGGTAACCAACTGTATTAAAGCGTTTTGCTAACTGGATCGCTTCTGCTTTATCTTTATCCGATACTGTAAATAGTACAGTTCCGTGAGTTTTAATTTCCATACCTGCTGCAACAAAACCTTTGTATAATGCTTTTTCAAATGTTGCATCTCTACCCATTACTTCACCAGTTGATTTCATTTCAGGTCCTAATGTAATGTCTACTCGACGAAGTTTAGCAAAGCTGAATACTGGAACTTTAACAAACACACCTTTTTGTTCTTTTGCTAAGCCCGTTGGATAGCCTTGTTGTACAATTGATTGGCCAAGTATCGCTTTTGTTGCAATATTCGCCATCGGAATATTTGTAATTTTACTTAAGAATGGTACTGTACGACTTGAACGTGGGTTTACTTCGATTACGTAAATCTCACCGTTTGATAGTACATACTGAATGTTCATTAATCCTACAATTTTTAACCCTTTTGCTAAACGAGTTGTGTAGTCTACTAATGTTGCTTTTTGTTCATCTGTTAATTTTTGTGGTGGGTATACAGAGATTGAGTCACCAGAGTGAACCCCTGCTCTCTCAACGTGTTCCATAATTCCTGGAATTAATACATTTTCACCATCACAAATCGCATCTACTTCTATCTCTTGACCAGTTAAGTAACGGTCAACTAAGACTGGGTGATCTGGAGAAGCTTCTACGGCATTTTCCATATAATGCTCTAATTCTTGTTCGTTATATACAATCTCCATTGCACGACCACCTAGTACATAAGAAGGACGAACAAGTACAGGGAACCCTAATTTTTTACCGATTGCTATTGCCTCTTCAGTCGATACTGCTGTCTCACCAGCTGGTTGTGGAATATCTAATTCATGTAAAGCTTGTTCGAATTTATCACGGTTTTCCGCGCGATCGATGTCTTCCAAGCTTGTACCTAAAATTTTAACCCCATTAGCGGCTAAGCCATCTGCTAGATTAATAGCCGTTTGTCCACCGAACTGAACAACTACGCCAATTGGTTTTTCTAAATCGATAATATGCATAACATCTTCAAGTGTTAGCGGCTCGAAGTATAGTTTATCTGAAATAGAGAAGTCTGTAGAAACCGTTTCTGGGTTTGAGTTAATAATAATTGCTTCATACCCGGCTTCTTGTATTGCCCATACACAGTGAACTGTTGCATAGTCAAACTCAACCCCTTGACCGATTCGAATCGGACCTGAACCTAGTACGATTACAGACGGTTTTTCTGTAACGATTGATTCATTTTCATCTTCGTAAGTACCATAGAAGTAAGGTGTTGTTGATTCGAATTCCGCTGCACAAGTATCAACCATTTTATAGACTGGGATAATATTTTGTTCTTTACGGTATTCATAAATATTTTTTGCTGTCGTATTCCAAAGTTCAGCAATCTTTTTATCTGCAAAGCCCATACGTTTAGCTTGGCGTAAAATTTCAGCATTATTTACATTGTCAGCAAGAGTCGATTCCATGTTGATAATGTTTTGTAATTTATTTAAGAACCAAAGATCAATTTCTGACCATTCATGAATTTTTTCAATTGTAACTCCGCGACGTAAAGCTTCAGCGATGAAGAATAAGCGTTCGTCTCCTGCTTTACGAATACGTTTTTCAATCCAATTATTACTATTTTCTTCTGCATGTTTAAGCTCAATATGAACGTGACCTGTTTCAAGTGAACGTACAGCTTTTAAAATTGCTTCTTCAAATGTACGACCAAGTGCCATTACTTCCCCAGTTGCTTTCATTTGAGTTCCTAAATTACGTTTTGCAGATTCAAATTTATCAAATGGCCAGCGTGGAATCTTAGCCACAATATAGTCAAGTGCTGGTTCAAAGTCAGCATAAGTTGAACCTGTTACCGGATTAATAATTTCATCTAACGTTAAACCTACAGCGATTTTTGCAGCAAGCTTCGCAATTGGGTAACCTGTTGCTTTAGAAGCTAACGCTGAAGAACGAGACACACGTGGGTTTACTTCGATTACATAGTAATTAAAACTATTAGGATCTAGCGCTAATTGTACGTTACATCCACCTTCAATTTTTAGAGCACGGATAATATCTAGTGAAATATTACGTAGCATTTGATATTCACGGTCTGATAATGTTTGGGAAGGTGCAACTACGATTGAATCCCCTGTATGAATCCCTACTGGGTCAAAGTTTTCCATGTTACATACAACGATCGCATTATCGATTGAGTCACGCATTACTTCATATTCAATTTCTTTAAAGCCTGCAATTGATTTTTCAAGTAAACATTGTGTAACTGGGCTGTATTTTAAACCACTTGATACGATTTCTTCTAATTCTTGATCATTATTACAGATACCGCCACCTGTACCACCAAGCGTGAAAGCAGGACGTACGATTACTGGGTAACCAATTTTAGCAACAAAGTTTTTTGCTTCTTCTAAGTTATGAATGATGTCTGATTCAGGAACTGGTGCATTTAATTCGTACATTAAATTACGGAATAAATCACGGTCTTCCGCTTTATGAATAGCATCTAGTTTAGTTCCTAAAATCTCAATGCCTAACTCATCTAAAATACCTGAGTTATTTAATTCAATTGCCATATTTAAGCCCGTTTGTCCTCCAAGTGTTGGAAGGATTGCATCTGGACGTTCTTTACGTAAAATTCGAGAGACAAACTCTAGTGAAAGTGGTTCTAGATAAACTTTGTCCGCAATTTCTGTATCTGTCATAATTGTCGCAGGGTTAGAGTTGATTAAAATTACTCGGTAGCCTTCTTCTTTTAATGAAAGACAAGCTTGAGTTCCTGCATAGTCAAATTCCGCTGCTTGGCCAATAACAATTGGACCTGATCCGATTACTAAAATAGTTTCTATATCTGTACGTTTAGGCATGTTGTTTCCCTTCCTTTACATGTGATTCCATTAGTTCGATAAATTCGTCAAATAGATGATTGGAATCTTCTGGCCCAGGTGACGCCTCTGGGTGGTATTGTACTGTGAATACTGGGTGTTTTTTATGACGTAACCCTTCGATTGTGCCATCGTTTAATGCGACATGTGTTACTTCTAAATCTGTACCTTCTAATGAGCTCTCATCAATTGCATAACCATGATTTTGAGATGTTAATTCAGTTCTACCAGTACGTAAATCTTTTACTGGGTGATTTCCACCACGGTGACCAAATGGTAGCTTGAAGCTTTTTGCTCCACTTGCTAATGCAAATAATTGGTGTCCTAAGCAAATTCCGAAGATTGGCACTTTTCCGATTAGATTACGGATTGTTTCAATACCTTCTGTAACATCTGCAGGGTCCCCAGGTCCGTTCGATAACATAATGCCATCTGGATGCCATGCTAATATTTTTTCAGCTGAAGTGTTATAAGGAACTACGAGTACGTCACAATCACGTTTATTTAACTCACGTAAAATGCCGTGTTTCATACCGAAGTCCATTAATACAACACGTTTGCCACGTCCTGGACTTGGGTAAGCAGCTTTAGGAGAAACTTCCTTCACATGATTTGTAATTAATGGTGTTGCTTGTAATTCTGCTACTACCTTTTCAACATTCACTTCTTCATCAGCCGCTGTAAGCATTGCTTTTACAGCACCTTTTGAACGAATAATTCTTGTCAATTTACGAGTATCAATACCTTCAATACCCGGTATATCTTGTGCTACTAAATAGTCATTTAATGAAATATCACTTCTAAAGTTTGATGGTTCTTTTGCAAGTTCTCGACAAACCATCCCACGAATTGCAGGTGTAATAGATTCAAAGTCATCACGGTTAATACCGTAATTCCCGATTAATGGATATGTAAATGTAACAATTTGTCCGTAAAAGGATGGGTCAGATAAAGTTTCTTGATAGCCAGTCATCCCTGTTGTAAATACTACTTCACCTTGGGACGCTCTTTCACTACCAAATGCGTAACCATTAAATACAGTTCCATCCTCTAAAATTAACAATCTCTTTTTCATTATTTTGCCTCCTCATATACGATGTTGCCTTCTACCATTGTTAGTACAGGCCAACCTTTCGCTTTCCATCCAGTAAATGGTGTGTTGCGTCCTTTTGTTGCAAATTCATCCGGATTAACTGCTTGTTCTTTAGACAGGTCAATCAATACTAAATCTGCACTTGCTCCTACTTCCACAGTTCCATATGGGAGATCAAAGATTTGAGCAGGTTTCACTGTCATCCAATCAACCAATTGCTTTAACGTCCATTTCCCTGTTTCAACAAATTGTGTATATAAAAGTGGAAACGCCGTTTCAAATCCTACAATGCCAAATGGTGCCCCAACCATTCCACAGCATTTTTCCTCTACAGTGTGAGGAGCATGGTCTGTGGCGATACAGTCAATCGTTCCATCAAGTAACGCAGCATGTAAAGAATCTTTGTCATCTGCTGCACGAAGTGGAGGATTCATTTTCCAGTTTGCATCATCACTCGGGATATCCATTTCTTCTAATAGAAGATGATGTGGACATACTTCTGCAGTGACACGAATTCCTGCTGCCTTAGCATCTCTTACTGCACGAACAGATTCTTTTGTAGAGACATGACAAACGTGGTAGCGTGCTCCAGCTGCTTCTGCTAATAAAACATCTCTCGCAATTTGTACAGATTCACAAATCGACGGAATACCTGGTAGACCAAGTTCTTTATTTCTTTTTCCTTCATGCATAACTCCGTTATAAATGAGCGAGTTATCCTCACAGTGTGCTACCACAACCATGTCTAGTTTGGCTGCATCTTGCATTTGTTCGTACATTGTTGCTGCTAGTTGTACGCCAACACCATCATCTGAGAATGCTACAGCTCCACTCGCTTTAAGCGCTGCTAAATCTGTACGCTCATCACCAGATTGTGCAACAGTTAATGATCCATATGGTAATACTCGAACTTTTGCATTTTTTTCAATTAAGTTATTGATTAATTCCAAATTTTCAATCGAGTCAGGTACTGGTTTTGTATTTGGCATCGCACAAATTGTTGTGAAGCCACCTTTTGCTGCAGACGCTGTTCCAGTTTCAATTGTTTCTTTATGTTCAAATCCAGGTTCACGTAAATGAACATGTACATCAACAAATCCTGGAGCTAGTAAATTTCCTTTTCCATCAATAATTTCAGCATCACTTGGCTGTTCTCCACCTAGTTCTTTAATAATTCCATCAACGATTGTTACTGTTTGATTCACTAACTCACCATAGTTGTCTAATAATCTTACATTTTTAATATATTTTGTCGTCATCTCTATCTTCCTTTCAGAACTGTCTCTAATATTGCCATTCTGACAAAAACGCCATTTCGAACTTGATTAAATATCCTTGAGCGTTCACATTCAACAAGCTCTGACACGATTTCTACATCTCGGTTAACTGGTGCAGGATGCATAATAATCGCGTTCTTCTTCATTTTTGCCTCCCGTTCAAAAGTAAGACCGAACTGTTCATGGTAGCTTTCTTTTGAAAAACTTTTATTAACAACATGGCGTTCATGCTGAATTCTCAGGAGCATAACTACGTCACTATCCTCTATCAGTCCATCCCAGGAGTGGTATGCTTCATAACCACCTGCCCATTCTGGAGGGCATAAAAATCGAACATTAACACCTAATCGCGCCAGTGCAGTTGCATTTGACTTTGCAACACGGCTATGAGAAATATCACCAACGATTGTTACATTTAAATTTTCAAATGAACCAAATTCTTTATGTATCGTATATAAATCAAGCAAACTTTGAGAAGGATGTTGACCTGCTCCATCTCCCGCGTTAATGACTGCTACATCAATACCTTCTAGAAGTTCGTTATAATACTCATCTTCTTTCGCACGAATAACGACTGCATCCATACCAATCATTTCTAAGGTTTTAACAGTGTCATACATTGTTTCACCCTTTAATGCACTAGAAAATCCTGCATCAAACGGAATGACTGTACATCCTACTTTTCTTTCAGCCATCTCAAAACTTGTTTTTGTTCTTGTACTTGGCTCAAAGAAAAGATTGGCTACATGATAGGGTTTTGTTAAGTTTGACAATTCACCACTTTCAAATTGAGCCGCACGTTCTAAGATCATCATGACTTCTTCATTTGTTAAATGTTCCATTGATAATAAGTTTCTCATTACCTCTTCCTCCTAATTCGTGTTTTCCTTTAGAAAACTCCGTTACCTAACTCATTATTAGTAGAAAAAATGCCTCGCATTTTATCGCGAGGCATCGGAGGTATAACAAGCTAAGGTACCTTAAAATGTGTACCTGCTTATCTATTCCCCTTCTTTGCCTCTCTGGACAATTCATTAAAGGTGTTATTATTCTAATTCTTTATGTTCTTTATCTCTACCTGGTAAAAGTAAGTTCATCAGCACACCTATAATTGCGGCAAGTGCCATACCTGAAATTTCAAACGAATCACCAATTGCAATTTTTGCTCCGCCAATCCCTACTACTAAAATTACTGAAGCAATTACCATGTTACGGTTGTTCCCGAAGTCTATTTTATTTTCTACAAACATTCGTAAACCACTTGATGCGATAATACCGAATAATAGGATTGAAATTCCTCCAAGAACTGCTGTTGGAATTGTATTAATTAAAGCCATTGCTTTACCGAAGAATGATAGGACAATTGCTATTACTGCTGCACCACCGATTACATAGACTGAGTAGACCTTTGTAATAGCTAGCACTCCAATATTTTCACCATAAGTCGTTTTTGGTGGACCACCGATTAGTGAACTAACAAATGTACCTAATCCGTCACCTAATAATGAACGATGTAATCCTGGATCTTTTATGTAATTACGATTTACAACTTTCCCTAAAACCAATTGGTGACCTATATGTTCTGAAATTGTTACGATGACGATTGGTACCATGGCAAACAAAATTGTAGAAGTTACTTTAAATTCATAATCGACACCCGGTATTAAAAATTCTGGTAATGCAAACCATGTAGCTTCTTTTACAGGTGTAAAGTCTACGATTCCAATGATACAAGAGTATATATATCCAACGACTATACCGAGTAAAATTGGCATTGCACTTAGTATGTTTTTAAAGTACACATTAAAGATGATTGCTGCAAACAATGTTACAAGTGCTGCTGAGAAATGTAACCCACTGTATTGTTTTACGTTATCAACAGTAATGTTCATCGCCATATCTACTGCAGTCCCTGCTAATCCTAAACCAATTACGATGATTACTGGTGCTACTACGATTGGAGGTAGTAAACGCATTAACCATCGATACCCTGTTTTCCAAATGATTAAGGATACAATCGCGTAAACAATCCCAACTGCCATTGCACCGATCATCGCATTACCTGGGTTTATTGCAACTCCCGCTTCATTCAACCCTGCGACAGAGATGATTGGTGAGATAAATGCAAAGGATGAACCTAAATAAGCTGGTACTTTAAACTGTGTAATTAGTAAAAAGATAATTGTTGCAATCCCACTTGTCAGTAATGCAATTGCAGGACTTAACCCTACTAACTGTGGTACTAATATTGTGGAGCCAAACATCGCAAACATGTGTTGAAAACTTAATGTAATGAGCTGTCCTCCTGAAGGTTTCTCATTGATGTCTAAGACTGCTTTTGACATTTTTTATCCCTCTTTGTTATTTAATCTACTTTATGTAAAGTAACGTTATCTTCTTTATCTACTTCTACTAGATGAACGACAATTCTCTCATGACCAGACGTTGGAATGTTTTTCCCAACATAGTCTGCACGTATTGGTAATTCTCTATGTCCTCTATCAACTAGTACTGCTAGTTGTATTTGAGAAGGACGTCCTAAATCCATTACTGCATCTAATGCTGCACGAATTGTTCGACCTGTAAATAACACATCATCTACTAAAATAATTTTTTGGTTCGATACCACGTAATCGATATCAACTTGTTGAACAAGTGCTTCACCATTCTCATTTTTTGTCGTTAGATCATCTCGGTATAATGTGATATCTAACTCCCCTGTACGAATTGGCTTGCCTTCGATTTTCTCGATTCTTTCTGCAAGCCTTCTTGCTAGAAACGCACCACGTGTTTTAATTCCTACTAGGATACATTCATCGATGCCTTTGTTTCTCTCAATGATTTCATGGGCGATTCTTGTTACCGCACGATTCATGGAAGGACCATCTAAAAGCTCTGTAATTTGTCCCATCCTTTTTCCTCCTTCCTATATCTGATTTGTAGGTGTTAAACAGTCAAAAGAGGGTTGTAGTTTTTTAAGTTTCCTGATTTATCATACAAAAGATGCGACAAATCGATATCGTATCCCAAAATAAAAACCTCTTAAAGCTTAGGGCTTTAAGAGGTTGGATATACGAGTTAATAACATGATTAGACATTTTTCGCACCATACACTTATGGTGAAACTATCTTATTAGCAATAAACATAAGAGTATATATTTATAACTACTCTCAATATTTGCATAAAAAGATATTAATATCCTATCATATTCTACAAGTACCTTCTCAGCCTCTCTGGACTGCCATTAAAGGTGAATATTTAAGTTTAAGTTTTAGTTACCCATCTCTGTGGGTTATTCACTGTTGTTAGTATAGTATTCATAGAGAATGAAGTCAACCTAATTTCAATAATTAAGAAAAAATACCCCGATTTAAAGAAATCGAGGTATCAGCCTTATTAAAAGTACTTTATTTAAACTTCTTTTCGTAATTGTTCTAATAATGCTACATAATCATCTGGAAGTGGTACTTCAAACTCAAGATATTCTTCCGTTGTAGGGTGAATAAACCCTAGTACTCCAGCATGTAATACTTGTCCTCCAAAATCAATTGTCTTTTTCGGACCGTATTTTGGATCTCCTACTAATGGATAACCAATATAATTCATATGAACACGGATTTGATGTGTTCGTCCTGTTTCAAGACGACACTCTACTAACGTATAATCACCAAGTCGTTCTATGACATTAAAATGTGTAACAGCGTGTTTTCCATTATCGACGATTGCTTGCTTTTGACGATCTTTTGGGTCACGTCCTATTGGAGCATCAATTGTTCCTTTATCATGAGCAATATGACCATGTACTAATGCTGTATATTTACGTGTTACCGTTTTATTTACAAGTTGTTCCACTAGTGAATGATGGGCATGATCATTTTTGGCTACCATCAATAAACCAGATGTATCCTTATCGATTCGATGCACAATGCCAGGTCTTAATACACCATTGATGCCAGATAAATCCTGACAATGATGCATTAAACCATTTACTAGAGTACCACTCAAGTGACCAGGAGCAGGGTGTACAACCATTCCTTTTGGTTTGTTTACTACAAGTACATCATTGTCTTCATAAATAATTTCCAAATCTAAGTCCTCTGGAATCACTTCCAGACTTTCAGGATCAGGCACGTCTACTTCGATGACATCGCCTTCCTTAACCTTATATTTTGGCTTTATATCTTCACCGTTTACTTTGATAATTCCGTCCGTAATCCAGTTTGCAATTTGAGATCTTGACCAATCCTCTTGAATAGTTGAAAGCGCTTTGTCAATACGCTCTCCAGCATTTTCTTGTTCTATTGTAATTGTGACTAATGTCATTATTTCACCTTTTTCTTATCTTTCCGTTCTTCTGTAAGCATTACTAAAATAAGCATAATAACCGATATTGTTAATGCTGCATCAGCAATATTAAAAATTGGGAAATCATAATTAATTATTGGGATCAGTACATCAACGAAATCGACTACTTCTCCTCTAAAAATTCGATCAATAAAATTACCTAAAGCTCCACCAAGTAAAATCATCAGGGTGATTCCAAAAGCTGGCTTACCCTTTGCTTCTTTATGGAAGTAATAAATTATCCCTATAATTACAACTAACGTGACAACAGTAAATATCCACATTTGTCCTTGTAACATTCCCCACGCAGCACCACGGTTACGATGAGAAAGAAGGGCAAACCACGGATCCCAGATGAGTATTTGTTCACCAAGTTCCATATTTTTTACTACTAACCATTTTGTCCATTGATCTAGAAGCAAAACGATTGCAGCAATACCATAGTATTTATACACAGTATTCCCCCATTTGCCTATAATCTTCATTCTTTTTTAAGCCAATTTTTAAATTGATACTGTTATCTATCCTAACATAGAAAGAGGTGAGCTCTTAATAAACAGTTTTCTTCTCATTACAAAAATAATAAGTAAAATTCCTCATATCACCTAAAAACAACCGCCCCCGAAAACGAGAGCGGTTATTTATCTACGCCGAATTTAGGATCAAAATCTTGACTTTAATAATTTGTCGTTTTGGATAAACTTTTCATGTTTGTTATAAATCAAACTTTTTATATTCTATCCGTTACCTGAAAAAATTGACTATAAATTCGATACTACATCTGCACAACGACTACATAATGTAGAGTGAGCTTCGTTTTGACCTACTGTTTCTGAGTAAGACCAGCAACGTTCACATTTTTCTCCGCCTGCTTTTTCAACAACAAGTGACGTTTTCTCTAAAACAAGAGCGTTTTCAGGTGCATTTTCTTTACCTGTTACAACTTCAAGTTGAGAGATGATACAACTTTGAGCAAAGTTTACTGCAGAATCATTTAATAGTGCTGTTACTTCTTCATTAGCATAAATTGTAACTTTTGCTTCTAAAGATTTACCAATTGTTTTTGCGTTACGTGCTTCTTCAAGTGCTTTAAAGACTTCATCACGAACAGCAATAACTTTTTCCCATTTTGCACGAAGCTCTGGGAAATTACTATGTTCAACAACTTCTGGGAAGTCTGTTAACTGAACAGATACTTCTTCTTCGTTTAAGTAAGCCCATAATTCATCCGTTGTATGTGGCAGAATTGGTGTTAATACTTTTAATAAAGTATGAAGAGTATCATACATCACTGTTTGCATTGCACGACGATCTTTATTGTCTTTTGCTTCAATGTAAACTACATCTTTTGCAACATCTAAATAGAATGCAGATAATTCTACTGCTACAAAATTGTTAATTGTATGGTAAACTGCTGCAAATTCATATCGATCATACGCATTACGTACTGCTTTTAGTACATCTTGTAAACGCATATACATATATTGATCCATTTCACGTAAATCTTCATACGCCACTCGGTCAGTATTCGGATTGAAGTCAGAAACGTTACCGTGTAAGAAACGTAATGTGTTACGGATTTTACGATATACTTCTGAGATTTGTTTCAACATATCCATTGAGATACGTACATCTCCAGTATAGTCAACTGATGCTACCCATAAACGAAGGATATCAGCACCGTACTGATTCATTACTTTCTCAGGAATAATGACATTTCCTAAAGACTTACTCATTTTACGTCCTTCGCCATCTAAAACGAAACCGTGTGTTAAAAGTCCTTTATAAGGAGCAAATCCATTAATTGCAACAGAAGTAATTAATGACGAGTTGAACCAACCACGGTGTTGGTCAGAACCTTCAAGGTATAGATCAGCTGGATATTTCATACCACGTTCCACTAAAACACCTTGGTGAGATGAACCAGAGTCGAACCAAACGTCCATGATGTCATTCTCTTTTGAGAATTTACCATTTGGACTTCCCGGATGTGTAAAGCCTTCTGGTAGAAGATCTTTTACATCCCATTGGAACCAGATATTAGAACCATGTTCACGGAATAATTGTGATACATGTGCAATTGTTTCTGGTGTGATAATTTCTTCTCCATTTTCTGTGTAGAATACTGGAATTGGAACACCCCAAGCACGTTGTCTTGAAATACACCAGTCTCCACGATCACGAATCATATTATAAAGACGAGTTTCACCCCAAGCAGGAGTAAAATTTGTACCTTCAACAGCAGCTAATAATTCATCGCGGAATGCTTCTACAGAACAGAACCATTGTGGTGTTGCACGGTAAATTACCGGTTTTTTCGTACGCCAGTCATGTGGGTATGAGTGTGTAAAGAAGGATAATTTCTCTAATGCACCCAATTCTTTTAACTTTTCAGTAACAACTTTGTTTGCATCATTATAGAATATTCCTTCAAATCCTGGTGCTTCACTTGTGTAACAACCTTGGTCATTTAATGGACTTAAAACTTCTAAACCATATCTTTTACCAACTTGGAAGTCATCTTCCCCGTGACCAGGAGCCGTATGAACACATCCAGTACCTGCATCAGTTGTTACATGCTCCCCAACCATTACTAAAGAATCGCGATCATAGATTGGGTGTTTTGCCACTACATATTCAAGCTCTTGCCCTTTTACTTCTTGAATTACTTCTGGATTTTCCCATTCAAGTGTTTGAGAAACTGTTTCTAGTAAATCTTTTGCAATGATGAATTTATTTTCATTTACAGCTACTACAACATAAGTAATTTCAGGATTTACAGAAATACCTAAGTTTGCTGGAATTGTCCATGGAGTTGTCGTCCAAATGATGAATTTTGCATCTTCTGGAACCACACCTTTTGAATCTTTAATACCAAAGCTTACATAGATAGAAGGAGATTTAATATCTTTATATTCGATTTCAGCTTCTGCTAAAGCAGATTCTGAAGAAGGTGACCAATAGACAGGTTTTAACCCTTTGTAAATATAGCCTTTTTCAGCCATTTTACCGAATACTTCAATTTGACGTGATTCAAATTCAGGTTTTAAAGTAACGTAAGGATTTTCCCAGTCAGCGCGTACACCTAAACGTCTGAATTGAGATTTTTGGTTTTCTACTTGTTCATATGCATATTTTTCACATAGCTCACGGAACTCAGCTACAGACATTTCTTTACGTTTAACACCTTTATTTGTAAGTGCTTGCTCGATTGGTAAACCATGTGTATCCCAACCAGGTACGTAAGGAACATGATAGCCTGTCATTGAACGATGACGGTTGATCATATCTTTAATTACTTTGTTTAATGCATGCCCAATATGGATATCTCCATTTGCATATGGAGGGCCATCATGTAATACGAAATGTGGACGGTCTTTTGTACGCTCTAATACTAGGGCGTTGATGTCCATTTCGTTCCATTTTTCTTGCATTTTTGGTTCATTTGCTGGTAAATTTCCGCGCATAGGGAAATCTGTTTTCGGCATTAATAGCGTATCTTTATACTCTACCATTGAAAATCCTCCTAAAAAAATAAATGTTTTACTCATAAAAATGTAATCATGGTTGGTAATGAGCGTAAGTGTCTGTCAAAAGTGAAAAGAAGAAGTTGCATTTTCTCTCAGTAGTTACCATTATGGTGTTACTTCATAATCGATTTGACAAATAAAAAAAAGCCCCTCATCCCCGATAAAAGGGACGAGAGACTATATCTCGTGGTACCACCCTAATTTGCAAAACTAATCAATTAGATTGCCTCTTAGACACTGTAACGTCGTGTTAACGAAATCACTTACTAATAATTATTTGTTTCCCAATTTCAGTGATTTTGCTCGGGAGTGATGTTCTTTTTTGAATGTTTCGTTCGAGCTTTCACCGTCCTCGAATCGCTTTTGACCACTTTCAAAAAATACTGTCTCCGTCAATGCATATAAAAATAAATTTTAATTCGTGTTTTCAGTATATGGAAACGAATTATTTTCGTCAAGTATGAATGAACTATAAAAGTTTATTTAACTCTTCATTTGTTAGTTCGACTTCATCTGTTTCTTTCCGAGCATGTTTTTGAATCTCTGTAAGGCCTACATCATACTCCATTAGATGATCCCAATCATCCGTACTCAACAAATCTAGTTGTGCTTCTACTAACATTTTAAAACGATTACGGAATACTTTTGATTGTTTTTTTAGTTCATCAATCTCAATTGCAATTTTACGAGCTTTCCCTAAAGCTTCATTGACAATTCGATCAGCATTTTTCTCTGCTTCTTTTATGATTAACTTAGATTCTTGCTGTGAATTACGACGAACTTCTTCGGCTGCTTCCTGTGCAACAATAATTGACTTTTGTAAAGTTTCTTCAAGTGTATTGTAATGACTCATTTGCTCAGTCATAGTTTTAATTTTATCTTCTAACTCTTTTTTCTCACGTATAATAATTTCATAATCTTTTATAATTTGATCTAAAAATTCATTTACTTCATCTTCTGCATATCCGCGGAAGCCTCTAGTAAACTCCTTATTATGTATGTCAAGAGGTGATAATGGCATGTTCAACACTCCTTCTGATTTGAGATATCTTAATCTATTATACAGTGCTACTCGACTCTTGACATTAAAATTTCGCAACTTTTCACTATTATCTACTATTTTTGCTCTAATCGTCCTACTTGAAGTCGTATTTTATCCTTTTTTGTTCGACCTTCAGTCACGATTACCTTTATTCGCCCAAAACCGCGTATAGATAATATATCTCCTTCTTGAACTTCAAAAGAAGTATCCTCTCTCACAGTCCAATTCACCTTTACTTTACCTGCTTTAATTAGGCTTTGTGATTTTTGCCTTGAAATGTTCACAACCGTTGCAATTATCACGTCTAGTCTCATAGAAGAAACCGTATATGATTTCTCAAACCATTCCTCTGTTAAGGTAATTAATCGGTCTTTATCATCTAAATGTTCGAGCTTTATTTTAGCTTTGCCAATAGAGGTTAGGTTGGCATAAATATAGTCTTGCACTTCCTCTACTACTGCAATTTGAATATTATCTTCTTCTATTCGGATATCTCCAAATTTACCTCGACCAAATCCTAGAGATAATAATGCTCCTAAGACATCAGGATGCTTTAGCTGTAAAAATTTAGAAGGGTAGTTGATTGTAAAAAAAGAAACTTGAAAATCTTCAAATGTAGGTTCAAAGTAACTGGGACAAATAAATACCCTCTGCCGCTCCGCATCTTGAAATCCTCCATAAGTTTTTACAGATAAATCATCATTTTGACCAATTATGGATGATACAATGAACCGCTCTCTAGGATCTAGAAAGTCCGTTAATTTTGGTGCAAAACGGTCTTCTACTTCACGTTGCCAACCTATTACTTTTTCTATAAATGGCTGTTCATCTTTTCTGAAATGCTGTATCAAATGCTCCATCTTGAAGCCTCACTTTTTTTGTATAGTAGTATTCCAAAATTTTCATTGTGTATTACGAAAATTGACTAATTTCTTCTTTACTTATAACAAAAAACCCCCACTTGTACGTAGGGGCATGTCCTATGCAATTAAATTAACAATGTTTAGAAGAACAATTCTTACGCCACGTTCGATGAATCGTAACAAAAAGATGGCGATAATTGGTGAAAAGTCAATCATTCCAATAGGGGGAATGAACTTTCTGAAAAAACCTAGGTACGGTTCGCAAAATTTTGCTAATAAACGACCAAAGGATGATTCTTGAATTGATGGAACCCAAGACATTAAAATATAAATAATGAGCATAAACGAATAAATCGAAAATACTATTGATATTACTGAACTTATTGTATACAACATATAAATTGATTACCCTCTCTAATTGTAAATTTCCCTTGAACATCAGTTTTAAATGTTAGTGCGGATTATGTACTCAATAAAACAGGGAAACTTCATTCCTATTTTAAAGGAATGAAGTTAATATTCCTCAGAAAAATAATTAGAGATTTCACCAGATACCTCAACATTTTCTGGTGTACATAAGAAGATATCTGTTCCAATTCGTTGAATATCTCCACCTAGAGCATAAACTGTTCCACTCAGAAAATCGATTATACGAATCCCTGCTTCTCGATCAATACGTTGTAAATTTACAATGATCGCACGTTTGTTTTTTAAGTGTTCGGAAATATCCTGTGCTTCCGCATATACACGTGGCTCCACAATAACAACCTTTGAGTTTTTTAATGAATTGGCAGCTTGTAAGCTAACAACATTACGAGGAGCGTGTGCAGGAGTTGTTTCAACTTCCACGATTTTTCTTTCCTTTTTCGGGCGTGATTTCGCTATCGGTTGCTCCGAAGGTAGATTCACTTGCTTGCTACTTGGAGCTTGCACTTCGAAAGTTTCTTCTTCTTCCTCTAAATAAAAGAAATTTTTAATTTTATTTTTCATGCTCATGAATATCCCTCATTTCTATCCAACAAGAGCTGTTCCAATTCTTACAAATGTTGCACCTTCTTCTACCGCAATTTCGTAATCATTTGACATACCCATTGAAAGTTCTTTGCACGGTGCAAATGGCAAGTTAAGCTTAACAACTTCCTGTTGTAAATTTTTTAATTCACGAAACACATTTCGAATTATTGCTTCATCTTCTGTATTTGGAGCCATTGTCATTAAGCCAACAATGCGAATATTTTCAAATTGATCTAGGCTTTTAATAAATGGGATGACTTCTTCTTTTGAAAGTCCGTGTTTTGACTCTTCTCCCGATACATTTGCCTGTACAAAACAATTAATCGTTTTTTGTGCTCGTTTATTGATTTCTTCTGCTAAACTATAACGATCAAGTGAATGAAGATAGTCTATTTCATTAATAACTTGTTTTACTTTTCGTGACTGTAAAGAACCAATATAATGCCATTTGGCTTGATTATTAAGTTCGCTCTTCTTATCTAATAATCCTTCTGGTCTATTCTCACCCAGATGAACCAATCCTGCTTCAATTGCTTCTAAAGCTCTTTCCGTTGTTACTTGTTTTGTTACAGCAATTATTGTTACGTCTTGCATTTTCTCAGAACGATTTTTTGCTTGTTCAATTTTGTTATTTATTATTTGTAAGTTATCAGTAATCTTTGCCAATTTAAACCCAACTTTACATAAATAGTTTCTTTCATTGTATCAATCTAAGTACTAATTTTCAATGCATTGCTATTAGTCTCAAGGAAGTTCTCTAACTAAAATGACATCTTTTCCCACAACAAGGACATCACTTATCGGGACTTTTCTAACTTGTTCGTCATTTTGCATAAAGGACATGAATTTCTTAGGCTCAGATACTAAAAAAGCCACAATGCTTCCTGTCTTTTCGTCTACTTCTGCATCAATAATATACCCTATAAAACGGCCATTACCAGCTTCAATAATTTCTTTTTGCTGAACATCTGAAAATCGCAATAAAATCTCCCTTCGTTCATTAGAGTCAACTTCTTTCACTGAATAACCTTAGTTACACTTATGCTACACTGAGTGAAATTTATACGTGTAGAGAGTATTTGTAAGGACAATTTTCTTTTTAGTCGTTTCAATCTAACAGGGTACAACTTTAACGGTAAATAATGAGGCTGGTCCATAAGTGAAAAACTCAAAGAAATACCCAAAACGTAATATTAAAAAATTGATACTTTGAAAATTGATTGGAATGGAGGGTCGACTCCTGCGGGAACAGCACGCTGCCTGAGACGTTCGTGTCAGGCCGTGCCCGCGGAAAGCGTACCCGGAATGGAAATCAATTTTCATTAGAACGTAAAAATAGCATTTTTCCTAGTGTGGAAAAATGCTATTTTGCCTTTTGTCCCACCCTCTTTTAACTTCGCGCCATCTTAATGTATCTCGTTCGATTTTGCTTATCTGAGGCATTTATGAGGAATACTTTTCTAAAAGGTAACAATAGTAAACATTTCCTCTAAACTTTGATACAATACAAGATATTTAGGTTTGACATGAGAAAGGAATTAAAAACATGAAATCACCTTATACATTTAAACATATTGCCCCATCAAACAGTGATGCACTTCAACCAGCCATATTTTTGTTACATGGGTTAGGTAGTAATGAAGAGGATTTACTACAATTAGTAGGAGAGTTTAAAGGACAATGCCATATCTTTAGTTTAAGAGGGCCTATTACTCATTCTCCAGGCTTTGCTTTCTATACATTTGAGGAAGAAGGTAAACCAACAAGAGAAGTATTTGATAAAATGATCACTTTCACTCAAAGTTTTATATTAGAAGCAATAGAGGAATTCCAATTAGATATTAATAAAATATTTTTAGTTGGGTTTAATCAAGGTGCTGCAGTAGTAGAAACACTGACGTTAACTTTAGGTAATTTGATAACAGGCACAGTAGCATTAAGTGGTTACTTACCTGAATTTGTTATGAATGAGTATAAAAAAGCCCCATTAGATCGCGCAAAGATTTTCATTTCTCATGGAGAATATGATTACGATTTTCCGATTCAATGGGCAGAAAAGAGTAAAGAGTATTTCGAAGAGATTGGCGTACAAGTTACTTATAAAACCTATCCAGAAGGTCATGGTGTAACAGCAGAAAACTTAAAGGATATGGTTGCATTTATCGCTCAAAATCTTTCTAATACTGTAAATTAATAATGTTGCTAGGACAAAACAAAGAGGCTGGGCCATAAGTGAAAAACTTAAAGAAATACCCAAAACGTAATAATAAAAAATTGATACTTTGAAAATTGATTGGAATGGAGGGTCGACTCCTGCGGGAACAGCACGAGCCTGAGACTACAGTCTCAGGCCGTGCCCGCCGAAAGCGTACCCGGAATGGAAATCAATTTTCATTAGAACATAAAAATAGCATTTTTCCTAGTGGGGAAAAATGCTATTTTGGCTTTTGTCCAGCCTCTTTTGCGTGTGTGTAAAATTAATTTATTTTATCCCGTTGAGTAAGTTTTCTGCTTCATCAAGAGGCATCGGCTTATGGAAATAATATCCTTGTCCTGACTTACACCCTATCTTTTGTAGAATTAATAATTGTTCATAGGTTTCAATACCTTCTGCGACAACATGCATTCTTAAATTCTCAGCTAATTTAATAATGGTTTGAACAACAGCATGCATATCATTATTATGAATATCATTAATAAAACTGCGATCAATTTTAATTTCTGAGAAAGGTAATTGTTGCAAGTAACTTAAGCTAGAAAAACCCACTCCGAAATCATCAATCGAGCTCTCATACCCCATGTTTTTTAACTCTAATAGAATTCCTTTAGCCTTTTGGAAGTCAAATAATTCTACACTTTCCGTTACTTCGATCTTAATATAATCTGGAGGGATACGAAACTCTGCTACTAAAGAAAGAAAATCACTGACAAAACACTCACTATAAAAGTGGACAGGGGAGATGTTCACAGCAATTGGAATGAGCTTATAACCATTTGTTCGTCGTTGATTTTGAAAAGTTAATACTTTTTTTAATATCAAATTATCTATTTGGTTAATCTTTCCATTACGTTCTGCAATAGGTATAAAATCAGCAGGGGAAACAGGTCCAAGAACTGGTGAATTCCATCTTGCTAATGCTTCAAATCCTTCTATTTCATCAGTACTTAAGTTGATTTTTGGCTGTAAGTAAACTGTAAACTCCTCATTTTGTATGCCAAATTGTAGTTGGTTTGAAATATTGAGCTCTCTTTGAAGTATTTCATCGGAATCTGTTTTGAAATATGATACTCCCGTATTTTGAAGTCGTGACATAGTTAAGGCTGTGTCGGCACGACGAATACTTTCGTCTAGGGAAATCGTTTGATTAAAATAAGAGACGCCAATCTTGAGTGTTATAAAAATTTCTCTTTCTGCAATAAAGAAAGGAGTAGAGGTTATCTGTAAAATTTGGTTAATAAACTTATTAATAGCTTTTTTGCCTGTTTGTTTAACGCCTAGAATAAAGGAAGAATTTGAAAAGCGTCCATAAATAATCTCCTCATTCCTCATTAAATTATCAATAGAATGGAATCTACTTACAATTTGACTCATTAATATGTCTCCAAATTTTCTACCATATAGATCGACAATTCTTGAATACTCACTTGGCTGGATGATTAATATTGTGCCATCTACCTTTGTATTAACCCACATGCCTAAACCAGTATAAAAACTATTGTAATTTGGCATTCCAGTACTTATATCAAAAAATGCTAATCTTCTTAGTTCTTGTCGTTGTTCAACATATTTTAATGATAGGGCAACAATAGGGGATAGCTTTTTTAAAAACTCGATATCTACCTGTTTTAATTGGTAGTCTCCTTTTATGTATATTGAGAAATAACCAAGTAAAGCCTGTTCGTTTGTGAAAATGGGCTTTGACCAACAGGAAGATAAATTAGTCTTTTCTTTAATCATACTTGATCTGTTATTTCTAATGGATAAATCTTTAATATAAATAACCTTATCGTTAAAGCTTGTTGTAGAACTATTAACATCTATATGATTCATAGCTTTTACTAGTGAAAGAGGGAGGGAGCCACTAGCAATTGCCTTTAGTTTCCGTTCTTTATCCACAATATGAATCGCACAAAAAATATCTCGTATATAGTATGTTTCAACTTTTTTTGTAATGAGTTGTAAAATATCTCTTAACTTACCGTTTTTATCTAATTCAAGATATACTTCGTGTTCAAGCTTTGAAAGCATCTTGCTTAGCATTTCTTCTGTAATATCTCTACATTGAATCAATGCAAAGGATAAATGACCCTCAATATCTTTTATAGGTTGGCAGGTTATATGATTCCAAAAGGCAGTTCCATCTTTTTGATAATGTAAGATATTTTCTTCAAAAGTATTTTTTTGAGATAATTGATAAAATATTTCTCCCTGATCAATTTTGTTTGTTTTCGATCCAATAAAGGCATTCAAATTTTTTCCTACGATTTCCCTTTGTGAATAACCAGTTAGATTTGTGAATGCTTGATTGATAAATAGAAATGGAAAATCTTCTTTTTCTAAGCTAACGATGGCAATCGCAAATTGAAATTGCTCACAAATATTACAAAGAAATGGATATAACTCATTCTTTGTGAGGGATATTTCAGATTTATGCATGTATGTTCCCCCGATTTTAGTATTTAGTTTAAGGAAAGTATAACAAAAATAGAAAGAATATAGCACCTTTATTTTCAGATAGTTTTGAAAAATGAGTTTCAACACTTTAGTGTATGGGAAACTACCTTATATTACAATTCAATTGTTTCATGTTTTGTGAACACAAAGCTTTCTGTTGCTGGAACAAGATAAATATCTAATCCATCATATTCTTTTTTTACCTTGCGTAAGATGGTACAAACACTGCTTGGTCAACTAAACTTTTGCTGAAAATTTTTGTACATATTGATTTACTATGCGTTCGTTCTTTTAGGTTTTTCAATTCCTCTGAGGAATTTTTTAAGAGATGATGATTTTAAAAAAACAACGAAGGGAAGTATGGATGAAGATTGATGATGTTGTTTTGGAAAAATTAGGGGTCTATTTTGTGTATCATGATATATTTAATCGATATGGTATCCATTTTGAAACATTTGTGGATAGATGGAAAAGGGGAATTTTAGAAATTTAAAGCAGGTAACAGTAAAAAAATACCTAAAAAAACAGGCAACACTATAACGTGTTGCCTACACTTTTAGAATTGTTTCAGTATCCAATTATTTGCTTCTACCCAATTATTAATACGAACAACATTATCAGGTACAGGTTTACGATTATATGGTGTATCAAATAAAAGGACTGGAATCTTTAATTCCTCTGCTAACATAACTGCATTGTCGTGTTTATCTTCGAAAAAGATATCTACATTGTGTTTCTTCGCTACTGCTAACTTATCATGGCTTCCAATCAACTCAATATGATGGAAGGGAACTTTGTTTTCCTCAAACCATTTAAAAGTGATGTCAGATACACATATGTCACGAGCAGAAATATAAAATAGTTCATATGAATGTTGCCATTTTTCTAAAATCACTTGAGCATCTTGAGCGATTTTACTTACTGAATACATATAAGCTTCGTTTTCCTTAAACCATTTTGAAAATTCATTTCTGTCAACGGGATGTGGAAATGCACTTAAAAAGTCATATTCAGTTACATCATCAAGTACGATGTTCGTCTTGTATCGTTCATTGATATGTGGGATAAGTGTATCTGGAGTTGTCACTGTACCATCAATATCAATACCAAAACGAGGTTTTTGCTTTGATGTCATAAAAAACCTCCCTGGATCTTTTTAGACTTGAGCTTCATTTTTGTCTCGATTTTCAGCCATTTCTGCTGCTAATTTATCGATCTCTTTTTTCAATTCTTCAACCATTGTTGCTTCGGGTACTTTTCGAACTGTTTTCCCTTTCATGAATAGCAATCCTTCACCACGTGCACCAGCAATACCAATATCCGCTTCACGTGCTTCACCAGGTCCATTTACCGCACAACCTAGAACAGCTACTTTTAATGGAACGTTTAATTTCGAAATGTATTCTTCCACTTCATTTGCAATCGAAATAAGGTCGATTTCAATACGTCCACATGTAGGACAAGAGATTAGAGTCGCCATATTTGACGCAAGACCAAATGATTTTAATAACTCACGTGCCACTTTTACTTCTTCTACAGGATCAGCTGATAACGAAATACGTAATGTATTTCCAATTCCTTTAGATAAAATTGCACCAAGACCAGCTGCAGATTTTACAGTACCAGCAAATAGAGTACCTGATTCTGTAATACCTAAATGTAATGGGTAATCGAAGGCTTGAGCAGCTTTCTCATAGGCTTCAATGGCAAGGTTTACATCAGAAGCTTTCATAGAAACGATAATATCGTGGAAATCTAAGTCTTCTAGAATTTTAATATGATGTAATGCAGATTCTACCATACCATCAGCAGTAGGATAGCCGTACTTTTCTAGTATATGACGTTCTAAAGAACCAGCATTAACACCAATGCGAATTGGGATACCTTTAGCTTTGGCAGCATTTACAACTGCTTCAACTTTTTCACGACGACCAATATTCCCTGGGTTAATACGTACTTTATCAATTCCATTTTCAATCGCCTTTAAAGCCAATTTATAATCAAAATGAATATCCGCTACTAACGGAATATGAATACGTTTTTTTATCTCAGCAATCGCATCAGCAGCACGTTCATCCGGAACTGCAACACGAACAATCTGACAACCCGCTTCTTCTAAGCGTAGAATTTCTGCAACTGTTGCTTCTACATCATGTGTTTTTGTTGTACACATACTTTGGATGAATAGTTCATTACTACCACCAATCGTTAAATTACCTACACGTACAGGACGTGTTTTTGAACGGTGAATAAGTTCACTCATGAAGATTCTCTCCTTTTTGAGGTACGTATCTTAAATTTGCCGTACCACACCTCTATTATTTTATCAGTGTAGTCAAGGATGGACAAGGAAGAAACATCATTTTTTATTTATCAGCAGTTATTTTCTAATTTATCATAGATTGGTATTTTTACGAGTTCACCAGTAACCATTGCTTGTTTTTGTAAATGTGGATTTAATTTATAAAATTGGGCCATTCTTTCGGGATATGAAACGTCTACTTCAGATGGGTAAGCTGCAAGAAGACCTTGAACAGTGTCACCTGCTGTTGTTACTACCGAAAGAGTCTTTATCACAATTTGTTCTTCACAAGCTTGTGTTACTTGTTCATGATCGAAGTGTGCAAGTGGAACAGTACCTTCAGTTAAATCTATTTTAATCACAGCTGCTATAAGGAAAAACACAACCGTAAAAATAAGAAATCTCATAAGAAAATCCCTCCTTTCTCTCACTATATGAAGAGAAGGGGGATTCATGCCTATTATTTTCTTGAGATTTTAGGATATTTTGTAGAGGCGATGATTAATAGAATCGTTGTTATCAATATTCCTATTAATGTAGAGACGGAGCTTGAAATGTTAAGTATTGAAAATAGAACGGTTAATAGTGTTGACCAAGTAATGGCTAGTGCCGCTGTTCGCCACATATGACGATACTCTCCTCGACGTTGAAGGACTTTTATCAAAACTACGCCAATAAATGCATAGATACTAATTTTAATAAAGAGTAGAATCGTTGTAGTTAATGTTAATAGTAGAAAAGCAAATGGATATAATAACCATTGTATATCTTCTACATAATCTGTTAATCCTTGAATGTTATAGGAAGACGTAGATACACCTGTCAAAAATTGAATAAATGAATAGATTGTAATGACTGCAATTAATAGAAAAACGTATTGAATTGTTTTACCTATCGTTAATAATCTGTATGCTGCTAATTTTTTAGGATGAATAAGACTATCAATAAATATCTTTGAGTGTTTTACCATTTTTTCTCCTCCAAGACAGAGTTTAACATGAATTTAAATGTTCCATAAAGCTTGAAGTGAATTTATTTAATAGATTGATTCGTATTTTTAATTGAAACTTTTAAATATGAAAGCCGTATAAGAAGTTTAAAGAAGATTTAGGAGATGTTATTTTGGACATAATTTCATGGGTACTAATTATTGCAAGCTTTATCATTGCATTTATCGGTTTAGTTTATCCGATTATCCCATCCGTACTTTTTATTATTCTTGGATTTATTATTTATGGACTATTTAACTCGTTTGTAGATTTAGGCTGGTTATTTTGGGCAATTGAAATATTATTTGTGATTCTTTTATTTGTAGCTGACTCCGCAGCTAATCTGATTGGAGTAAAAAAATTTGGTGGTACAAAGGCAGGAATGTGGGGGAGTACAATTGGTTTACTTATTGGGCCATTTATCATTCCGGTTGTTGGTATTTTAGTCGGACCATTTATAGGGGCTGTAATAGGGGAACTTTTAGTGACGAAATCAGATACTAAACAAGCACTTAAAGCTGGGGTAGGATCATTAGTTGGCTTTTTAACATCTGTTGTGACTAAAGGTATAATCCAATTAATCATGATAATTATTTTTATCATTGCTATCTAAGGTTTACTTATAAAGGCAAATCCAACCATCCTTTCCGTCAAAAGACTGAAATGTAAATCTTGAGTGTTTATTGATTGAATCGACGGACTAATTTTGATAACCTAGAAAAGTAATCAAGATTACTTTTTTTAATTTGAGGGAGGAAATACAAAATGGCTTATGAATTACCACAATTAACTTATGCTTATGATGCATTAGAACCAAACATTGATGCGAAAACTATGGAAATCCACCATACTAAACATCACAACACTTACGTAACAAACTTAAACGCAGCAGTAGAAGGAACAGAATTTGCAGGTAAAGATCTATTAGACCTTATCTCAAATATTGATGCTTTACCAGCTGACAAACAAACAGCTGTACGTAACAATGGTGGCGGACATGCTAACCATTCATTATTCTGGGAAATCTTAGCTCCAGGTGGCGCTACTGCTCCAACTGGTGAATTAGCTTCTGCAATCGATGCAAAATTCGGCAGCTTCGAAGCTTTCAAAGAAGAGTTCGCTAAAGCTGCAACTGGCCGTTTCGGTTCAGGTTGGGCTTGGTTAGTAGTTGACGGTGGCGAAATCGCTATCACTTCAACTCCAAACCAAGACTCTCCAGTAATGGAAGGTAAAACTCCTGTTTTAGGGTTAGACGTTTGGGAGCATGCTTACTACTTAAACTACCAAAACCGTCGTCCTGACTATATTTCTGCATTCTGGAATGTAGTAAACTGGGATGTTGTAGAATCTAAATACCAAGCTGCAAAATAAGCGGTACTTACGGATTCTTTTAAAATTCAAAAAGCGTTGTCTCTAATATAGAGTCAACGCTTTTTTCTTTTTTGTTATCCTTATAAATATCAAGTTATTTACTCTATAATAGAGTTTGCTTGCGTAGTGTTTCTATAAAAGAATAAATAAGTTCAATTTGGAATACATTAGTTATACTTAACAAATGAAAATTTTCAATATAACTTGAAAGTGCGACTTGCATGATGAATGGAGTGAATCATTGGTTGCAATAGCGAGTTTAGTTAGTATCGTATTTCTTACTTTTGTATTAGCATCAGTATTTAGAGCACAATCAAAAGAGAATCATCTGTCCAGCTGCTTAGCGATGTTTGTAACAATGACGAAAAGTACATTAGTTGGAATCTTAGTTGGCATGTGGATTTCTGATATTGTATTCTCGACGGTCATTTCAATGCTTATTAGTTTTTTACTGATAAGTATAATGACATATCAACTTTCAATAAAAGTTGTATTAGAATGTTTAAGCTCTCTTTTCATGGGAGCCATGATGGGAACAATGCTTAGCATTATGACGACGAACAACCAACTTCTAAGTATCGTATTTTTTACGATCATTTATTTAGTTAGTTGTATTGTGGCGGCTGGTCTTTGGAATAAGCAAACTTTTCAAAATTTCACAAAGGGTATTTCATCTAAAGTGAAGATAAGTTTTGCTATTTTAATATTATTCCTAGGATTATCTACTTATTTCGATTTAATTTCAGTTTCGACAAATGAGGGAGAAACTGAACATCAACATCATAGTCATTGAGGGCGAAGGATGTATTTTAGAAGTTACATTTTACATTTTTAGTTTTTTCCATATAGCATAATTACCGATAAAAAGGTTCAAATTATGCTATATGGAGGTGAAGATTTTGAGTAAAAAGAAAAAGAATACTTTAGATCGTGAAGAATATGGACATGGCTATGATTTGAGTCCAGATGACTTTGATGTTATTGGTCAAAATGATGAGGCTAAAAGACAAAATCAAAATGAAAATAAAGATAAGCCAGATAATAAACATAACCCATCTAGATTAAACCTATAAAGAATAAAAGTATTTGGTTTCAAAATTATTTTTTGAAGCCAAATACTTTTTAATTTGAATTTGTCGGAATGTCACTAAGTGATACTCTATCGCACTTTTCTTTGTACCACCCTTTAGATTAATGAATAGAAAACAAAAATATTTTATATTTCAATATAATGGAATGAAGAAAATCCTAATCTATGTCGAATGTTTTATTCGACATAAGTTCTAAATTCCTTCCATTTTTCTTAAAGTGTAACGAGTACAAATAAAGGGGAGTGCACATGCTTATTGATGGAGTGTTCTCAGGTGGTGGGATAAAGGGGTTCGCCTATATAGGTGCAATGCAGGTGTTAGAAGAACAAAATTATCGCTTCAAGCGTGTAGCGGGAACGAGTGCTGGTGCCATTATGGCATGTTTTATAGCTGCAGGCTATACTGCAAATGAAATTGAAGAAATTTTAGATGAACTCGATTTGAAATCACTTCTAGATCCTCCAAAACCAGTTGGTAATATTCCTTTCTTAAAATGGTTAAATCTTTATTTTCGAATGGGACTGTACAAAGGAAAAGCATTAGAAAAATGGTTTTATAAAAAATTAGCAGTTAAAGGAATCTTAACATTTAACGATTTACCTAGAGGTTCTTTGAAACTAGTTACATCTGATTTGTCTAATGGCAAAATGATTGTTATTCCGGATGATTTGGCTTCATATGGTATTGATTGGCGTAAGTTTTCAGTAGCCAAAGCACTTCGTATGAGTTGTGGAATACCATTTTTCTTTGAACCTATAAAATTAACAGATCGTAAAGGGGAAAGTTTATTTGTTGATGGAGGAATTCTTAGTAATTTTCCATTGTGGATTTTTGATAATGGAAACAAAGAAAGACCTCTAATTGGGTTAAAACTAAGTAATCCTCGAGAAGATATCCCCCCACAAAAAATAAAGAATGGATTAAACCTATTTGAAGCCCTATTTTCAACCATGAAAAATGCTCATGATGAACGTTATATTTCAAGGAAGCATGAACGTGATATTGTGTTTATTCCCGTTGAAGAGTATAGTGCTACACAATTTGACTTGGATCAAAAAACGAAAGAAGAACTAATAGAAATTGGCAGAAAGCGCACTGCTAAATTTTTAGAAACATGGCGACCTGCATAGTTATTTTGGATAATTCCTTCAATTTTTCAACATACTATTGAATGATATAAGTATAAGGAGCGAAGCAAAATGTCAAAAACACCACAAGAAATAGCAACGAAAATATTAGACCATAATATGGTAGGAACAATGGCTACAATTGAAGGGGATAAACCACATTCTCGTTATATGACATTTTTCAATGATAATTTTACACTCTATACAGTTACGAGCGATGATACACATAAAGTTGAGGAATTGTCGAAAAATCCATATACTCATATTTTAATTGGATATGATGGTAAAGGATTTGGAGACGAGTTTTTAGAAATTGAAGGGAAAGTTGAAATTTCTTCAGATGAGTCCATGAGAGAAAAAGTTTGGAATAAAGTTTTAGAAGGATGGTTTTCTGGACCGGATGATAAAAATATGGTTGTTTTAAAAGTGACACCGTCACAAATTAAGTTAATGAATTCAAAGGGGAAGGACCCTGTTTTTGTTGAATTCTAATTTAATATTCATTCGTGAATGCAAATATTTAATTTGAAAATGGCGATTGTCAATTGGTATGACAACCGCTTTTTCTTTTGAATAATTGAAAGCTAAATTTTGGGGGAAATAAAGCGTTTTTTTATAGATAGGTATCAATTGAGGAAGAACTTTTTTAAAAATTTTAGTTCTATCTTGTCCGATTTTTCTTACACTAAAGTAAGAAGAAGAATTGAGGTGGAAAGTTTGTCAAAAAAATGGGGCATAGCTGCGATTATTTTGTACGTAGTCTACGCTATTGGGATGTATTTTTACATATTTCATGGAGAATCAGGTGGTATACCGGCGTCGTTGAAAGGAACGGTAGCAGATCCGCAAACCTTCATGACGGAACGGGAGCTATTATTAAGTGAGGAATTTTCAAAAATTCGTAATTTTATCTTCTTTGTTGTAACTCCATTTGAATGGCTAGTTTATTTATTAATCTTATTAACGGGGCTTTCAAAAATATTTGGAAAATGGGCAGATTCAAGATGGAAACTGATAAAGAATAGTGCCTATTTATTCCTCTTATATCTATTCACGTCCATTGTATTTTATCCGATTGATATTTACCGCTATAAGTTAAGTAAAGATTATGGCATAAGTACCCAAGAGTTTTCTTCGTGGATGAGGGATTATGTAATTGATTTTTGGGTAAATTTTGGCACAACTTTGATAGTTGTCCTAGTAGTGTATTGGCTTATTCAAAAGAGTGCAAAAAAATGGTGGTTTTATGCATGGTTGCTCACAATTCCATTTGCAATCTTTATGATGTATATCCAACCGGTTGTGATTGATCCACTTTATAACGAGTTTACACCACTTCATGATAAGGAACTTGAAGAGAAAATCTTGTCTCTTGCAGAACAAGCACACATCCCTTCTGAGCATGTATTTGAAGTGAATATGTCTGAAAAAACCAATGCATTAAATGCTTATGTTACAGGAATAGGGGACAACTCTAGAATCGTTTTATGGGATACGACCTTAAATAGTTTAACAGAAAAGGAAATTCTCTTTATCATGGCTCATGAGATGGGTCATTACGTTGAAAAACATATTTATATTGGGATAGCTTCGTATTTAATTTCTATACTAGTAGGGCTTTGGTTAATTTCTAAATTAATGCCGTGGCTTATTTCTAAATTTGGCCCTACGTTGAAGATTGAGAAAGTTAATGATATCCGTTCTCTTCCTTTATTTTTTGTATTAGTATCATTTTTACTGTTTGTTTCAAACCCTCTTTCAAATTACATTTCTAGATATCAAGAGACAAGAGCTGACGAATATGCAATGGAACTAACTGGAGATGCAGAAGCAGGGATCACAACATTCCAGAATCTTTCGAAGGCTGGGTTAAGTGAAGTGAATCCACCATGGCTTGTTAAAATATTCCGTTATACACATCCAACAATGTTAGATAGAATTAACACTGTTGCGCGGTATGCAGAAAATAAAGAAATAGAAGAAGAATCGGAGAAGGAAAAGAATACGAAAGAACAAAAGTAAAAGGTATTGATAAGTGTGCAAGTGAACTGTACGCCAATTGTTAAATTGACAATTGGTGGTGCAGTTTTTTTACGTAGTAAATGCTATTTTATGGTAAAAAGTTCTAAAAGTTGTAAATTGTTTATCTAACTCACCTTTTTTATAATTAAAGTGTAAAGCTTCAATAGATAGTATTGGAGGGATAAGATGACTATATTACAAAAGTCTAGGCAAATGAGTTTGTTATTTCTACTATTATTAGTTCTTGGAAGTAACTTTGTTTTATACAATACAGAATTTGGTCTATCAGTATTAGAAGGGGCAGACAATGGTGTAGTAATAGGATCATTGTTTGATTTTGTTATTATTGCACCATTGTTATTCTTAGGATATAAGAAAGAAAAAAGTGTCAAACAGTTTATTTTACTAATGTCAGCTGGCTTAATATTAGCAAGATTTTTAATCCCGATAGACTATTTAGAGCCATTTGTCGCCATCACATGGTTAGGCTTTGCGGCTGAAGCAGGGATATTGTTTTTAGAACTTCTTTTACTAGTGACTTTGTTTAAATTTTTACCTAAAATCGTTAGAGCGACGAGAGAAAGTAGATTGCCCACATTGTTTAGTTTTTCAAGTGCAGTAAACCAATATGTAAAAAAACATCCATTAATCCAGATTATTTGTTCTGAGATGCTAATGTTCTACTATGCACTAATGTGTTGGAGAAGTAAGCCAATTCAAAACAAACACACCTTTACCTTGCACAAAAATTCCAGCTATATCTCGTTTCAAATAATGTTAATTCATGCAATTGTAATAGAAACAATTGGTATTCATTGGTGGCTACATGAGAAATCGATGATCTTATCTTTAGTACTTCTTTTCCTTAATGTATACTCAGTTATCTTTTTCCTTGCTGACATACATGCAGTACGCCTTAACCCCGTTACAATAGATGATAAAAAATGCTATTTATCACTTGGTTTGATGAAACGGATGGAAATCGATTGGGATGAAATCGAAGAGGTTATTATCGATAAAGAAGTGTTGAAACAAAAGTTAACGAAAGATACGATTGATTTTGTAGCAAGAGATGTGGAAGAAGTTACTCCAAATGTCATATTAAAACTAAAAAAACCAAAAGAAGCAACATTAATAATAGGGATTACTAAAGTCTACAACAAAGTGGCTATTAAGTTCGATGACTTCGAAGCTTTTAGAGGTGCGATGGAAAAATACAAATCATAGTACTTTAAAATGGGTTATTTCATCATTCAGAGTGTAGACAAAGTGGAATGAGGGCTTTGTCTACACTCTTGTTCTTATGTCCTGATTTTGAAGAAATATTTGTGAACGTATAGAACAGTTACACTTAATAAAAAATAATAAAAAATAGTGGAACCAATTTCTATTTTTACCGTCACAAAACATGAAGATTACGACCTTCAAATGCTTTTTAAACAATTGGCTAAATGTTATACTGAAATGTATGTATTTTTCCTTAAAGAGTCAAATTGAAGAAAGGGGGAATCATTTCACGTGAGAAAAAAAATAAAAACTCAACGTGCATCTAGTGTGAAGGCAAAATATCGTGCTAGTTTGTCATTTCGTATGAACGTCCTTTTCTTTGCTATATTCTTATTATTTTCCATGCTTATTTTTAGACTAGGATATTTACAAATAGTAAAAGGTGAGGATTATGTACGAGCTCTAGAAAGAACTGAGGAAGTAGCGGTAAATACGAGTGTACCTCGTGGTAGAATTTATGATCGTTACGGAAGAGTATTGGTTGATAATGAGCCCGAAAATGCGATTACATATACGAAAACTCAATCAACAACTACAGAAGAAATGATGGATATTGCCGAACAGTTGGCCATGCTAATTGAGCAACCAACTGATCATGTTACGTTACGTGATAAGCAGGATTTCTGGATATCCAAAAACAAAGATGTAGCATATGCAAAAGTAACTAAGAAAGAACAGCAAAAACTTCGAGAAAATGAAGAACTTGATGATAAAGCGGTTCAACAAGAAATTGATAAATTAGTTCGTGAACGCATTACTGAGGAAGAACTAGCACAAATAACACCCTTTGAATTAGAAGTGTTAGCAATTTACCGGGAAATGACATCCGGGTATAATTTATCACCACAAATTATTAAAAGTGAAAATGTGACTGATGAAGAATTTGCTCGAGTATCAGAAAGATTGTCTGATTTGCCGGGTGTCAATACGACGACAGACTGGAAACGTGTTAAACTCTCTTCATTAGCTATCTTAGGGAGAACTACTGTCCCAAGTAAAGGTATACCTAAATCGATGCTTAATTATTATTTAGCAAGAGATTATTCACGAAATGACCGTGTTGGGGAAAGTTATTTTGAATCCTACTATGAAGAACTTCTACAAGGTCAAAAATCGGTTGTCAAAAATGTCACAAACAAACAAGGTGACGTTATTGATACTGTGACAACCTATGAAGGAGAGCCTGGTAGTGATTTAGTGACTACAATTGATATTGAGTTACAACAAGCGGCTGAGAAAATAGTAGAACAAAAATTGATGGAACTAAAATCAAAAGGTCAATCTCAACTATTGGATAGAGCATTTTTTGTAATGATGAATCCCAATACTGGTGAATTATTATCTGTTGTTGGTAAAAAATTAGAAAAAGATAAAGAAACGGGTAAACAATATGTTGTTGATTACTCATATGGTACATTTACGACTGCTTATGAAGTAGGTTCAACTGTCAAAGCAGCAACTCTTTTAATGGGTTATTCAGAAGGAGCTATTAAGCCGGGTCAAGTTCTAATTGACCAACCGATTAAGCTTTCTGGTACAAAGGTGAAAAGTTCTATCTTTAACCGAAATGGTCGTATTGCGATTAATGACCAAACTGCTTTGGAACGTTCTTCAAACTCCTATATGTTCCAAACCGCTATAAAAATTGCTGGTTCAACATATAGTTATAATATGCCATTTAAAATCAAGAATGACACACTTCAAACAATGCGTAATGGTTATGCTCAGTTTGGTCTTGGTGTTAATACAGGAGTTGATTTGCCAAACGAATTTGCAGGATTCACTGGTGAGTTAACAGATACTGGTAAAATCTTAAACTTAGCCATTGGACAATTTGATACGTACACACCATTACAAATGGTTCAATATATCTCTACTGTTGCAAATGGTGGTTATCGAATTCAACCTCGTTTATTAAAAGAAGTTCGACAACCATCTGAAGATGGGGAAGTGTTAGGACCTGTTGTGGCAGATGTTGAACCAAAAATATTAAATCGAATTTCAAATTCAACTGAAGAAATTGACCACGTTAAGGGTGGATTACGTAAAGTTTATACAGGTGCTAAGGGATCAGCGCGTGCTTATTTTGCAGACGCTCCTTATACAGCTGCTGGGAAAACTGGTACGGCAGAGGTTGTTTATTATGGTCCACTTCGTGATAAATGGGCAACTAACACGATTAACATTGCTCATGTAGGTTTCGCACCTTATGACAACCCGGAAGTAGCTTATGCAGTTATTTTCCCATGGGCTACAACGAATTATAATATTTCTTTACCAACTGCAGCCCAAACTGCTAGAGAAATTTTAGATGTCTATTTTGAGTTGAAAGATAAATATGCTAAAGAAGGGCTTACTTCTAGCTCGGCAAAACAAGAAATATTACAAGCTACAACTGGCGAAAAAATTGATGAAGATACAGAAGACGAAGTTGTAAATGAATAATAGAAGTGACACTCTCTTAGGAATTATTCCTGAGGGAGTTTTTTTATGCCAAACTATTTCAAGTAAACATCTTATTAAATAGATGATATAAAGTAACATTTACAAAATTAGTCAAGTAAATATAAAATCTATATCCATTTACAATTTCTTTACAATTCATTTATATGACATTAATAAACTAGGTTTATAGTTTTACTTGTAAGACAAACTGACTATGAATTTGATGGAGGAAATGAGAGATGAAAAAGTGGAAGTACATAACAATAACAGCAGCACTTGGTTCCAGCCTACTTTTAGGCGCATGTAATTCTGACAAAGCAAATATCGAACCAACAGAAACAGGGATTGCTCAGTTATCTGGTAACGTATCAGGTGACGGTTCGTCAACAGTATCACCTATCATAGAAGGTCTAATTGAAGAATATGCAGGAGTACAACCAGATGTAAAAGTCTCTGCGGGTGTTTCGGGTACTGGCGGTGGATTTGAAAAATTTATAGCTGGAGAAACGGACTTCTCTAACGCGTCTCGTCCAATCAAAGAGGAAGAAGCAGTTGAATTAAAAAAAGCTGGTATTGATTATACAGAATTCCAAGTTGCTTTTGATGGTTTAACGGTCGTAGTGAATCCAGAAAATGACTGGGCTACTGAATTAACAGTTGATCAATTACAACAACTATGGATTGAAGATGGAACAACTAAAAAATGGTCTGATATCAATCCATCTTGGCCAGAAGAAGAAATCATCTTCTATTCACCAGGTACAGACTCCGGAACGTATGACTACTTTGATGAGGTCATTTTAGGTGGTGCGAATTTAGTGAAATCAGCAACTTTATCTGAAGATGACAATGTTTTAGTTCAAGGTGTAGCAGGTGACAAAAACGCAATTGGATTCTTCGGATATGCGTATTACTTAGAAAATCAAGATAAATTAACAGCAGTATCAATTGATGGGGTAGCACCAACTAACAAAACAATTGAAACAGGTGAGTACTCACCATTATCCCGTCCATTATTTGTTTATGCGAAAAATAGTGCATTACAAGACAATGAAACATTCTATGACTTTATGAAATACACTTTAGAAAACGCTGGTGAGATGGCTGAAGCGGTTGGTTATGTAAAATTACCCGATGAAAAGTACGAAGAAGGATTATCAACTTTAGAAAGTATAATTAAATAAAATTAATAGATGATAAAAACGTGTGGGAGATCTATACCACCAAGGAAAGTAGATTCTCACACATTTTCTCACGTAATAGAAGGGAGTTTGTCCTATGACTTCTCGTGACATCGGGAATGAACAGTCAATTCAAAAGTTGATAGCAAAGTCCCGTAATAAAAAAGGGAAGAAAATAATCGAAAAATTAATGCCCATACTTTTAGTCATAACTGCATTAATTTCAGTTCTTACAACAATTGGAATCGTCTTTACGCTTATATTTGAAACGTTTGAATTTTTTCAGAGAGTATCAATTACTGACTACTTATTCGGTAAAGAATGGTTACCATTCTCCGGTAGTGCTCCTGTATACGGAGTATTACCTTTAATACTTGGTACATTAAAGGTTTCAGTAATTGCAGCCTGTGTAGCAGTACCTTTAGGGATTGCTGTTGCAATTTATTTAAGTGAATATGCATCAGATAAAAACCGCCGAATCATCAAACCAATCTTAGAAGTATTAGCTGGAATACCGACAATCGTTTATGGATTTTTTGCCTTAACATTTGTGACACCAATACTTCAGGAATTGATACCTTCGCTGAAAATATTCAATGCACTTAGTCCAGGTATTGTTGTTGGGATCATGATTCTACCGATGATTGCATCATTATCTGAAGATGCCATGAGCTCAGTGCCAAATTCTATTAGAGAAGGTGCTTTGGCCTTAGGAACTACTAAGTTAGAGGTGGCACTTAAAGTGGTTTTACCTGCAGCATTATCAGGGATTATAGCTTCAATTGTATTAGCTGTTTCACGTGCTATCGGCGAAACAATGATTGTATCACTTGCTGGCGGAGCAACACCAGTATTTGATTTTAATGTGACAGGATCTATCCAAACAATGACTGCATATATTGTTCAAGTTTCATCAGGAGATGCGGGGTATGGAACAACAATCTATTATTCAATCTATGCTGTTGGATTCACATTATTTGTCTTTACTTTAATGATGAATTTACTTGCACAGTACATTTCAAAACGCTTCAGGGAGGAGTATTAATATGAAATATCTTAATGATACTATTGTGATGAAGCGGATGAAATCTCGTTTAACAGTTAACAAAGTTTGGAAAACTATTTTTCTTGTAGCTACATTACTTGCATTACTTACATTAGTTATCTTACTTGTAAGAATAGTTTCACAAGGTACTAGTTATTTAAGCCCTGATTTCTTTACCAATTTTGGATCACGTTTCCCAGAAAAAGCAGGTATCAAAGCGGCGTTAATCGGATCCATCTATTTAATGTTAATCATTGCTCCTGTTTCAATGATTTTAGGTGTTGGAACTGCAATTTACTTAGAAGAATATGCAAAGAAAAATAAATTTACTAGTTTTATTCAAATGAATATATCGAATCTTGCAGGTGTTCCCTCTATTGTATTTGGATTATTAGGATTAACAATATTTGTTCGAATGTTGATGCTAGGGAAAAGTTTACTTGCTGCAGGATTTACAATGAGTTTACTCATTTTGCCTGTCATCATTGTAGCATCTCAAGAGGCAATTCGTTCAGTACCAAAAGAACAACGTGAAGCCTCTTATGGGATGGGGGCTACAAAATGGCAAACGATTATACGAGTAGTCTTACCTGCTGCAATTCCTGGGATTTTGACTGGAAGTATTTTAGCTTTATCTCGTGCAGTTGGTGAAACGGCTCCGTTAGTTGTTCTAGGGATTCCTGTTATTTTGCAGTTCCTTCCAGATGGGGTACTTAGTCAATTTACTGCATTACCGATGCAAATTTATGACTGGGCTAAACGCCCACAGGAAGCGTTCCAATTTGTTGCTTCTGCTGGTATTATTGTGCTCATGTTTTTCCTTGTAATAATGAATTCTATTGCAATTTTTATCCGCAATAAGTTCCAAAAACGATATTAAGGAAGTGTAAAAAGTGGTAATTCTTGCGAACAAAACGAATAATAAAGAAATCGTCAAAGTAAAAAAGCCATCTTTATTAATTACGAATTCTACTCAGAAAGTAGAAAAAGATTCCGTCATCAGCACAAGTAATTTCAATCTTTGGTATGGACAACATCATGCCTTAAAAGATATTAACCTAGAGATGAAAGAGAAAGAAGTAACGGCGATTATTGGACCATCTGGATGTGGGAAATCCACCTATATAAAAGCGCTAAATCGCATGGTTGAGCTAGTGCCTATCGTAAAAACATCAGGCGAAATAAATTACCGAGGTCGCAATATTTTTGACACTTCTTATGAAGTGGAGGAATTGCGTACGAGGGTAGGGATGGTGTTCCAAAAACCAAATCCATTTCCCAAATCAATTTACGATAATATTGCATATGGACCTCGTATTCACGGGATAAAAAATAAAAAGATTTTGGATGAGATTGTAGAGAAGTCTTTGCGCGGTGCTGCAATTTGGGATGAAGTGAAAGACCGTTTAAATCAGAATGCCTTTAGTTTATCAGGAGGACAGCAACAACGTATTTGCATCGCTCGTTGTTTAGCAATTGAACCCGATGTTATTTTGATGGATGAACCGACATCTGCTCTGGATCCAATCTCCACTTTAAAGGTAGAGGAGCTTGTTCAAGGATTAAAAAATAATTATTCAATTATTATTGTTACACATAATATGCAACAAGCAGCACGAATTTCTGATAAAACTGCATTTTTCCTAAATGGAGAAGTCGTAGAATTTGATCAAACAGATAGCATCTTCTCGGCGCCAAAGGATCAACGTACAGAAGATTATATTTCAGGACGATTCGGTTAATTAGAAAGGGTAGGTTGAATTATGCTTTGTGTTCCCCTACAAAACCAAATTAGAATCTAATTAAAAACAGCCTTACTACAAAGAGAATGCAATATTAAAAAAATATTTATAAAATTATTTGAATAGAAAGTCAATTTGTAATAGAATAGTGGTAAGTAAATAATTTCAAGCAATGATGAAAAAGAGTAGTATTATGAAGTGGCATAGAGAGCTAGCGGTTGGTGGAAGCTAGAGCATAACATAATACGAATGGGCTTTCTAGCTTCTAGTATTGAA
>DATMGC010000117.1:0-20795 GCA_035555915.1 Ureibacillus sp. | reverse complement strand
GTATTGAAAAAAGCACTAGAACAAAAATTAACACCAATTGTTGTAGTAAACAAAGTAGATAAAGACTCTGCTCGTCCAGAAGAAGTAGTTGATGAAGTAATCGATTTACTTATTGAACTAGGTGCTGACGAAGAACAATTAGAATTCCCAGTAGTATTTGCTTCTGGTGTAAATGGTACTGCTTCTCTTGATCCAGATCCATCAAAACAAGAAGAGAATATGAAATGCTTATTCGAATCAATTATTGAGCATATCCCTGCACCAGTGGATACTCGTGAAGAACCATTACAATTCCAAGTAGCATTACTTGACTATAATGACTTCGTTGGACGTATCGGTATTGGTCGTGTGTTCCGTGGAACAATTTCTGTTGGTCAACAAGTAGCGTTAATGAAACTTGATGGCTCCGTGAAAAACTTCCGTGTTACAAAAATCTTCGGTTTCTTTGGTTTAAAACGTGAAGAAATCCAAGAAGCATACGCAGGTGATTTAATTGCCGTATCTGGTATGGAAGAAATCAATGTTGGTGAAACAGTTTGTCCTGTTGAGCATCAAGAAGCTTTAACACCATTACGTATTGATGAACCAACTTTACAAATGACTTTCTTAGTGAACAACTCTCCTTTTGCTGGACGTGAAGGGAAATGGATCACTTCAAGAAAAATTGAAGAACGTCTTCGTTCTCAATTACAAACAGACGTATCTTTACGTGTAGAGGATACAGATTCACCGGATGCTTGGATTGTTTCTGGTCGTGGAGAACTTCACTTATCTATCTTAATTGAAAACATGCGTCGTGAAGGCTATGAACTACAAGTATCAAAACCACAAGTAATTATCCGTGAAGTTGACGGAGTAAAATGTGAACCTATTGAACGCGTACAAATTGATGTACCAGAAGAAAGCGTTGGTTCTATTATTGAATCTTTAGGTAACCGTAAAGGTGAAATGCTTGATATGATCAATGAAGGAAATGGTCAAGTTCGTTTAATCTTCATGGTTCCTGCTCGTGGATTAATTGGATACACTACTGAATTCATGTCTCTAACTAAAGGTTTCGGTATCATTAACCATACATTTGATTCTTACCAACCACTTGTATCGGGTCGTGTAGGTGGACGTCATCAGGGTGCCCTTGTTTCTATGGAGACAGGTAAAACAACAACTTATGGTATGATGCAAATTGAAGACCGTGGTACACTATTTGTTGAACCAGGTACTGAAATTTACGAAGGTATGATCGTTGGTGAGAATAACCGTGATAATGATATCACTGTTAATATTACTAAGATGAAACAAAAAACGAATGTACGTTCAGCAACGAAGGATCAAACGAACGTGATCAAACGTCCACGTATTTTAACGCTTGAAGAAGCACTAGAATTTTTAGATGAAGATGAGTATCTTGAAGTAACTCCTGAATCTATTCGTTTACGTAAACAAATTCTAGATAAAAACGAACGTGAAAAATCAGCGAAAAAGAAAAAATACGCTGAACAATAAGAATTTGTTGCTATTGTGAAAGGTGTTGGTAGAAGTTGAACTTGTTTGGGACACTAAATTATATTCAAACAGCTGCACCAACGGATACTGGTGAAAACGCCTTTGTATTCGGACGTATGTCAGGAATAACTCGATATCTCTATGAAAATTTACCAAGCTATGATGTTGCTGGATACGTTACATTTTTCTTAGTATTTATCTTATCAGCAATCGTTTTTAAACTTGGATTTGCTAAAAATGACTTGAAATTAATACAAAATATTATTATTTATATTTTCCTATTTATAGGCTGTATTGTTCTAACTTTCTTAGCACTTTTCTTACCAATGATAGAAGGGTTAATTGTCGCAGCTTTAATTTTAATTCTTTATAAAACACGTTTATGGCGTGAAAAACGAGAAGAACGAAGAGCCGCATCACAAGAATAGTTTTTATTGTTAATTAGAAAGAGGTTGACACAAAGGTCACACTTAAAAAAGTGACTTTTGATGTCACCTCTTTTTTGTACATAAAAAGCACTTACTTCAGGTGTAAAGATTTAAGGAACTAATTAGTTATTGTTTCAACACATAGATTTAATTTACAATAGTGTCAGATATATACTGTAAAAAACAGAAGGTTTCTATAAAATGTAGATATTCAAGTTTTTGAGGATTGGTTAAGGGGGAAAGAGGATGGATTTGAAGTTGGAGAAAGATTTACCATTACAGGTAAGTGAGAAAAAGAAAAAACAAGTAGGGAAAATTCTAGTGCTAGGTTTCTTATCAGCATTAGCACCATTTTCTATGGATATGTACCTGCCATCCTTACCTGTATTGGCGGCGGATTTAAATACTAGTACAACTGCTGTACAATTAAGTATAACGTTTTGTTTGCTAGGTCTTGCATTAGGTCAGTTAATTGCTGGACCGATTAGTGATGCTCGTGGACGTCGTATTCCGTTAATTATTGGGATTACGATTTTTATTATTGTCTCTATTTTATGTGTCTTTACTACTTCAATCGTTGTTTTATGTATTTTACGATTGATTCAAGGGCTCGCTGGTGCAACAGGAGTCGTTATTTCTCGTGCAACGGTGAGAGATTATTATTCTGGTCATGAAATGACGAAGTTCTTTGCAATGTTAATGCTTGTTAACAGTATGGCACCTATTGTCGCGCCAACTGTAGGTGGTCAGGTTCTAAGGTTTACGAACTGGGAAGGAATCTTTGTCATTTTAAGTATCCTAGGTCTTGCAATATTATTAGGGGTAATTTTTAAGTTACCAGAAAGTTTACCTCTACATAAACGTCAAACGGGTGGTATTAAACAAACCTTGTCCTCGATGGGGAAAATGATTAAAGATCGAGTATTCATGGGTTACTGCTTATCATTAGGTCTTGTATATGCTGGAATGTTTGCCTATATATCAGGTTCTCCTTTTGTCTTACAAGATATTTACGGTATCTCACCTCAAGGTTTTGGCTTAGCTTTTGCTATTAATAGTATTGGTATTCTTACAGCTTCACAGACTTCTTCAAGGCTAATTCGAAAAGTAGGAGAGAAAAAGATACTGACTTTTGGATTAGTGCAAGCCTTTTTAGCAGGATTGGTTCTTTTCATTATGATTCAGCTTGATATCGGTTTAATAGGTATTTTAATTCCTTTATTCTTTGTAGTCTCAAGTGTAGGATTGGTTGCACCTGCTAGTACATCACTAGCAATGCAGAGACAGGGTGAAAATGCGGGAAGTGCTTCTGCCTTTATCGGTTTAGCTCAGATGGGATTAGGGGCCATTGCAACACCACTTGTTGGAATTGGTGGAAGTCTTACGGCTATTCCAATGGGGACAGTTATCGCAATTAGTACATTTTGTGCGTTAATCATCTATATCGTCTTAGTTGTATCGAAAGAACGCGGTATTAATAATAAAAAATCTATCTAAAGTAGATTGAGCTGAGTGAAGACAAAGTCAAAAATTGACTTTGTCTTTTCGTTTTTTATTTTAAGTGTGCACTGATGTTTTAAGACATTCTCAAAAATCTGGACAATAAAAAGTATATAGGCAGATTAGAAGAATTTCAGTTATTACAATAGTTCTTCCTCCGTATTTCTAGGTATTCACACATTTTTCCTATAATGCATAATCTACTCTTGATAAACAAGTATGAATAAGGGAGGTCGGAGCATTGAAAAAGTGGTTAAAGTCTAGTTTTATGGTTTTAACAGCAAGTCTAATGGTTCTTCTGCTTGTAGCATGTAATGATTCGGAGGAGCTTCAAAAGGTAAAAATTGGTGAAGTAACGCGCTCCATTTTCTACGCACCTCAATATGTAGCTATTACCCAAGGATTCTTTGAAGAGGAAGGGTTAGATATAGAATTATCTACAATCGCTGGTGGAGATAAGACAATGACGGCTTTATTATCTGGAGGAATTGATATTGCTCTAGTTGGATCAGAAACATCGATTTACGTATCTGCGCAAGGAGCAAATGATCCTATCAAAAACTTTGCTCAGTTAACACAAACAGATGGGACATTTTTAGTGGCTCGTGAAGAAATTGAGAATTTCTCATGGGATATGCTTAAAGGCTCAACATTCCTTGGGCAACGTAAGGGTGGTATGCCTCAAATGGCAGGAGAGTTTGTCTTAAAGAAACATGGCATTGACCCTCATGCAGATTTAGAGTTAATTCAAAATATTGATTTTGCAAATATTTCAACAGCCTTTGCTTCAGGCACAGGTGACTATGTGCAATTATTTGAGCCAACTGCTAGTGTATTTGAAAAAGAAGGCGTTGGTCATATAATTGCTTCTTTTGGTACCGAATCAGGTCATCTGCCATACACAGTTTTCATGGCTAAGGACAGCTTTATGAATGAAAGTCCAGAAACAATTGAGAAGTTTACGAGAGCGTTGAAAAAAGCACAAGATTTTGTATATGAAGCTTCAGCAGAAGAGGTTGCAGAAGCTATTCTTCCATTCTTCGAGGATACAGATGTGGATTTAATTGCAACTGTAGTTGAACGTTATCGAGAACAAGAATCGTTTGCAAAAGATCCAGTATTAGATGAAGAAGAGTGGAATAACTTACAAGACATTATGGATGAAGCAGGCGAACTACCAAAACGTATGGATTATAAAGACTTAGTAGATACATCATTTGCGGAGAAGGTTTTGAAGTAAATGACTTTTTTAACAGTCAGTAACGTCCACCATACGTATTTTTCAAAAGAAGCTGCATCCTCTGCTTTGCAGGATATTAATCTTACTATAGACAAAGGGGAATTTGTTTCATTTATTGGGCCAAGTGGCTGTGGGAAAACAACTCTTCTTTCGATTATTGCAGGGCTTTTTAAACCTACTTCGGGTACAGTTAAAATAGAAAACAAAAGTGTTTTTGGTAATAAAAATTTATCGATTGGGTATATGCTTCAACAGGATTATCTCTTTCCTTGGAAGACAATAGAGGAAAATATAACTCTAGGACTAAAACTCTTAAATGATGAGAAAAAGAGTTATGAAAATGTTGCTTCAAGCCTTTTAAGAGATGTTGGCTTACCACCGGTTGAAAAAAAATATCCAAGGGAATTATCAGGTGGGATGCGACAAAGAGTTGCGTTAGCTAGAACCCTTGCTGTAGATCCAAAAATTCTTTTATTAGATGAGCCGTTTTCAGCACTAGATTACCAATCAAAATTAAAACTTGAAGACTTAGTTTCCAACAAATTAAAAGAATATGGAAAAACAGCAATTTTAGTTACACATGATTTGGGTGAAGCCATTGCAATGAGTGATCGAATTATTTTATTTTCTGCACGACCTGGTAGAGTCCATCAAATCTTTGATGTGCCAGAGGAATTAAAAGTATTAACCCCATTTGAAGCGAGAGCACATCCTGTTTATTCCTCCTTATTCCAAATTATTTGGAAGGAGCTAGAAAGCCTTGAATAATCAAAAACTACATGAACAATTTCTACAATCGCTTCGAAAAGAAAAAAAATGGGTTCGTTTTTACCAAATCTTAATCTTAATTGCATTTTTCGGTTTGTGGGAACTGGCTTCTCACTTAAGATGGATTGATCCATTAATCTTTAGCTCTCCAACAAAAGTAATCAATTTACTTATTGATAAAATCTCAGATGGTTCAATACTTGCTCATATAAGCTATACACTTTTTGAAACGGTCCTTGGGTTTATTTTAGGAACGTTGGTAGGAACCATTTTAGCTGCAATTTTATGGTGGTCTCCATTTTTATCGAAAGTATTAGATCCATATCTTGTCATATTGAATTCAATGCCTAAAGTTGCACTTGGCCCCATATTAATTGTTGCGATGGGACCAGGAATGAGTTCAATCATTACAATGGGGGCTATTATTTCAGTAATTATTTCAACAATTGTCATTTATACCTCTTTTAGAAATATGGATGCGAATTACTTAAAAGTATTACAAACCTTTAATGCAACCCGTTATCAAATGTTTAAGGAAGCGATATTACCTTCTTCCTTTCCAACAATTATTTCGACTTTAAAAGTAAATGTTGGATTATCCTGGGTAGGTGTAATTGTTGGTGAATTTTTAGTTTCGTCAAAAGGACTTGGTTATCTAATCATTTATGGTTTCCAAATATTTAATTTTAACCTTGTTCTTATGTCGTTACTCATCATTGCTGTTTTTGCTACAATCATGTATCAGCTTGTTGAATTGCTAGAGAGAAAACTAATAAAAAGTGAATAAACGAAAAAACCTTGAACCATTTAATTTCTGGTTCAAGGTTTTTAAATATTGTAATTTGCTTTAAATTAGAATTCATCATCGATAGGTGAAGAAGTGCGGAAAAAATGAAAATTTCCAGTTGCTAATCTATTTTCTGTATTAATTGAAATTCGATCATGACATTCATTACACATATAAGTATGAATTGGTCGATTACGTAATTTCTTTGCTAAAGGTATGTCATCATCAAGTTCATTGATAGAATCACAAATTACACATTTGACACGCATTCTACATAGTCCTCCTACTAGTCAACTCGAATTGCTACAATGTTTTTGATAGGATTGTCAACATTCGAACCATCCGCAAATAATAGGTGAACAGGGCCACCATCTGTTATTGGTTTACCATCCTGACTATATTTGAAAATTAGCGTATTTGCTTCTTCGATTGAAAAGGCATGTTCTTGTCCATCAGCTAATTCAAAAACAACTTGCTTTGCTTGTTCTTCAAATTGTGCATTTTTTAAGAAATGCTTAATTTCCATTCCAAAGGTACCTGTTTTCATACCTTGACGATCAAATTTTCTTTCTGTTTTTAAAGTTGGAGGGAAAACTGCGCCTTCCATAATTTCACGAGACCAGTGTCTACCTGTATTAAGTAAATATTTTAAATCCTCATCTTCTACTTCATGTTTTTCCACGAAATATGTTTTTAAATCTATTCTACGATCGTCAAAAATCCATACTGTAGGATCAAGAGTAATTTTATATTTAACAGCACCTTTAATAGGTATAATATTTTCCATTGCTAAAGTCCCCCTAAATCATATATCCATTTTAGTATAACGCTACTGATATCAATTAATAAAGAAATATAAATCAAAAGTTAGCTTTTCATATGTATACACTTGCATTTTTAACTGCTTAAAGATAAACTTTAATAAGATAGAATAGAAGAAATTCAAATGATGGGGGCGTCCTCATGGAAACGAAATCACAAGCTTCCTTTCAGGAACAAGCTTTGGAGTTACTGCTAAAAGATGCAGATAAAATTGCTCGATTAATAAAAGTTCAAATGGATCATTTAACAATGCCATCCTGTCCTTTATATGAAGAAGTTCTAGATACTCAAATGTTTGGCTTATCACGTGAGATTGATTTTGCTGTTAAGCTTGGTTTAGTTGATCGTGAACGAGGAAAAGAAATTCTAGATACATTAGAAAAAGAGCTTTCCTTATTACATGATGCGTATACAAACAAATAATTTAAAACTCAAACGCACCTTGGCGATTTGAGTTTTTTTTCTAAGATGGGGTATTGATAATGAAAAAATATTTTAATTACTATGTAAGGAATTTTGATTATCCCTTGTTCTTTACGTATTTATTTTTATGTTTATTTGGACTCGTAATGATTTATAGTGCTAGTATGATGGTAAGTATTGTCAATGAAGATGGTACACCAACTTATTACTATCGAAAACAGTTATTAAATCTAATAGTTGCTGCTTTTTCATTTATAGTAGGTGCATTTTTCCCGTATAAACACTATAGTAGTAAGAGGATTATGAAAATTCTGTTATTTATTACTTTTATTATGCTCTTTTGGGTAAAAGTTAACGGTGTAGCAGCTGGAGGAGCAACAAGTTGGATTAGCTTATTTGGACTTACAATGTTTCAACCTTCTGAATTTGCTAAACTATTTATAATTTTATATTTTGCTGGGGCATTTTATAGAAAAAGTTTAAATAACCCTATGGAAAATCTAGAACCAAATAACATTGTTTACCCTATTATTGTTTGGTTAGCCATTATCTTATTCGTAGGGACCGAGACAGATTTAGGAGCAGTCATTATCCTATCCGGAATTGCTGTTGCAGTTGTAGCAGCAAGTGGCATTCAGTTTAAGAAATTCGTAAAGTTCTTTACCGTTCTTATTGGCTTTGGTTCTGCTCTAATCGGTTTGATCATTCTAGTAAAAGGTGAAGATATTCTAACACAAAACCGTATGGGAAGGATTAAATCCTTTTTAAATCCTTTTGAATATGCGGATGGTTCAAGTTATCAAGTTGTAAATGGTTATATTGCAATAGGCTCTGGTGGCCTAGAAGGGGTTGGTTTGGGACAATCCATACAAAAACTTGGATTTTTACCTGAACCACAAACGGATTTTATTATGGCAATTATAGCGGAAGAACTTGGTATTTTAGGTGTCATTATTGTTTTAGGTGGCTTAGGTTTTATTATCTTCAGAGCTTTAACTATTGCACTAAAAACAAAAGATCCACTTGCTAGAATGATAGCTGCTGGTATTGGTAGTTGGATCGCTGTTCAATCGTTTGTTAACTTAGGGGGATTGTCGGGACTTATCCCGTTAACCGGTGTTACGTTACCTTTTATTAGTTATGGCGGAACATCTATATTATTACTATCTTTTGCTATGGGGGTATTAATCAATATTTCCATGTATGTCAAGTTGGAGAAGAAGTTATAAGGGGGAATCGTTGTGAAGAAAATTAACAAAATTTTAGTAGCAAACCGCGGAGAAATCGCAATACGTATTTTTCGTGCCTGTAACGAATTGAAGCTTAAGACAGTCGCAATTTACTCAAGGGAAGACAGTGGTTCATATCATCGATATAAATCAGATGAATCTTACCTTGTTGGGAAAGGAAAAAAACCAATTGATGCTTATTTAGATATCGAGGGGATTATTGAAATTGCTAAGCAGGCAAACGTTGATGCTATTCACCCTGGATATGGCTTCTTATCAGAAAATCTTCAATTTGCTAGACGATGTGAAGAGGAAGGAATTATCTTTATCGGTCCTACCTCTGAGCATTTAGATATGTTTGGCGATAAAGTAAAAGCAAGAGAACAAGCAATAGCAGCAAAAATTCCTGTAATACCAGGTACTGATGGCCCAGTGTCAAGTGTTGAAGAAGTATTTGAATTTGGTGAATCCCATGGCTATCCGTTAATGATTAAAGCGGCTCTTGGTGGGGGCGGTCGAGGAATGCGATTAGTCCACTCAAAAGATGAGTTATTGTCTAGCTATGAACGTGCTAAGTCTGAGGCAAAAGCTGCTTTCGGCTCAGATGAAGTTTACGTAGAAAAAGCGATTATTAAACCAAAGCATATCGAAGTACAAATTCTAGGAGATACTTCTGGTAATATTGTGCACCTATATGAACGTGATTGTTCGATTCAAAGACGTCACCAAAAAGTTGTGGAAATAGCTCCATCTAACTCAATCTCAGAAGATCTTCGTAAGCGAATCTGTGATGCTGCTGTACAATTAATGCAAAATGTAAATTACATAAATGCAGGTACTGTAGAATTTTTAGTTTCTGGCGATGAATTCTATTTTATTGAAGTAAATCCTAGAATTCAGGTAGAGCATACGATTACAGAAATGATAACAGGAATTGATATTGTTCATGCGCAAATCAAAATAGCTGAAGGCCATGAAATACATTCAGAGGAGATTGGTATTCCTTTACAGAATGAAATTCCTCTCTTCGGTTATGCCATTCAATCACGTGTAACTACAGAAGATCCTGCAAACGATTTCATGCCAGATACTGGGAAATTAATGGTTTACCGTTCAAGTGGTGGTTTTGGGGTACGTTTGGATGCAGGAAATGGATTCCAAGGAGCTGTAGTAACACCTTATTACGATTCTTTACTTGTTAAAATTTCAACATGGGGTATGACATTTAAAGAGGCTTCTGCTAAAATGCATCGTAATTTAAGAGAGTTCCGAATCCGCGGTGTAAAAACGAATATTCCGTTTTTAGAAAATGTTGTTCAACATGATAAATTTATTACTGGTAAGTTTGATACAAGCTTTATTGATACAACGCCTGAATTATTTGAGTTCCCTGAAAGAAAAGACAGAGGAACAAAAATATTAAACTATATAGGGAATGTTACGTTAAATGGATTCCCAGGTATTGACAAACGTTCAAAACCAATTTTAGTTCAACCAAATAAACCAAAATTTGATTTGAAAACTGAGATTTTACCAGGCACAAAACAAATATTGGATGAGCGCGGTGCATCTGGGCTCGTTTCATGGATAAAAGAACAAAAAGATGTATTGCTAACAGATACAACTTTCCGTGACGCCCATCAATCTCTATTAGCAACTCGAGTTCGTTCACAGGATATGTTTCAAATTGCAGATTACAATGCACGTATGTTAAATGATTTCTTCTCATTTGAATTATGGGGAGGAGCGACATTTGATGTAGCATACCGTTTCTTAAAAGAAGATCCATGGGCACGACTTGAACAATTACGCGAACAAATGCCGAATGTTTTATTCCAAATGTTACTACGTGGGGCAAATGCAGTTGGTTATAAAAATTATCCGGATAATTTAATCCGTGAGTTTATTAAAGAATCTGCTTCTTCTGGAATTGATGTTTTCAGAATTTTCGATAGCTTAAACTGGATAAAAGGTATGGAAGTGGCCATCGATGAAGTCCGCCAAACTGGAAAAATTGCTGAAGCTGCAATTTGTTACACAGGTGATATTTTCGATGATTCTCGTGCAAAATATTCTGTTCAATATTACAAGGATATGGCAAAAGAATTAGAAGCATCTGGAGCACATATTCTAGCGATTAAAGACATGGCAGGGTTATTAAAACCAGAAGCAGCATATCGATTAGTTTCAGAATTGAAAGAATCGACTGAATTGCCAATCCACCTGCATACACACGATACAAGCGGTAATGGTATCTACACATATGCGAAAGCGATTGAAGCAGGTGTTGATATTATCGATACAGCACTAGGTTCAATGTCCGGACTAACTTCACAACCAAGTGCAAATTCATTGTACTATGCGATGAAGGGTGGCAAACGAGAAGTGCGTGCAGATATTGATGCACTTGAGCAATTATCAACATATTGGCAAGATGTTCGTACATTTTATAGTGATTTCGAAAGTGGTATGAATAGTCCACACTCTGAAATTTATGTTCATGAAATGCCAGGTGGTCAATATAGTAATCTACAACAACAAGCAAAAGCAGTAGGATTAGGAGACCGTTGGGATGAAGTGAAGAAAATGTATGCACGAGTAAACCTATTATTTGGTGACATCGTGAAAGTAACACCGTCTTCAAAAGTAGTAGGGGACATGGCATTATTCATGGTCCAAAATGATCTAACTGAAGAGAATATCTTCGAACGTGGTTTAACAATTGATTTCCCTGATTCAGTTGTTGAATTATTCCAAGGTTATTTAGGACAAATACCAGGTGGCTTCCCACAAGAGTTACAGAAGGTAATTTTAAAAGATAGAGAAGCGATTACTGTCCGACCTGGTGAATTATTAGAACCAGTTAATTTTAAAGAGATTGAGAAAACATTAACTGAAAAATTTGGTCGTCCAGTTTCTCATAAAGATATTATCGCATATGCTTTATATCCAAAAGTGTTTGAGGATTATGTAACAGCTATAGATTTATTTGGAGATATCTCGGTACTAGATACGCCGACCTTCCTTTATGGATTAAAACTTGGTGAAGAAATTGAAGTTGAAATCGAAAAAGGGAAAACGCTAATTATTAAATTAATTGAAATTGGTGAACCACAACATGATGGAACTCGCATTATGTACTTTGAGTTAAACGGTCAATCTCGTGAATTAGTTATTCAAGATATGACGGTAGAAGTAGATGGGAATGCATCAATAAAAGCTGATCCAAGCAATCCAAATCAAATTGGAGCAACGATGCCAGGAACAGTTCTCAAAGTCGTAGTTTCTAAAGGAAGTCCGGTTAAACGTGGGGATCACTTATTAATTACTGAGGCCATGAAGATGGAAACAACGGTTCAAGCACCAAAAGATGGAGTCATAAAAGAAGTTTATGTTTCTGCAGGAGACGCTATCTCAACAGGCGACTTATTATTAGAAGTAGAATAATAGATTGAGGCAACGGAGTACTTCGTTGCCTTTTCTATTAATAGGTATGGTAAGTAGAGTACGCGTTAACGGACTGTTTGAAGAGTACTTGAGAAGGTAATAGTGAGGAATTATACTAACGTTTCAGGACGCTGTTATAGCATATCTATAAATTAACGATCATTATTACCTGAAAAATATTTAAGCGGCTTGAGTCCCATAGAATACAGGACTCAAGCCGCTTCTTTATTATTTTCTGTTAGCAATTTGATTAACTAGTTTAATTACTACCTTTTTCATTATTTATACTTCGTGATACGAGCAAAATCATATAACAGAATAGACCAAATAAACAGGATATAAATAATGAGTGTAATAACGCCACGATTAAATTAAGTCTTGTAAAGATAATAAGCATTCCTGTCATCATTTGTGCAAGTAAGATAAGCAAAGCAAGAATCCAACCCCAATAAAGTACACGTTGGTTTTTATAATGCTTCACTACATGAATCATAATATATGTAACCCAAATAAAAATTAATAGTACTGCAAAGCGGTGTCCCATTTGAACCCATTCATACATATTATTTGGTAGTGATAATGGATCATCGTAGTTACAGACTGGCCAATCTAAACAGACTAAACTAGACTGTGTATGTCGAACTAAAGCGCCTGTATAAACAACTATATAGGAATATAATGATACGCCTATAGTATGCATTTTAAGTTTTTTACCAATAAATACTTTATCGGCGTCAAATTTTGTATCTACTTCAAATACAATCATTGCTAATAATAAAACACTAGCGAACGAAATTAACGAAATTCCAAAGTGAAGTGCAAGGATAAAGTCCCCTTGTCCCCAAAGTACTTGTGCAGCTCCAATTAATGCTTGAGCTATTAAGAAAAAGATTGCTAAAATACCTAAAAATTTTACTTCACGGATTTTACCTAGCTTAAGCCATGTCCATATAACTAATACTAAGACAAGTATAGAAACAGAACCAGTCACAAATCGATGTGAAAATTCTATTAATACTTCAGCTGTTATTTCTTTTGGGATTAGAGACCCATTACAGTCTGGCCAGTGTCGGCCACAACCTAAACCGCTTTCAGTTTTTGTAACAAGGGCTCCACCAAGTAGAATAAGCAACATACCGATTGTTGTAGCAAAAGCAATCCACTTCAGTAATTTACTTTGATAATGTTGCATTTTTGAGCCACCTACTTTTTCTCTCACTACGCCTATAAGAAAAACGTGTTATGTCGCTATTTAAAGCGGTAAATAATGTCCTTCTTATACCGATATTTGGATAATTTATATTATACTTCTATCTAATGAAAAAAGTACCTCTGCCTTTATGATGATAACGAATAAAGAGATAAAAGACAACTTCAAACAGTAAAAGGATGCAGGATATGGAAGTTTTTTCACAAATTGTTCATAAAATAGTGCTTTTACACTCACATATCTACACAGAAAATCGATTACTATAGAGTTGTTAATATTACCAGAGCTAACATATAATTCAATTTGACAATGTTTATCGAAATTTAACTTATATAACTAGAAATAAATAACAAATTTCGATATAGTTATTGTTAACGAACTATGCTTACAAAAATGAAAGGTTTAAAGATCAATAAATCATTTATTTTACATTGTCAGTAGTAAAAACAGGAGACAACTTACTTTAAAATTCTCTAGCACTTATAATATTGGAAATTTAATTATCTAAATTCATGGTGATATTTTTCATAGTGATGGTATAGATAATTGGTAAACTTCTTTAGAGTAAGTTGTTGTCAAAAGTAAGAATTTCAAATGAAATTCATGTTTTAATTATGAACAACGTGAAATGAATATTTGGATTATTCCTTATTATCTAGATTTTTGTAGGTAGAGTTTTGTTTTTTTAAGGCAATAACTGCCGACATGTGTGACTAGTTTAAAACTAGATATTGTCCTATTCAAAGCTCTAATAAAAAGAATTTTAGTAACAGAGTTATGTAAGTTTTTCGAGTCATACTACATGATAAGAAAAAGATTCACACTTTTGGTAATCAACTTATCCTTATTCGAATTTATAGCATCTTTTAAGAAAATTATATAAGGTTAAATGCAAGATTAGGAATATCGAAAGGTGTATATACAAATGCTATTTGTAGAAAAAAGTTAAAACGACCGAGCATTTCTATGGTAAAATGTAGATTGACTTTTAGATTTTGCTATTTATAGAGATACTTTGTTCAGTCTATTACTTTTTTGGCTACACTATTGTATAGATAGTGGAAATTTAAATGGCTCAAGTACTTACTACTATGGAATTCTTCTTTGAAAAGGGATTCATATAGAATTAACAACCAATATCCTGGTTACACATGAAATACAACAAAGAAAGAGGGGTTTAATTAAGCTATGATGAAAGGGCTTAAAAAATGGCGTCTTTTCTCGCTGTTAGCTGTAATGACAGTTTTTCTTTCTGCATGTGGTGAAGATTATATTTCAACACTTAATCCAACTGGTGCAGTGGGAAAAGAACAATTTAACTTACTATTATTCTCAATCACAATTATGGCATTAGTAGTAATAGTAGTATCAGTTCTTTACTTGTATGCTTTTCTGAAGGCTCGCCGTTCTAGACTTGGCGAAGATTTTATGCCAAAGCAAGTAGAAGGAAGTCATACATTAGAAGTAATTTGGACAGTTATTCCAATCATTTTACTTTTAATCTTAGCAGTGCCTACTTTAGTTACTACTTACAAATTTGCTGATGTTGCAGCAATGGATGAAGTGGACGAAGAAGGAAACAAAACGGCTCTAACAATTAATGTTACTGCTAAATTATATTGGTGGGAATTTGAATACCCAGAGCAAGGGATTGTAACAGCTCAAGAACTTGTGGTTCCTACTGGTGAAAAAGTTTACTTTAATTTGAAAGCCGCTGATGTTAAGCACTCATTCTGGATTCCAGCTGTTGGCGGTAAAATGGATACAAACGTAGAAAACGTTAACAAATTCTATTTAAAATTTGATGAAGAATCCGAAGGTCTTGAACAAGGTGTATTCTACGGTAAATGTGCTGAACTTTGCGGTCCTTCACATGCTTTAATGGACTTCAAAGTTAAATCATTAGATCGTGATGGATTCAACGATTGGGTTGCTGCTATGCAAGCAACAGAAGGACAAACTGCTTCTGCAGATTCAACTGATTTAGGTGAACAAACATTTGCAAATAGTTGTTTAATGTGTCACGCAGTATCAGGTGTAGGTGCTGCTGGAGCTATGGGTCCAAACTTAACAGCATTTGGTGATCGTAATCGTGTCGCAGGTGTACTTGAACATACAACAGAAAGCATCGAAAAATGGGTGTCAAATCCTGAAGCTATCAAACCAGGTAACTTAATGACTGGTAAGTACGGTGAACTTTCGGACGAAGAAATTAGTGCAGTTGCAGATTACATCATGGGGTTATCTGTTGAAGATTAATTGAACTAGATAGTAACACTTGAAGGAGGTTAAAGTTGTGAGCTCTGTCGCAGTCTCAAAAAAAGGCTTTGGAGCAACTGTATGGGACTATTTAACAACTGTCGATCATAAGAAACTTGGCGTTATGTATTTACTTGCTGGAACGTTATTCTTTGCAATCGCAGGTTTTGAAGCGCTTTTAATGCGTATTCAGTTAATGGTACCAAACAATGATTTTGTTTCAGCCGGTACATTTAATGAATTATTAACAATGCATGGTACAACGATGCTATTCTTGGCAGCTACGCCATTGCTATTTGGATTTATGAACGCTGTTATACCTTTACAGATAGGTGCACGTGACGTTGCTTTTCCATTCCTAAACTCTTTAGGATTTTGGATGTTCTTCTTAGGAGCACTTTTCTTACATTTATCATTCTTTTTAGGTGGAGCTCCAGATGCTGGTTGGACAAACTACGCATCTTTAGCATTATACTCACCAGGTCATGGTGTTGACTTTTATGTATTAGGATTACAAATTTCTGGTGCGGGTACGTTAATTTCTGGTATCAACTTTATCGTTACAATTATCACTATGCGTGCACCAGGTATGACATTTATGCGTATGCCATTATTTACTTGGACTTCATTGATTACAAGTGCTTTAATTACGTTCGCATTCCCACCATTAACGGTAGGATTATTCTTAATGTTAGTTGACCGTATGTTCGAGGCAAACTTCTTCGACCATACAATGGGTGGTAACACAATTATTTGGGAGCATTTATTCTGGATTTTTGGTCACCCTGAAGTATATATCTTAGTGTTACCTGCATTCGGATTATTCTCAGAGATTATTCCAGTATTTGCACGTAAACGTTTATTTGGATACTCTTCAATGGTATTCGCTACAATTTTAATCGGTTTCTTAGGATTCATGGTTTGGGCTCACCATATGTTCACAACTGGACTTGGTGCTACAGCTAACGCAATTTTTGCCGTAGCTACAATGGCAATTGCCGTACCTACAGGTATGAAGGTATTTAACTGGATTATGACAATTTGGGGTGGTTCGGTAAAAGTAACTGTACCTATGCTTTATGCACTTGGTTTCATTCCATCCTTTGTAGCCGGTGGGGTTACAGGTGTTATGCAGGCAGCTGCACCACTTGACTACCAATTACATGATTCTTACTTTATCGTAGCTCACTTCCACTACGTAATTGTTGGTGGTATCGTAACAGCAATCTTTGGTTCAATGCATTTCTATTGGCCAATTATGTTTAACCGTGCTTTAAGTGAAACACTTGGAAAATGGACTTTCTGGATCTTCTTTATCGGATTCCATTGTACATTCTTCATTCAACATTTCTTAGGTTTAATGGGTATGCCTCGTCGTGTATTCACTTATCAAGCAAACCAAGGATGGGATTTATTTAACTTTATTTCATCTATTGGTGCTATCTTAATGGCAATTGGAGTAATTTTATTAGTACTTAACATTATTGTTTCTGCTAAATCTAAACCATTAAATTGCCGTGACTATTGGGGAGATGGACGTTCACTTGAGTGGGCTATCAAAACTCCAGTACCGTTCTATAACTTTAAACAAACTCCACTAGTACGTGGATACGATCCTTACTGGTTAGAAAAACACGAAGGTAATGAAGAAGGTATGACATATGCTGAGCCACTTGGTGAAATCCATATGCCAAACAACTCAATTTTACCTTTAATCATGTCAATCGGTACTTTCGTAGCTGCATTCGGTGCACTATATCATCCGGATGGTAAATCATGGGCAATTCCAGTATTAATTCTTGGTCTAGCAATTACAGTTGGTGCTATGATTATTCGCTCAATGAAAGATGATTTAGGTTTCCACGTTCATGTTGAAGAGATTGTTGCAACTGAAGAACATCTTTATGGAAAAGGGGGTAACAAATAATGGAACATACTAAATTTACCCCACAATCTTGGCCAGACAAACCTGAACAAGCCACAATGGAAGGGAAAAATAAATTCGTAGGTATTTGGATTTTTATTTGTAGTGATATTACGCTTTTCGCCAGTGTATTTGCTACTTACCTTTCGTTAAAAGATAAAGGTCCTGCAGGGATGGAGTACTCTGCTGCAGAATTATTTGAACTACCATTGGCGTTTGTAATGACTATGTTACTTTTAACGTCTTCATTAACTTCGGTTTATGCGATGTATCATATGAAAAATTACAATTTCAAAGGCGTTCAAATTTGGATGTCTATTACTGTATTACTAGGTCTTGGATTCTTAGCCCTTGAAATTTATGAGTTCTATCACTATGTACATGATGGCTTTGGTTACACACAATCAGCGTTCTCGTCTGCCTTCTTTACATTAGTAGGTACGCACGGATTGCACGTAGTAATTGGTTTAGTTTGGATCTTATGTTTAATCTTCCGTAATGCAGGACGTGGATTAAACTTATATAACGCGCCAAAATACTATGCAGCTTCTATCTTCTGGCACTTTATCGATGTTGTTTGGGTATTCATCTTTACAGTAGTTTACTTGATGGGGGTGTTAGGATAATATGGGACACGATACACAAGTTCAAGCAAGATCTAAAAAGCAGTATGAATATGACCGCCATCATAATGCGGTTCATATGCGTAAGCAAGTAATAAATTTTGCGATTATGATTTTCTTAACATTCTTAGCATTTGCTGTAGTAGTAGCTGACTTTTCAACTTATTATATTAAGCCATTAATTTTGCTACTTGCTGGTATTCAAGTTGTAATCCAATTATATTCATACATGCATATGGATGATAAAAAGGCTAGTCATATTGGTGTAATTTCTACATTTGTCTGGTTTGGTGTAGTTATCGCATTTACGGTGTTCTTAGCTTTCTTAACAATTATTTGGTGGTAGTAAATAAATAATAAGACAAGTCGCTCTATCATAGAGCGACTTGTTTTGTTTTCATAATAAAATTAAGTAAGACGTTCGTATGGGTTATAGTAAAAAATTGCTATTAATAGAAATCGCTTTAATTGTCATAGTTCGTTCATTGATGTTACGATGTAAGCGTTCTATAATAGAAATACTGAAGTCAAAGGAGCGCATGATTATGCCACTTAGTATATTTGGTTTTCAAGCACTGTGGAGTCCCTATCTAATAGGAGTTGTCCTATTTTTACTTGTTGTTTATTTTTTAGTAACAGTTGTCTGGAGAAAAGACTTCAAAGTGAGTGAACCTTTAAAAAAGAGTGAAGCCACTTATTTTATACTTGCAATGATTATGTTTTATATCATTAAAGGGTCTCCAATTGATTTAATGTCACACATTATGTTTACATATCACATGGTACAAATGGCATTTTTGTTATTGTTAGTACCAATGCTATTAATTAAAGGGATTCCTTGGTGGATTTGGAAAGTAATTATAGAAGCTCCTATAGTACGTGGTATTTTTAAACTATTTACAAAACCAGTCGTTGCGGCTTTTGTTTTTGCTATGATGTTTTCGCTTTACCATATGCCTGGTGTATTTGATGCAATCAAATTAGATGAAACAATACATGGGATTTTTACTTTCTTCTTATTCTTAGCTGCTTTCTTTATGAATTGGCCTTTAGTAAGTAATATTCCAGGACAAAAGCAAATGAAATCTTTATTTAAGATTGCTTATATTATTGCAAATGCAGTATTGATCACTCCTGCCTGTGCTTTAATCATATTTAATCCGAATCCAATGTATTCAACATATACAGATGGTGAGGCTTGGTTAAAAGCAATGGAACTATGTGTGCCAACTGCAACATTAAGTGGGCTATCATTATCAGGTCCTGAACTTTTCAATAATATGAAACCATTAGAAGATCAACAATTAGGCGGAGTATTAATGAAGATTATCCAAGAAATCATTTTCGGTATTATGCTGGCCTCAGTATTTAGAAAATGGTGGATACAAGAAAAGAAAGATGATAAAGAGATTACAGAAAAAGCATTGAGGGATTTTCAAGCAAAGAAACAAAGTGAGCAATACTAATTTAGAGATAACTTTACTGTTATTATAGATATAGAATAAGAAATGATCGGAGCATGTAAATATGGATGTACCTATTCTACCTACAATTAGTACGTCATTTATTGTGATTAGTGCTGTGTTAGTCGCAATTGGATGGGGTCTAATCTATAAGAGAAAAATCGAAGCACATAAAAAAGTCATGCTAGCAGCTGGAGTTGCAGCGCTAATCTTCTTTATCATATATGCTTCTAGAACAGTTTTTATAGGAAATACCTCATTTGGGGGACCAGATAATATAAAAGGATATTATACATTCTTTCTAATATTCCATATTACTTTAGCCACAAGTGGAGCCGTATTTGGTTTAGTTAGTATTATAACGGGTTTAAAAACTAAACTAAGTATTCACCGAAAAATTGGACCAATAACTAGTATTATTTGGTTCTTCGTAGCAATTACAGGCGTAGCTGTGTATTTGTTACTGTATATTATCTATCATGGTGGCGAAACAACTTCATTAATTAAAGCGATACTTGGATTTTAATCAAAAAATGGCCTTTAAGCACATGCTTAGAGGCCATTTTTGATGTGCGCCCGGCATGTACATGAACTCTAGGGTGGAAGTCCCGAACCACGAAGACAGAAGTAGAGGTTAGCCAAGAGCAAGGGTGTCCGTGGCGACGCGGAATCTGAAGGAAGCTGGAGGCAAAACACCGGTCCGAGGAACACGAATCTCATATAAGGCTAGGTATAGTTGAGTGAGTTTGCATTACAAAACAAAGCTCTTTCTGTCGAAGGTTGTATCTAGTAAATGAGGCGGATAGATGGTGTGAAAGTGCATGTGCTTACCCGGGGAGGTCTGACAGATACGTGAAGTACCCTTCATAACCTATTTGGTGACAAGTAGCTGAACTGTCAGAAGTCAGCAGAGGTCATAGTACAAGTAAGTCTGGAATTACTTGGAAGGACTGAACAATTAAGAGAGAATAGCCCTTGGCTTTCCAACTTTGACGAATGAACACAGAAAACAGAAGAAACCTCACGCTTAGAAAGTAGTGGTGAATCCCACGAGGGTATTTGCGGAGGGTGTAGTCCAGTTGGGCAAAAGAAGATAAGCTATTCACGGAAAGGAACGAAATGGTGATGTTGAATCAAATACTTGAACGGCAAAATATGATACAAGCATT
>DATMGC010000116.1:0-6697 GCA_035555915.1 Ureibacillus sp. | reverse complement strand
TAAAGGTTTTAGATTTAACTCAAAATATCGCTGGACCAGTGTCTACACAATTATTAGGTGATTTAGGAGCTACAGTAATTAAAGTAGAGAAACCTGGCGATGGAGATGATACAAGAAATTGGGGAAATGTTAGTACAACAGGTGAATCGGGAGCCTTTATGGCAGTAAATCGAAATAAGAAAAGTATTTGTATCGATTTAAGACAGCAAAAAGGGATTGAACTAGTTTACGAGTTAGCTAGTCAAGTAGATATTTTTGTTCATAGTATGAAACCTGAAACAGCAGAGAAAAAAGGATTAAGCTATGAAAAGATTAAAGAAATTAATCCTTCTATTATATATGGATCGATTAGTGCGTTCGGTGAAATCGGACCAATGAAGGCGCTTCCAGGATATGATCCGCTGATTCAAGCTTACACAGGAATTATGAGTGTTACTGGAAATGCTGGTGAAGATCCAGTACGTGTAGGTGTATCGATTAATGATATGGGTTCTGGTATGTGGTTAACGATGGGTATATTAGCAGCTTTATATAAACGCAACCTAACTGGCGAAGGAAGTAAAGTTTCAAACAGCTTATTAGAAACAGGTGTTGCATGGGGAAGTTTACAGTTATCTACTTACATGGAAACTGGAAAAGTACCACAAAAGCTTGGAACAGCGATGCCATTAATTTCTCCATATGAAGCTTTCAAAGCAAATGATGGATGGGTAATGATTGCTGCTGGAAACAATCGATTATTCGGAAATCTATGTAAAGTATTAAATATTGAAGAAATTGCTCAAGATGAGAAATTTGTTACAAATGGTCAACGATTAAGCAACCGATATGAACTACATGATCTTTTAGAAGTAGAAACACAAAAATATTCAGCAGATGCTTTAGTAGAACTGTTACGTAAAGGTGGCGTACCATGTAGCCCAATCAATACATTAGATAAATTACTGACAGATGAACAAGTAAATGTTATGGGTCTTATTAAACCTGTTGAACATAGTCGAGTGAAAGATTTCAAAATCGTTGATCTGCCACTTACGATCAATGACGAAAGAAGTTCAGTGCAAAACCTTCCTCCATTACTAGGGGAACATAGTGAAGATGTATTAAAAGAATTTGGTCTTACTGACGAGCAAATCGAAGCATTATTGGCTGACTCTGTTATCGGTGTACTAGATAAGGTAGGGAGGTAAGAAACATGGGTTTACCGAAAAAAGTAACGATCTATGAAGTGGGGCCAAGGGAAGGGTTTCAAATTGAAGATCAACTACTTGCAACGGAAGACAAAGTGAAATTTGTCAATAAAATTAATGAAACAGGTCTAACAAGTATTGAGGTAACTTCTTTTGTCAATCCGAAGTTAGTACCGAACATGGCAGATGCTGAAGAATTCCTTGCTAAGATCAGTCGCATTCCTAACGTAGATTACCGCACTGTTTACCTTAATGTAAAAGGGCTTAAAAGAGCAATTGAAGAAGATGTGAAAATCGATGGCGTGATTTCGGTATCTGCAAGTAATATCTTTGCTAAAAGAAATACAAACAAATATGCAGACGAGTTAATAGGTACTATCCCTCAATGGGTAGAAGCGTATCAACAGATTGGAGTTCCAGCAGATCAGTTAGCTGTTATGGCTACATTTGGCTGTAACTTTGAAGGGGAGATTACTTTAGATCAAGTTATGTCGACTCTTCGTAAAAGTAAAGAGCTTTTAGAAGAAAATGGAGAAACATTAAGAAAGTTAAAACTATGCGATACGATGGGCTGGGCAAATCCAGAGCAAATTAAACGAACAATTTACGCTATTCAAAACGAATGGCCAGAAATTGAAATTATGTTACACCTTCATGATACACGCGGTTTAGGCATTGCAAATGCTTATAGTGCACTTCAAGAAGGAATTACAGAATTCGAATCAGCTATTGGTGGTCTTGGAGGTTGCCCGTTTGCAGCAGTTAAAGGGGCAGCAGGTAATATTGCAACAGAAGATTTAGTGTTCCTATGTGAAAACCTTGGAATTGAGACAGGGGTGAATCTCGGAAAGCTATTAGAATGTGTTGAATTAGCTGAGTCTATTGTAGGGCGTAGCTTACCTGGACATTTACGTAGTGGTGGACTGCTTTTATCCAAAACTGTATAAGATCAATTAAAGTTTTGACATTGCAAATTTTTACATGAAAAGGAGCGTCATTTAATGGGAGTCGAGTTAAAAAATTTAGAAATGATTAAATCTGAATTCATTGGCGAAAATGAAGAAATTTTAGTGGTGACATTTAATCGTCCACAGGCAATGAATGCGATGAATACTCAACTAATTAAAGAAACATTAGAACTTTTCCGTGAGCAAGCTTATAACACAAATTTACGTTGTGTAGTTCTTACAGGTGCAGGTGAAAAGGCCTTTTCTGCAGGGGGCGATTTAAAAGAACGAAATGGTATGAGTGATGAGGATTGGAAAAAACAACATCATTTAATAGAAGATAAAGCTTTGGCTATAAAAGATTTCCCGGTTCCTGTTATCGCGGCAGTTGAAGGTTTTGCGATTGGTGGCGGATGTGAAGTAGCATTGATGGCTGATTTCATCATTGCTTCAGAAACAGCTAAATTTGGTCTTGCTGAAATTACACGTGGAATTTTACCAGGTGCTGGTGGCTTGCAAAATCTTTCGAGAGCAGTAGGTGTAAGAAAAGCAAAAGAGTTAATTTACACAGGACGTTTATTTGATGCGAATTCAGCATTTGAGTGGGGCATGGTAAACGAAGTTGTTCCAAAAGGTGAAGCACTTCAAAGAGCAATCGAGATTGCGAAGGAAATTACAAACAGTGCACCAATTCCAGTTCGTTTAGCAAAAACATGTGTAAGTCGTGGTGCTGAGGTTGATTTCCACACAGCATATACATTAGATTTAGCAGCTTACAATGTAACTGTACCAACAGAAGACCGTTTAGAAGGCGTAGCTGCATTTAACGAAAAAAGAAAACCTCAATGGAAAAACCGTTAATCTACTATTCTTCAAATCTATGTAAAATGTAAACGCTTTACTTCAAAGTCTATCAGAAATAAGTAATGGCTAGAGTTATCTTATAAAGTGCTCTAGCCATTACTAAAAAACAAAGGGGAATATTAAAATGGGGGGAATCACAATGAGATGGAATATGAAGCGTTCAATGTTAGCAGTAGTAGCTACTGGGGTAATTTTTGCAGCAGGTTGTAGTGGAAAAGAAGAGTCAAGTGCTTCAGGATCTAGCTCGGATCAGGAAGAAATGGCGGTCCGAATTGCGTATAACTTGCCAAAAGAGCATGCGGTGGGTGTGTTTTTTGAGACACTAGCTGATGAAATTGAGAAAAGAACAGAAAATACATCTATCCATCTGACAGCACAAACTTTTTCAGATGGACAACTCTATAATGATACACAAATGACTGATGCAATTAGCACAGGCGGTGTTGAAATCGGGGGCATTAATGCAGGGATGATTGCAAGTGATGCTGCACAATTAATCGAATCATTTGATATGCCATTTTTATTTTCATCTTGGGAAGCAGAAAAAGCTGGGATTGCAGGTGACTATGGTAAATTCATCGGTGATGATTTTGAAAAACTAAATGTGAAAATCATTGGTTGGTCTAAATACGGAACATCAGATGTATATGCCAATTTCCCAATTCATGTACCAGACGATATTAAAAAGAAAAAAATGCGTTCAGTTGGTAAAACAGTAACGGATTGGTTAGAAAGTACAGGAGCGTCTCCAACTTCCATGAGTTCTCAGGAAGTATTCCAAGCAATGGAGCGAAAAATGATCGATGGTTATGTAACAGGACCTTCATCTGTAATTGATCGTAGTTTCTTTGAAGTAACAAAATATGGAACGGAAATGAATTTAACGCAATCAAGTTTCCCAGCAGGTGCAAACTTAGATTGGTGGAATGGGCTTCCTGAAGATGTGCAAAAGGCAATTTTAGAAGCAGGGGAAGTAGCTGCAGAAGCTTCATTTGAAAAAGCATATGAGGACGATCAAATCTATAAACAAAAAATGAAAGACAACGGCATGGAGCTATATAAACCAACAGCAGAAGAATTAGAGCTATGGCATGAGTCAGCTCGTCCAATTCATGAGAAATTTGCACAAAAAAGTGATCTTGCAAAACAATTAATGGAATCTATTGACAAAATCAATGAACAATATCCTGCTGAATAGATGTTTAACTAGTAATACTGAGAAATTGGGGATGAAAGGGGAGAAATGTAAAAATGAGCGTAATTGCGAAGTGCATTAATCTCATCAATAAACTATGTATCTATTTAGCTTCCGGTGTTATGGCTTTTCTTGCATTTACGGTAACCTATGAAATAGTAATGAGGTATATTTTTGATTCACCTAGTATTTGGACAACCGAAGTTTCGAGTTATCTGTTACAGTTTTTAGCTTTCTTTTCAATGGGGTATTTATTAATAGAAAAGAAGCATGTACGTGTGAGTTTTTTAATTGATCGCTTAAAAGGAACTAACCGGAAATTGTTAGAAATTTTTACAGTTTTCTTAACTATCCCCTATTCGGTTATCTTAGTGATTTATGGTTTTAAATTTACTGAAAATGTATTCAGATTAGGAACTAAAGCACCCACATTATTGGCAACACCTTTATGGATTCCTTATTCCTTCATCATGATTGCAGGTGTTTTATTAGCTTTAGCTGCGATAAGTTCAATCATTACAATTGCAACATCCGACTATAGTGAAGAAGCGCTTCGTAATGAGGAAAAAGAAATTGGAGGTGATTTTATATGATTTCAGGTACATCTTTGTTAGTTCTTTTTGGTGTATTATTTTTCTGTTTACTTATAGGGGTTCCTATTGCATTTACACTTGGCCTCTCGGGACTTATTACGATTTTAACTGTAGGTTCACAGTTTATGATTCAAGTTCCATTAACGTTAAATAAAACACTATCTGAATTCGTATTTGTAGCAATTCCTTTATATGTTTTAATGGGAGAGATATTGTATCACGGAAAAAGTGGGGAACGTATTTTCTACTTAGTGAATTCCTGGCTATCTCGTCTTCGTGGTGGTACAGGTATTGCGACGGTTTCAGCGTATACATTCTTTGCAGCAATCGTAGGTTCTAGTATGGCTTCTGTTTTAACGATTGGTAAAATTGCTATACCCGAAATGGAGAAAAATAATTATAAAAAAGGTGTTACTTATGGTTTATCAGCAGTAGGTGGTTCACTTGGGATGTTAATTCCTCCTAGTATGGGATTACTTTTATATGCTTCCTTAACAGGGGTATCACCTAGTAAACTATTTTTGGCTGGAGTAGTACCAGGTTTATTAATTGCTGGTCTATTAGCCATCTACGTAGTTTGGCAAGCTCCAAAAACAGTGAAACTACCAAAGCTAGAAAATGGCCCTGAAGCGAAAGCAAATACAAAAGATGTAATTAAAGCAATTCCAGATCTTTTACTGCCTGTGATTGTGTTAGGTGGAATTTATGCAGGGATCTATTCACCAACAGAAGCTGCAGCGGTTGGGGTAGTTTATGCATTAATCATCTCTTTAGGTCTTCATAGAAGCTTAAAAATAAAAGATTTTGGAAGAATTCTAGTAGAGTCTACTAAAACAACTGCTATGCTATTATCAATAGTAGTCGGAGCATTAGTATTTGGCTCTGCCTTAACATTAGTTGGATTGTCTGACTTCTTAGCAAGTGGCATAGAAAATTTAGATGTTTCACCATGGGTAGTATTATTAGCGATGAACCTTATTTGGGTCGTAATGGGCTTCTTCCTAGAATGTACTTCGATTTTGTTAATTACGATACCAATGTTCTTCCCAATTATTGTGTCATTAGGTTATGATCCGATTTGGTTCGGTATTATGATGATGATCAATATGGAATTAGCGGTAATTACCCCTCCTGTTGGTATGAACTTGTTTGCATTAAAAACATTGGTACCAGAAGAGTCGATGGGTAGAATAATTAAAGGTGTATTACCATCAATTGCCATTGTTGTAATAGCCTTAATATTAGTATGGTTATTTCCAAATATCGCAATTGGTATTCTATAACCTTGTGAATAAAAATGCTGTGAGATTTCAAATCTCACAGCATTTTTTATTTTTGAAACTTCCTTTGATTAATTTAAAAGGTATTAATCCATAAATTTCCATAGTTAATATCTATGAATACCATATGAATTATAGTATTGATGGTTAATTTTGCCTTAGTTATACTTACATTATATTTTCAGAATTATATAACACATTAGATTATTTTGTCGTTAAAGAGAAAAAAGGGGAGGGAAATAGGATAATTTGTAGAATTATAAAAATGCCTTACATATTGATGAGAATCTTGTACGAAAATAGACGACGCACTTACGTTAATTGATTCTTCATAAAAAGCGAGGATCCTCTGAAAGCAAGTCTAATAGAGATAGCCTTGAAACAGTAATTGTTGGAGGAATTGGAAAGCGTTTTCAAACTATTAATAATCTAAAAGAGTATTAATAAGGCAAAGTGTTTGTGAAAAAAGAAGTTTTAAAAATAAGTTTATAGGAGCATTCCTGTTAGAAAGATTTTCGGAGACTTGAAATGAAAAAAGCCCTCTTGTATGATGCTTGAGTGTCAACCGGAAAATTGACTCGCACATCTACAGGGAGGACTTACGTTATGAATTCTAATACGAACCATA
>DATMGC010000115.1:0-63142 GCA_035555915.1 Ureibacillus sp. | reverse complement strand
CAAGCTCCAGAAATGGTTTAAATTATAATACTCGAAGAGTACTTTTGACTAAGATTAGACTATAAAATACCCGAATAAATCTCAAAAATACAAAAGGCCTTCAGAATGTGACCATGCTGAAGGCCTTTTGTCGACAATCTGCAGTACTATATAGTACTTCTTTTTAGGTTTTTTCTGCTTTATATTTAGGGATTATTTAAATGGAATTTTTTCAAGTGTTAATAGTTTTTCTTTTACATCTAAACCACCACTAAAACCGGTTAAAGAACCGTTTTTACCTAATACACGATGGCAGGGGATGACAATAGCAACTGGATTCGAACCAATTGCTGTTCCTACAGCTCGAACTGCTTTCGGGTTTCCAATTTGGTTGGCGATATCGGAATAACAAAAAGAAGTTCCATAAGGTATTGTACTAAGAGCATTCCAAACTTTCATTTGAAATATCGTCCCACGAACATCAAATGCAAAAGAAAATTGCTTTCTAATTCCTTCAAAGTATTCTATTAATTGCTTTATGTAAATTTCTAAATTCTGCGCATCCTCAATTAGTTGACAACTAGGAAATTGTTTTTTACAAACCTTGAAAAGTTCTTCTATCGTAGAGTGCTCTGTTCCGAGAAAACAAAGCCCTTTTTCGGTAGCTGCTATATAAACTTTCCATTGTTTATGTAAAAGACAGTGATAATAGATTGTTGTTTCGTTCTCCACGATGATACCTCCATTTTTCTATATCTTATCATAATCTTACAATTTAACTTAGTGTATACTTAATTAGGTGCTTGTGAATCGTATGTTATAATGATTATATAAGGAATCGTTCTGTTCTTGAACACAGGGACCGAGCGTTTTTTTATTTTCCAAGATTTTTTCCAAAAACCGTATATATTGAAACGGTGTATAAAGTAGGGAAGTTAAATCGATAATTTGAGTGTTAAAGGAGAGTATTATATGGGGGAAACAAATAGTAAGTCACCGTCTGTTTTGAGACAAGCATTAATATTAAATAATAAACCGTTCCCCTGGTTAAAAGCATTTTTAGCTGGTATTGCTGCTGGTTTGCCTATTGCCATAGGCTTATTATTTGGTAGTATACAAAATGGGTTAATCGCAGGTTTAGGTGGATTTACATTTCTTTATGTATTTCCAATGCCTTATGCACAATTAGCAAAAAAATTGGCATGGTGTGTATTAGCAATTACAACCTGTGTGTTTTTAGGTACAATATTGGCACCATTTCCGATCATAGCAGCTATTATGATGGGGATTATCGGGGCCTTAGCCATTTTTATTTTTGGTGCATATAAATTAATCGGACCTTCTGCGCTATTTTTTGTTTTAATTTTTGCTTTGGTTACTAGTATGCCTATCGATACAGAGCACGCATTCATGAGAGCTGGATTAGCATTTTTAGGTGGATTGTTATCTTGGGTTATGGCGATGAGTGGATGGCTATACAATCCATATAGTGCTGAAAAAAATATAGTGAAAAGAAGCTATCTAGAATTAGCCAATTATTTTGAAGCGATAGGAACACGGAATGAATCGAGTGCAAAATATCGAGTGATAGCAACTTTAAAGGAAGCTAGTCAGACCTTTGCATCCGGACATATTACTTGGAGAAATAAGGGCGAATTTAATCAATTATTTGTATTAAATAATTATGCCAATAAGATTTATTTATTTTCTGTTGATCGACTCAATGACCGAAAAATGGGTATTCCATCTGAAATAGCACAATCATTACGTATGATTGCAATGATGATCGACCGTAATCATTTGTCTGAAGTTACGTTAGTCGATTTACCTAAACCTCTTGAAATGAATAAAGAGATTGAGCAAATGTACGTAGAGTTAACCGCTTCAAAAGACAGTTTGTTGAAATCAAACTCTGAATTAGAAGAAAAATTGGACATACAAAGAACAACGACGAAAAGGATTTTACTTGGTGCTTTTGATAAGAATTCTATCGTTTTTATTAATGCATTAAGATTTGGCGTCTTTACAATAATTGCAGCTGTTATTGCCTATCAATTTCATTTCAATCGTTCGATCTGGATTCCACTATCATGTGTAGCTGTGATGTCTGGTGCCACTATTGTAGCGACATTTCATCGGGCAATTCAGCGTAGTATTGGTACAATTTTCGGGATACTAATTGCGTGTGTAATACTTTCTTTTCATCCGACTGGATATATTATTGCGTTTTTAATTTTTCTTTTAACTTTTATAACAGAGCTATCCATTGTAAAAAATTACGGATTAGCCGCACTATTCTTTACACCTGCTGCGCTCATTTTGGCTGAAATAGGTACGAATAGTGGCGATTCCTTCACATTCTTTGCAACCGCTAGAGTAATTGATGTGTTTATTGGTGTAGTAATTGGCTTAATAGGAGTTTGGTTTGTTGGTCGTAAATCGGCTTCAAGTAGGCTACCGCATTTGGTTTCGAAAACTATTCGTACACAGGCTCAAGTTTTTTATGTACTATTTTCAAATCAAGAGATACATCCTAATTATGGTCAAAATACTGAATTTAATAAAATGCAAACCAATATACGTAATTTAAAAACAGTCTTTGAAACTGCTATGGGAGAATTACCACAAGATAAAAAATCGATTAAATATTATTGGCCAATTATACACTCATTAGAAGAGCTTGGATTTTTACTGGATAAGTGTGGAAGGTTAAAAAAACGCCCAGTCTTAGATGATGAAATCCTTGCGAATTATTTACTTGTTTTCGAATCAATGGCAATCGCTTCTGGTCGAAAAAAACATGTTGAAAATCGACATCTTCCAAAGATACTAGGATTTCAAAGCATTGAAGAGAAAATAAAGGAATTACAAACGAATATATAAATACCCGAAATTAAACCGATTTGCCCTTTTAAAAGGTAAATCGGTTTTTCTAATAAAAAAAGGCTTTTTTATTGGAACTAGATAAAGGATAGTATAAAAAAATGAATCTTGGCAAAAGTGATATTGTTCGGCATTACTACCAACAAAAGTTGAAGGGTTTTTTTTATTAGGTTTGCATCAAACTATAGGTAGTTAGGAAATAATTGATCATATGATGGAGGAGAACAAATGTTAAAAATTGGTATCATTTTAGGAAGTACTCGAGAAGGACGTGTTAGCCCACAAGTAGGAGAATGGGTAAAAAATGTTGCAGACAAACGTGGAGATGCAACATATGAAATAATTGATATTGCAAATTTTAAATTACCATTTTTAGGTGAACCGGGTGGAGATGCTTCGGGCGTTTCAGATTGGTCTGCAAGTATCTCTAGCTGTGATGGTTTTATTTTTATTGTTCAGGAATACAATCATTCCATTACAGGAGCTCTAAAAAATGCTTTAGACTTTTTACGTGATGAGTGGAATAATAAAGCTGCCGGAATAGTTAGCTATGGATCTGTAGGTGGAGCTCGTGCTGCTGAGCATTTGCGTGGCATTTTAGGTGAATTGCTCGTTGCAGATGTTCGAGTACACCCAGCGCTATCGTTATTTACAGACTTTGAAAATGGAAATGTTTTCAAACCAAAAGATGTGCAAACTCAATCTGTGAATGATATGTTAGACCAACTCATTCCTTGGAGTACTGCACTAAAAACGATCCGTAAATAATCTAAAGGTTAAGAGGCTGGGACAAGGGCCAAAATAGCATTTTTCCATACTAGGAAAAATGCTATTTTTACGTTCCAATGAAAATTGATTTCCATTCCGGGTACGCTTTCCGCGGGCACGGCCTGACACGAACGTCTCAGGCGGCGTGCTGTTCCCGCAGGAGTCGACCCTCCATTCCAATCAATTTTCAAAGTATCAATATTTTAATATTACGTTTTGGGAATTTCTTTGAGTTTTTCACTTATGGTCCAGCCTCTTTTTTATTTACATAGTCATTGAATTTGTTCTACATAAACTAAGAAGTTATTTTATTTTATATGCGGGACCTTTTAAGTAAATCTTCTATACAATCTAGGTTCAGAAGTATTAAAATGAGGTTAATAGTAAGAAAATTTAGATAAGAGGGCTATAGAAACTCAATTTAAAAACAAGTTTATAGGAGGAATGTATAAATGATTCAGATGCGGAATGTGACGGTTACCAAAAATAAGAAGGACATATTAAAGAATATTAATTGGCAGGTGGAAGAAGGTCAGCATTGGTCGATATTAGGTTTAAATGGTTCGGGTAAAACAACATTGTTAAATGTAATTAATGGCTATTTGCATCCTACTACTGGACAAGTAGAAGTATTTGGTGAATCGTTTGGAAAAACATATATACCTGATCTACGTAAACAAATGGGTTTAGTCAGTTCGTCTATACAACAACAAATACAAGATTTTGAGTCCGGTTTAAGTATTGTACTAAGTGGAAAGTTTGCATCAATAGGACTTTGGGAAGAAGTTGAATTGGCAGATGTTGAACTTGCCCAACATTATATGAAACTATTAAACTGCGATCACTTTCAAGATCGTGAGTATGGAACTTTATCACAGGGTGAACGTCAAAGAGTATTAATTGCGAGGGCATTAATGGCAAAGCCGAAATTACTAATATTAGATGAACCTTGCAATGGTTTAGATATTATTACTCGAGAAGAGTTACTGAGTATTATTGATCATTTATCAAAATCAAATGAATGTCCAACACTTATTTATGTAACGCACCATGTAGAAGAAGTTCTTCCATGTTTTACCCATTCACTTCTGTTAAAAGATGGAGAAACTTTTGAACAAGGTTTATCAAAAGATTTATTAAATGAAGAAACGTTATCCAACTTCTATGAACGCCCGATATCAGTTCAAAAAGAACAAAATCGAACTTGGATTGCTCTAAAGGAAATAGTGGAACAAAAGATGAGATAATATCATAATGTAATCTAAAAAACCGTATGTTAGTAAGAGTAAAGGAACTTTATAAAGTTCAATATGCATAAAAGAAATTGGAATATTAAGAGGGGGGATTGGCTTGACACAATCACCTAAACCAAAAAGTGAATTTATGTCTTGGTTAGTGGCTATCTTATTTGGGATTGTGATTTCATTTATATGTCGTGAATTTCTTTTTTCCCCACTTGTAGTGAAGGGCGCTTCTATGTTGCCAACTTATGAAAATCAAGATGTTATTATTGTTAGTAAATTAAGTGAGATTAATCGATTTGATCAAGTTGTTTTTGAGGCACCTTACGAAGATGAATATTACATCAAACGAGTAATTGGACTTCCAGGGGATACAGTTGAGATGAGAGAGGATATCTTGATTATCAATGATAAAGAATATAATGAGCCATATGTGAATAGAAATAGCACCAGTCCGTTACAAATAAGAGTAACAGAGAATTTTACTTTAGAAGAACTAACAGGATATGATACCGTACCCGAAGGTTATTTATTTGTGCTAGGGGATAATCGGTTGAGAAGCTCAGATAGTAGACATTTTGGTTTAATTCCGATTGATTCGGTCTTAGGGGAGTCAAAACTACGAATCTATCCATTTACTCATATAAAATTATTTAATTAATCATAAAAAAGAGTGAGACTGACAATTGTTAGTCTCACTCTTTATATTTTGAAGTGGGCATTGATTTGACCTTTTATCATGGATAATGGGACCTCTTCGTTTGTTTTTGATTGTTCATTACGCTTTAATTCACTTCTTATTTCTGTTGTCCATACCCCTTCCTCAATGTGATTAGCGATTTTAATTAGCGTTTCAATGTCTTCAAAAGAGTATTTACGAATCCCTGTTTTTGAACGAAATGGAAAAACAAGCTTTTTAGTTTCGTAATAACGTATTTGTCTTTCTGTTAGCCCTGTTAATTCACAGACAGTACCAATTGAAATAACTTTTTTATCCTTATAATTTCCATCTTGTAGATTCAGTTAAAAACACCTCCGTTTCTAATATTCCGATAATTGCGAAATATACTAATATTTTACAATCTATTTTTCAACAATACAATAAAAAAACAAATATTTATGTAATGTTTTCTAACAAAAGTGAGATAAATACTTAGGTGGTGATTATTTTGTTAGGAGGAGTGTTAGTAAAACTGACAAAATAGAAGGGGATAATATAACAATTTTCGGAATGGGAACTGTCCCAATATTATCCGCTTATTCTTAAGATTACTAGAATTATGGGAAACTAAAGTAAATGAAGTAGGTGACTGAGGTTAAGTGTAGTAGTGTCACAGATGATTACAACAGAATAGTGCTTTATATTAACTGGTTCATAACTTTTGATTTGGTTATCTCGAAACAATAAAATGAGTTGAGGGCTATCTAATTTGAACCACTTAGGAGGAATTTTTCCATGCTAGCTAAAATTTATGAAAATGAATTAGGTTTTACAGCAGAATTTAAATTTACATATGATATATCGATTGGAAAATTATGGAATGCGTTAGTAAACAATGAAAACTTTAAATTTTGGATGGATCATCTTGAGATAACGGACTTATGCAAAGGTGGAAATATTAACTTTCATTATAATGACGGTTCTGGGAAAGTAGAAAAATTAATGATTACTGATTATGTAGATGGAAAGGTTCTTCAGTTTGATTGGGGTATGGATACTGTGCGATTTGAAATCTCGGCACATAGCTCAACAGGTTCACAATTACTTCTAACAGAATTTCTAAAAGAGATTACCGATCATACACCTAAAGATTTAGCAGGTTGGCATGTGTGTTTATTGCGCTTCCAGGATTTTATGAAAAGTGAAAACCATGTAAAATCTGAAGAAGAGTGGGAAAAGTGGTATTGCGAATATAAGGTATTAGTGCAACGTTTAATTAGAGGGTAAAAAAGTTTTTATGAGTAACTTAATCTGGTATATAGAAGAAACGAGCAGATTAATCAACAATCTGCTCGTTAAAAATGTTACTCGAGTTCAAGAGGGTTCCTTATTTTCAAAACGAACTGTCCATAGTTTCAGACAAAATTGTAATAAAAATATATCATCAGGATCATTTAACGAACGATTCGTTAGGGATTCAATTTTACGCAAACGATACAAAAGTGATTGACGATGTAAGTTGAGAACTCTTGCAGTTTGACTAACATTCCCCTGATGAATGAGGTATGAAGAGAGTGTGTGTAATAAATCGAGACCGTTATTTTTATCATAAGCAGCAATGACACCCATAGTATCGTGCATTAATTCAGTTGAAAACGAATTATTGGATAGGGAAATTAACAGCTGATAAATTCCAGTGCTTGCAAAGGTACTTCGTGAGCCTGCCCCTTTCTGACTTCTACCAATCTCCAAAGCAGTTCTCGCATTCTGATAACTTAGATGGAAAGTGAAATTACCTGCATGATTTTCACCAATACCCCAAGACATAGTAGGTAGCTCGTTTTTATGGAAATGTTTATCAAGTAGGTCTAATAAACAATTTACGTTTTGGTTTGCATCTTCTATGTCACATTCAAGAAATACAATAACTAAGTCTTTTTGAAAAGTGTAAATTACTTGTTTATTTAATTTAGTAGCCGCTGTTTCAATGATGTTAGAAAAAGTTTGCATAAAATCTTTTTCAGCTTCATTAACTTTTTCTTTTTTATAAATATGGTAAAATTCCTCTAATTTTTCTGGAACACCCACTATACAAACATAAGGCAGGAGAAGATCTAAACCAAGACTTTTACCTTGTTTTACAAAATCTTCTTTATCTGTCCAGCTACCATTTAATAATCTCTTTATAAAATCATTGATTTCTTTTTCTTTATTCTGGATAAACGTTCTTTCTTTTTGAATCCACAGTGTAAGTATCGTCACAACTTGATTTAATACTAACCAAGGAAGAGGAGAAGCATTACACTTCTTTGATTTGAAAAGAATAAAGCAATATTTCTGTTTTAATACAGGAATTGGAATAACTTGCATAAACCTTCCGTTTTTAAAATTAACGAGTGATGGTTCGTCTCTATTAAAGTGTATATTTTTTGAACTTTTTTGTGTTTCCTGTATTTCATATACATCTTCATATGTTAAAGTTACATCCATTTGGAAGTCACTTGAAAGGTAACGTAATACATCGTCTATTGTCTGATTTTCTAGATACAGTTTTAGTAATTCTCTCTGGATAGTATCCGCTTTAATAGTTGTGTTTTGTTCCCATTTATTGATTTGTTCTAAAATAGTTTTAATAATATCTGAAAAGCGAACTTCCCATGGTAATTCGATGATAGGAAAGTTTTTTTCTTTAGAATATTCTAAAACTTCCTGCGGAATCGATTGGACATGTCTACCAACTGCTATTGCCAGTGCGCTTGCGCCGGATGTATAGACATCTTTAACAAATGATAGAAACAACTCAGTGTTATTACCGCATCCAATCGCGGTTGTGAGGACTAATTCATGGTTACTTACAAAATCTTCAACGGGTAACTCCATTACAGAAACTGAATTAACTACTTGTGTTGACACTATTTCTTTACCTGATAACAGTTTAGCTCTAGAAAATAAAGGGATATTTAATACGTCTCTTAAAGTAAAATTCAAGTGAATTCCCCCAATTTGTATAATTAGCGTTTATATATATTGTTGAATTGCTTTTGCATGAACATCTATATCTACATTACATCCAGTTATTATAACAACATTGTTAGAACCTGGCTCTAAATGAATAATCTTATCAATTATTGCACCAATTCCTATTGCTGCAGCACCTTCTACCACAATGTGATGTTCTTTATATAAATAAGCCATTCCTTTTTTTATGCTTTCCTCAGGTATCAAAAAGGACTGATCTACAAAGTCTTTTACCATGTTAAAAGTATATTGATTGGCTTCACCAATACCTCCTAATAAACTATCGGCTAATGTTGGAGATTCAGCTACAGCAACTGGCTGACCAGCCTTTAAACTTTCATACATAGCCGCACCTTTTTCCATTGAAACGCCTGTTACTTGGATATTAGGGTTGGTTGTTTTCATAACAAGTCCTACTCCGGAAAGTAAGCCGCCCCCTGATAATCCTCCAATAACTCTATTTACAGAAGGTAAATCTTCTAAAATTTCTAAAGAAATCGTCCCTTGTCCAGCAATAACTTCTGGATAGTCAAAAGGGGGTATTACAGTAAGTCCTTGTTCCTTTACTAATTGGTAACAGCGTTGTTCTGCTTCGTCCTGACTCTCACCGTAAATCTCTAATTCAGCACCTAAGTTTTGGATTTTCTCTATTTTTGCTTTTGGGACATGTTTTGATACGCAAATTACAGCTCGTATTCCTAATTTTTTTGCGGCTAATGCAACTGAATAGCCATGGTTACCAGTCGAGAAGGTTACGACTCCTTTTATTTTCTGCTCATCTGTTAATGCATGGATTGCATTAACAGCACCTCGCATTTTAAAAGCACCACTTTCATGCAGATGTTCAAATTTTAAGTAAATTTGAGCGCCACTAATTTTCGAAAGGGTAGAAGAAAATACTAACGGTGTTTTTTGGAGTATAGAAGAAATAGTATTTTTTGCTCTCCAAACATCTTGTAAAGTAATAGATCCACTGACAGTTAAATGCTTATTTGTAACTTCTATCATATAAAAATATTCTCCTCCCAAACTAGTATGTGAATTATTTTAACATAAAGTAATGAGAAAATTTAGATGATTTTTACACTATTTTAGAAAAATGTTAAAAATGTCTAATTATTTCATACATTTTGACAGATTGTTTTACGTACTCAAAAAAATCTATAATTATATGTAACAAATCATTACAAAAAATGTGAGTAATGAGTAAAAGGAGGATTCATATGCCGGTTTTTGAGATAACAGAATACAAAACAAGAATACAGAAAACAAAAGAAAAAATGGCTTCAAAAGGAATAGATGTACTAGTAGTAACAGATCCTGCAAATTTGAATTATTTAACGGGATATGATGGATGGTCGTTTTATGTGCATCAATGTTTAATTGTTCTTCTAGATGAAGAAGAACCTTTCTGGATTGGAAGAAATCAAGATGCAAATGGTGCCAAGGTGACCACTTATTTAAACGAGAATAATATTATTGGTTATCCAGATTATTATGTTCAATCAACTGAAAGACACCCAATGGATTTTGTTTGTAATATCTTAAAAGAAATTGGGAAAACAAATTGCACAATTGGGGTTGAAATGGATACCTATTACTTTACTGCAAAATGCTTTACTCAACTTCAACTAGGACTACCTCAAGCAACTTTTGTTGATGCAACATCACTTGTTAATTTTGTACGAATTATTAAATCTGATAATGAAATTGAGTTTATGAGAAGAGCAGCAAGAATTGTAGAAAATGCGATGCAAATCGGTATTGATGCAATTGAAGAAGGTGTACGCGAATGCGATGTTGTAGCAAAAATTATGCATGCTCAAATTAGTGGGACAGTAGAATTCGGTGGTGATTATCCAGCCATCATGCCACTTTTACCATCTGGTGAAAAAACATCTACCCCTCATTTGACATGGTCAGATGAAAAATATAAATCTGGTATTCCAGTAATTTTAGAATTAGCAGGCTGTATCAATCGCTATCATTCACCACTATCAAGAACAGTATTTATCGGTGAACCTGATCCAAAAATAAAATATTTAGCTGATGTTGTGACAGAAGGCCTTAATACTACTTTAGATTTCATTAAGCCAGGTGTGACGTGTGAAGAAGTTGAGGAAGTTTGGCGAAAAACAATTGCGAAAAGTGGATTTGAAAAAGAATCTCGCATTGGCTACTCAATGGGGTTAAATTACCCACCTGATTGGGGCGAGCATACAGCAAGTTTACGTCCAGGAGATAAAACAATTTTACAACCAAATATGACTTTCCACTGTATCCCTGGAATTTGGTTAGACGAATATGGAGTAGAGTTAAGCGAATCATTCCGAGTAACTGAGAATGGTATCGAAGTATTTGCAAACTTCCCAAGACAACTATTTGTAAAAAATTCAACTAAAGTATTTTAAGGGAGAAATCTATGAATCTATTTCAAGAAGAAGAAATTCGGAAATTTGTTGCGGTCAATGAAAAAGCTATACAAATTGTAGAAGATGGTTTTACAGCATTAGCTAGTGGAAATGTCACATTACCCCCCATTATGAGAATCGATATTCCTGAAAATAATGGTGAAATCGATGTGAAAACTGCTTATATCAAGGGATTAGACACATTTGCTATTAAGATTTCATCTGGCTTTTTCAATAATCCTATTTTGGGACTGCCAAGTTTAAGTGGCATGATGATTTTGTTTAATACAACGACAGGACTAACGGAATCAATCTTACTTGATAATGGTTATTTAACGGATGTAAGAACGGCTGCTGCTGGTGCTGTTGCTGCTAAATATTTAGCAAAACAAAATATCCAAAATGTAGGGGTAATTGGCACAGGAATTCAAGCCCGCTATCAAATTGAAGCTCTTTCAAAGGTACGTAAATTTGATACGATCCAAGTTTATGGACGAAATGAAGAAGCAGCACACAAATACGCGGCTGAAATGGAAGCCAATTTAGGCAAAAAGGTGATTATAGCAAAAAGCCCTGAACAAGTAGTGAAGGAAAGTGAAGTTGTAGTTACAACAACACCTGCTACATCACCGATTATCAAAGCAGAATGGCTTCATCCAGGACTTCATATTACAGCTATGGGTTCTGATGCAGAACATAAACAAGAGCTAGATGCGAAAATTTTCGGTCAAGCTGACTTAATTGTCTGTGATGTGAAATCTCAAGTATTCCGATTAGGTGAGCTTCATCATGCGAAAGAGCAAAATATACTTCATGATGATTCAGCTATTTTAGAAATTGGAGAGATTACAGCAGGTTTAAAAAATGGTCGTGAAAATGACCAGCAGATTACAGTTTGTGATCTTACGGGTACGGGTGTTCAAGATACCGTCATTGCACGCTTTGCATATGAACAATTAATGACAAGAAATAAAGAGTTTCAACTATAAATTGGAGGGATTCAAATGACAGAAAATATTAATGTAGGTACTAAAGCGGTTTGGGCAGGAGAAAAAGAAGTATTAGTACATGGTGCAACACAAGTACCTGTAGTAGTAAGTGTTGCTTATAACTATGATGACATGGATGAATGGTTAGATGTAGCGGTTGGTAAAAAACCAGGTCATATTTATGGTCGTAATACAAACCCAACAGTTCAAGCATTTGAAGATAAAGTGAAAATCCTAGAAGGTGCAGAAGCTGCAACAAGTTTCTCAACTGGAATGGCGGCAATTAGTAACACACTTTATACATTCTTAAAACCTGGTGACCGTATTGTTTCTATTAAAGATACTTATGGAGGTACAAATAAAATCTTTACTGAGTTCTTACCAAAATTAAACATTGAAGTTGCTTTATGTGAAACTGGTGATCACGAAGCAATTGAAAAAGAACTTGAAAAGGGCTGTACAATTCTTTACTTAGAAACTCCAACGAATCCTACTGTGAAAATTACTGATATTGAAAGAATGGCGAAAAAAGGGAAAGAAGCAGGTGCAATTGTTGTTGTCGACAATACGTTTGCTACGCCTATTAATCAAAACCCACTTGCACTTGGAGCAGACTTAGTACTACACAGTGCTACGAAATTCCTAGGAGGACACGCAGATGCTTTAGGTGGCGTTGTTTGCGGTTCGAAAGAATTAATTGAACCAATTTATCATTATCGTGAAATTAATGGAGCAACTCTAGATCCATGGGCAGCCTATCTATTATTACGAGGAATGAAAACATTAAAATTACGTGTTAGACAACAAGAGAAAAATGCTCTAGCAATTGCACAATATCTACAACAACAAGAACTTGTAGAAGATGTTTTCTATCCAGGTCTTGAAACACATAAAAACCATGATATCGCTAAAAAACAAATGAAAGGTTTTGGCGGAATGCTAAGCTTCTCATTAAAAGGCGGTATGGATGCAGTAAGAATTTTATTACCAGCTTTAAAATATGCAAACCGTGCTGCGAATTTAGGTGCTGTTGAAACAACTTACGGTCCTGCTAGAACAACTAGCCATGTTGAATGTACACCAGAAGAAAGAGCAGCAGTGGGCATTGCAGAAGGATTAGTTCGAATTTCTGCTGGTATTGAAGATACAGAAGATTTAATCCAGGATTTAGAACAAGCTTTTGCATTGTTAAAAGAAAATACAGTAACAGTTTAAGTTAAGAAGGTGAAGAAAATGGAAATGAATACTCTTGAATATGTTCATAAATTAACAGATGAAATCGTTCGTTTACGTAGACAGATTCATCAGAATCCCGAATTAAGTTTTGAAGAATATGAAACTTCAAATTTAGTTTACGAGCATCTTTCTAATATTGAAGGGATGCAAGTGGAAAAGGGGGTAGGGATAGAGACCGATGTAGTAGGTACTTTATCAAGAGGAAAAGGACCAACAGTAGCCATTCGAGCTGATATGGATGCTCTTCCCATTTTTGAAACGACGAATCATTCATTTCCTTCTAATAACCAAGGCGTCATGCATGCATGTGGGCATGACGCCCACACTGCAATTGCACTATCAGTTGCATCAATATTAGGTGATATTTGGAAAACTACAGATATTGAAGGAACTGTAAAATTTATTTTTCAACCTGCTGAAGAAAATACAGATGCATTTGGTAAAACAGGCTCTCCCTATTTAATAGAGGCAGGTGCACTAAAAGATGTAGATAGCATAATTGCACTACATATGGATCCAGAACACGAAGTTGGAACGATTCGTATTCATGATGGCTATAGTATGGCGAATGTTGACGTATTTAAGGCGAAAATTTTAGGAACTGGTGGCCATGGTGCCTATCCTCATCTTGGAACAGATCCAATATGGATGTTGGGTCCAGTAATGCAATCTCTTCACGGGATTGTTTCAAGAAGTATTTCTCCATTAGATGCAGCAGTTATTAGTATTGGTGAGATTAAAGCAGGGTCTGCAAGTAACATTATTCCAAATGAAGTATTTTTACAAGGAACTCTTCGAAGCTATACACCTGAAGTACGCATTGAATTGGAGCAACGTTTAGAAAAAGCATTCTCAATTGTTGAAGCGTTCGGGGGTTCATATGAATTAGAAGTTACCCATGGGGAACCAGCTTTATATAATGATCCATTAGTGAATAGCGCGTTAAAGGATGTTGTTTCGAATCTTTATCCAACAATGAATATACTAGATATTCCGTTCGGACTAGGAGGAGAGGATTTCTCTCATATGACGAAAACAGTCCCTGGATCCATGGTTTTCTTAGGATGTTCAATTCCGGATGGAGTGAAGCGAGATCTTCATACTCCGATTTTTGATATTGATGAAAGATGCCTACCGATAGGAGTGGCAATTTTAACTCAAACACTATTAAATTATTTGCTTGGGATTGCACAACTCCCGCAAAGTTTTCTGAATAATGAAAATGAAGCTGTGCAATTGGAAGGAGGAAGATAAAGAGTGAAACATCGTATTGCATTATTAGGTTTTGGTGTAGTTGGGCAAGGATTTGCTGAGATACTTCAAAGTAAAAAGGAGCAACTTCAAGAACAGTTTGGGCTTGACGCAACAATCGTTGCAGTTAGTGACATGATGAAGGGGTCGCTCTATCATCCAGACGGACTTTCAATCGATGCATTATTGTCAACAGTAAAGGAAACAGGAAATCTGGAAGCTTATCCAGATCAACTTGGATTAGTGCGCGGATTGAATAGTTTTGAAACAATCGCAAATTCGAACGCTGACACAATTGTTGAAGTAACATTTACCGATGTGAAAACGGGTCAGCCAGCAATTGACCATTGTAAATGCGCTTTTGAACATGGAAAGAATGTCATTATGAGCAATAAAGGACCAGTTGCTTTAGCATATTCTGAATTGCAAACTTTAGCAGAAAAAAATCAGGTGATATGGGGCTATGAAGGCTCTGTAATGAGTGGTACGCCAGCATTAAGAATGCCAATTACCTCATTAGCCGGAAATGATATTACAGAGATTCAAGGGATTTTAAATGGTACAACAAATTATATACTAACTCGTATGGAAGAGGGTTCTTCTTATGAAGAAGCCTTGAAGGAAGCACAAAAACTAGGATTTGCAGAAGCAGATCCTACAAGTGATGTAGAAGGTTTTGATGCTCTCTATAAAATAGTTATCTTATCAAATGTTGTTCTAAATCAACCACTGCGAATTACTGATGTTGAACGTCAAGGTATCTCTCACATTACAAAAGAGCAGATTGAACAGGCTAAGGCGGAAGGAAAAACGTGGAAGCTTCTTGCGAAACTGAAAAAAGTAGAAGATAAAATTATTGCCTCTGTAAAACCAGAAATGATTTCTTTAGATCATCCATTAGCTAATATCTCAGGTGCTACAAATGCCATTACTTATTCTTGCGATCTTGCAGGCCCAATTACTCTTATTGGAGCAGGCGCTGGTAAGGTTGAGACAGGGTTTTCGATTTTGATTGACTTAATCAATATCCATCGTACACGACAATCTGTTGAGGAGGGTGTTTATGGAAAAGACGTTATTACAGAGGAGAATGTTGTTAGCCGGTGATTGGGTAACAGGTAGTGAAATGATTGATGTTGAAAATCCACAAGATGGAGAAATCATTGCACAAGTACCTGCAGCAACAAAAGAAGATGCTCTTCTTGCAATCCAAGAAGGTGTAAAAGGAGCAGAGATTGCGAGCCGATTATCGACCTTTGAAAGAATGCGTATTTTAAATAATGCTGCTAATTGGATTGAGGAAAGACAATCACTTTTTGCCGAAACAATTGCTACTGAAGGTAGTAAAACAATTCGGGAAGCTCGCAAAGAAGTAAAACGTTGTATTGAAACACTCCGTATCAGTGCAGAAGAAGCTAGAAGAATTCATGGGGAAACAATTCCTTTTGACCAAATGGAAGGTAATCAGAATCGCGTAGGTTACTTCCAAAGGTTCCCTATTGGCTTAATTGTTGCAATTACTCCCTTTAATGATCCATTAAATTTAGTAGCACATAAATTAGGACCAGCAATCGCAGCGGGTAACGCAATTATTGTAAAGCCAGCTACTGTTACGCCACTAAGTGCATTATTGCTTGCAGAAGCATTTGAACAAGCTGGATTGCCGAAAAAGGTTCTGTCAGTTATTACTGGTCATTCCAAAGAAATTGGAGATGTCCTAGTAACTCATCCGGCAGTTCGTATGATTTCCTTTACTGGAGGATATGAGGCTGGACAATCCATCGCTTCCAAAGCAGGTATTAAAAAATTAGGTATGGAGCTTGGTTCAAATTCACCTGCTATCGTTTTGCGAGACGCAGACATACGTGAAGCGATAGAATCCATCGTATCAGGAGCATTTTGGGCTGTTGGTCAAAATTGCTTAGGTGTACAGCGTGTTTATATCGAAGAAGAGATTTATTCCATTTTTGAAGAATTATTAGTAGACCGTACGAGTCAACTTCTAACAGGTGATAAATTATCCGAACTGACTGATATGGGTCCGCTTATTACAGAAAAAGAAGCCATTCGAATCGAGAACTTAGTAGAAGAGGCAATTCAAAATGGTGCCATACTACTTTGCGGTGGACAAAGAAATGGAGCTTATTACACACCAACTGTCCTAACAAATGTTGAAGCGGATAGTAAAATTGCACAAGTGGAGATATTTGGACCGGTAGTAATAGTTGATCGTGTTAAAGATTTAAATGAAGCCATTCAAAAATCTAATAATGTTTCATATGGACTTCAGGCAGGCATCTTTACACAAAATTTAGATAATGCGTTTAAAGCGATTCGTGATCTAGAATTTGGTGGAGTCATGGTAAATGATAGCAGTGATTTTCGAATCGATTCTATGCCCTTTGGCGGTATGAAGCAATCCGGTATCGGTAGAGAAGGGGTAGCATTTTCAATTCAAGAAATGACTGAACTAAAAGTTGTATGTTTTAAGCTTAACCATACTAACTAACAAAAATAGATTGCAATTTTACAAGAATGAAAATAGGGAGGGTTTTTATGAAAAAAATCGTACTAACATTTATAGCAGCAGCTGTCATGATTGTATTGGCAGCTTGTGGTAGTGAAGGTAATGCAGCTGGAGAGAAATCCTCTGGTAGTGACAGTGGTAATAAATTAGAACAATTACAAGAAGCAGGTAAAGTGAAGATTGGTTTTGCAAATGAGGTACCTTATGCCTATGAAGAAAATGGAACTCTAAAAGGTGCCAATGTTGAAATTGCAAAGGCGGTCTTTAAAGAACTTGGAATTGAAAATGTCGATGCACAGTTATCAGACTTTAGCCAATTAATTCCAGGGGTTCAAGCTGGACAATTCGATGTCATTACAGCTGGGATGGCCATCAAAGCGGATCGTTGTGAACGAGTATTATTTAGTGAACCAGAAATGAAATATGGTGAAGGGTTAATCGTTGCTGCAGGTAACCCGAAAAAACTACAAAGCTATAAAGATATTGCTGCAAATCCAGATTTAAAGGTTGTTGTAATGGAAGGAACAACTGAAATTGAGTTCCTACAAAAAGAAGGAGTAAGTCCTGATCAAATTGTTACAGCTCCAGATATTCCTGCAACATTTTCAGCAGTTCAAGCAGGACGTGCAGATGCAACAACGGGTACAGAAATGACTGTAAAAATGGCATTAGAATCTGCTAACACTGATAAATTAGAATTTGTTGAAACTTTTGAACAACCAGACGTAGATGGAGTTCCAAGTTATGGAGCTGCTGCATTTAACTTAGAAAATAAAGAATTACGTGATGCTTATAATGAAAAACTGGCAGAATTAAAAGAAAATGGAACAATCGCTAAAATCCTAGAAGAAAGTGGATTTAGTGAAATTAGTAATATGGTAGAAGTAGGATCAATTACTACTGAACAAATCTGTGGTGGAAAAAGTTAAACAGATTGGAGAGGTCTTAGCAATAAATTCATTATAGGGACAAACTCAAAAGGAGAAGATGTCCCTATTTTTTCATAAGAGTTTAAGATATCAAAATATTCGAAAAAGAAAGGAATGATCAATATTAGCGCCATTATTGAAATACTTCCACAATTACTAAGAGGCCTAGGAATCACACTATCGGTATTACTAGCTTCAGCAATTATTGCCTACATAGTAGCTTTTATTGCAGGACTTTCCAGAACATCGAACAATTTTCTAATCAATAAAGTGGCAGGTATTTATATAGAAGTATTCCGTGGTACATCACTTATCGTACAGCTCTTTTGGTTATATTACGCTATTCCAATGCTTTTTGGAATCCAATTAGGATCAAACTGGTGGACAGGTGTCATAGCCATTGGACTAAACTATGGAGCTTATTTAGCAGAAGTTGTTCGTGGATCCATTTTAGCTGTAGATAAAGGGCAAACTGAAGCAGCTATTGCATTAAATATGTCAAATTACCAAAGAATGCGACTCATTATTTTACCTCAAGCGATAAAAATGATGTTACCCGAGGTTGGAAACTATACCATTCAAATAATGAAAGCTACTTCACTGGTTTCGTTAATTGGTATGCGCGATATTTTATATTACGGGGATATCATGAGAAGTACGAATCTATCCCAAGCACCGTTAGTTTATGTAGTCATTTTATTATTGTACTTCATCCTGGCACTACCATTCATATGGTTGACAAGAAAAGGAGAAATATTATCTAAGAAAGGGGTGGCTAGTCAATGAGTTCAAACTTCAGATGGGAAACATTTTTTGAAGCCTTACCATTTATCCTTAAAGGATTAGGTTTAACTGTCGGGTTAACATTTGCTTGCTTCGGATTTGCATTACTTTTCGGATTTGTATGGATCTTTTTAAGGCGCTTTCCAAGTAAGTCCATCGTTTGGCTGGTTACATGGATAATGGAATTTATTCGATCTACGCCGCCACTTGTACAACTATTTTTCATTTATTATGCATGGCCAATGGTACCAGGTATTGGTGTTACGTTAGAACCTTTTACATGTGCCGTACTTGGCATCGGTATTCATTATAGTACGTATATCGGTGAAATTTATAGATCAGGAATTGATAGTGTTGACAAAGGGCAATGGGAAGCGTCAACTGCACTGAACTTCTCAACGATTGATAAGTGGAAAAATATTATTTTACCTCAAGCCATACCACCAACAATTCCAATGCTAGGAAACTATTTCATTATTATGTTCAAAGAAGTGCCGTTAGCATCGACAATTGGTGTAGGAGGAATTCTATACATGGCAAATTCCTATGGTGCTTTACACTTTGCTTATTTAGAGCCATTAACAATTGTAGGTATAATTTTCCTATTATTAAGTTATCCATCATCAATATTAATAAAAAAATTAGAAGTGAAATTGAATACACGTTTCGATAAGAATGCGATATTAAAAAAATCCAACAAGAAGTCAACGCAAAGCTTGAATCTTAAGGGGAGTGATCATATTGTCTGAAACTTTAGTGAAAAATAACGATAAAAAAATACTTTTAAATACAGAACCAATCGTTCAATATCGTGATGTCACAAAATCCTTTGGAGATGTACAGATATTAAAGGGCATCAATCTAGATATCCATCCAGGTGAAAAAGTTGCCGTAATTGGTCCGAGTGGTTCAGGAAAAACAACGATTATTCGGTTGTTAATGACTTTAGAGGAACCTACATCAGGTGACATATTGGTTAATGGGAAAAATTTATGGAAGATGGACAAAGGTGGAACCCAAGTTCGTGCAAATGAGAAACATTTAAGAGAAGTACGTGGAGATATTGGGATGGTATTTCAACATTTCAATTTGTTCCCCCATATGACGATATTAGAGAATTGTATGTCAGCTCCAGTACACGTAAAAAAAGAAAATAAAGAAGAAGTTCGTGAACGCTCTATTAAAATGCTTGACCGAGTAGGACTAGGAAATAAATTAGACTTCTATCCATCGCAACTTTCTGGTGGCCAAAAGCAGCGCGTAGCAATGGCTCGTGCTTTAGTAATGAGACCAAAAATCATGCTATTTGATGAGGTAACTTCAGCGCTCGATCCAGAATTAGTAGGTGAGGTTCTTGAGGTTATTCGTGATATCGCTATTAATGATGAGATGGCAATGGTACTAGTTACTCACGAAATGGACTTTGCACTTGATGTTGCTGATAAGGTACTCTTCTTAGACCAAGGTGTAATCGCGGAGCAAGGAACAGCAAGTGAAGTTTTAGAGCATTCAGAAAACGAGCGTGTTCAATCCTTCTTAAAACGATTCAGAAGGGTGTAGGTGAATAGTAACCGTGAGTAAGTATTTTTGCAACCAAAAAACGAATAGAATTTCATTCGAAATGAAATTCCATTCGTTTTGATTTTTGTTACTTAATAGACTTTATCCCCATTGAAGATAGAATTTTTCACTACTACATAATCGACAGTACGTATTGCATCTAACTTGTTTCCGCCAGAATAAGAAATAGATGATTGTAAATCCTGTTCCATTTCTACTAAAGTATCCATTAATGAACCTTTATGCTCCACATACATTTTTTTACCTTCAACGTTTTTCTTTTCACCTTTTTGGAACTCCGAAGCAGAACCGAAGTATTCTTTAAACATTTTTCCATCTTTTACAACAGTTTGACCAGGAGATTCTTCATGACCTGCAAATAGTGACCCAATCATTACCATTGAAGCACCAAAGCGTACAGACTTTGCAATATCTCCATTTGTACGAATACCCCCATCAGCAATGATAGGTTTTGTTGCAGCTTTTGCACACCAGCGAAGTGCTGCTAACTGCCAACCACCAGTTCCAAAACCTGTTTTAATCTTCGTAATACATACTTTACCAGGTCCAATTCCAACTTTAGTTGCATCAGCCCCTGCATTTTCAAGTTCACGAACTGCTTCAGGTGTTCCAACATTTCCAGCAATTACGAAACTTTGAGGTAAATGATATTTAATATGTTTAATCATATTGATTACTGCATTTGAATGACCATGTGCGATATCAATGGTAATAAATTCTGGAATTAATTCTTCTACAGCTAATTGTTCTATGAAAGTATATTCTTCTTCTTTAACACCAACAGAAATAGAAGCAATTAAATTGCGAGAATGCATATTTTTAATAAATTCTGCACGTGTTTCTGGATTGAATCGGTGCATGATATAGAAATAACCGTTTTCAGCCAATCTAATTGCAATGGATTCATCAATAATTGTCTGCATATTGGCAGGTACAACTGGTAATTTAAATTTATGGCCACCAAACATGATTGTTGTATCACATTCTGAACGGCTATTTACGATACATTTATTTGGAATTAATTGAATATCTTCATAATCAAAAACGTTATCCACTAACAAAACACCCCTAAATCACGAATATTATTTTAAAATGCGGCTTAATTGTTCGCCCTTTGGTAATTTACCTTATTTTCAAGACTATGTCAAAGTATTTTTTAAAATTTTCTATTTTTTAGCTTATCCCAAAGTGTAGGAAATATTATTTGTAAAAAAAATTCATATGGTAGGTTTTGTTACATATTAAAAGGGATTTGTATAAAAATAGGGTCTTGTATCATATTAAACAAAGAAGGAGATGAGTTAATACCATGCCAAGAAATTCAGAAAATCAACATGTTGAAGCGACACCACATTTCGATGGTGAGGAAACATTAAATAATCCGCCAGGAACAGCTAATGAAAAGTTAACTTTCGATTCTCAAACGCCTATGTCTACCGCAGAAGAATTTGCAATGGAGAAAAGTCCTTACAAGTTCACTCCTAAAATAGACCCAATGATGCAACGATTTGAGAAACTGCTGAGAGGTACTAAAAAAAGTTAATCAATCCATCTCGTTTATTAGATATAAACGAGATCTTTTTATGAATTTGGATGCATATTACATAGCAATCTGAAGGTTGAAAAAATAATTTTGGCCACCGTTAACAAGCGCTAGGTGTACGAGTTATTGCTCTTGTTGACTGATTATTAAAAATATAAACTTGTAGACTTTATTAATAACTAAATTCCAATGTTTAAAAATGAGTACTCATATAAGTCATTCGCACAATAGGCTATTTTCCCTTCTCATAAAATAGAGGAAGGAGGGAGCTAGTCGATGCTTGATAAAATCAAACTACTAATTGGTCAGCCGATTGGCGTTGCGTTTAAAAATGGACTAAGCGTCTCGGGAGTATTATGTGATGCAGATGAAGATGAAATATGTTTACTGGAATACTTATACCAAGCAAAATTTACTCAAAAATATTATAACTACAATTTGATTCAAGGTATTTATATTTTTCCAAGCTGTAAGAATGACTTCATAAACTAATAAACTTATTTGAAATGGCTATCTCGATAGGGATAACCATTTTTTTATGAAAACGAAAGCTTACTACAGGAAATTGTTGCAGTAGAGCAACACCCATTGCCAAATCTTTTGTAAATAGAAATCTTTATTAAGTAATAAGAGAAGTAGGGGTATTCAATAATATATCGTAAATAGAACTGTTTTCTACTGAATTGAAATCCATAAAAGAACTTGTGAAGGTTAATGAAGCCCTACTAGAATATAGTGATTGGCATCGTCATTATTGATGGCTATGACAATATTATTCGTTAAAAAAGGTTTATAAAGCTATTAAGTAGTGTAAACAAAGTCGAATACTAGACTTTGTTTACATGAGGTGTCCATAATTCATAAAAAAGGTATACCCTGACTGTTTCGCACACTAATCAAAAGCAGTATAGACGAGCATGATGATTATAGGATATGTCCTGTGAGGTTATTCTTTAAGTTTCCTCCATAAAGTCGCTCTATTAATTCCAAGCCGTTCAGCTGTCTTAGATTGATTGAAATTTTCTTCCTTAAGAACGAGTTCAATAATTTCTTTTTCAATATCTTTCAATGTACCCTTTAAAGATAGTGCTTTAAGTGTAAGTTTTTCTACATTTAAAACTTTTTCAACGGTTTCATGTTGTATAACGAGATTATTTTCATTTAATACAATTTGTTTAATGATAAATCGTAAATCATCAATGTTAAATGGATAAATGGTCTCACTAAGTAACGATAATGATTCCTCTTTAATTTTCACAGCAATTGTCCCATATTTTTCATGAAATGTTGATAAGAAATAGTGTACAAATGCACAAATATCTTCTTTTCGATCCATTAGGGTTGGTAGTTCTACTATATTTGAAATCATACAAGAATAGCGCTCAAATTGGTTACTATTTTCCAGTAAAATAAAAACGTGTATTTTTAAATTGATGCACTTGTTAATAAAAGCAGATATTTTTTCATGATTTTCTTTCACTAAGGAAAGATTTTTAAATTTTATAGTACGAACATGTTTTAAAGGAATTTCTTCTAACTTTTGAACGTCGTATTTCTCGAGATTGATTGTTAAAAGCAATCCTTCTTCATATTGGAAATGAATATAAGTTGAGATAAAATCTTTTCCAGTTCCTTTTTCACCTATAAGTAAGATCGGCTCGTTATTTTGATAAACAGCTTTAATTTGTTGTAACGTAAATTGTGCTTTTTTTGAATGTGCAATTAAAGGTTGATATAAATTTTCAGTATGTACTGTTAAGCCTTCTTGATTTAAAAGCTGTTCATGTTTATGAAAGATAAATAATTTATAGCAAGATTTAGGTATAAAATGACCATTGATTTCAATTATTACATCTTCAAGTGCATATTTTTTTGTCGCTTTTACTCTTTTTGAATTAATTTCAGTATTTAGTATGTCTAATTGGTCCTTTATCTGTTGAGTTAACTCTAGAGTTGAAAAATATTCATATACAATATTATTTTCATTATCAAGAAGAACAATATTTTTATATTTACGCTGAACAATTTTCTCAAAGATTTCATTTGGAATGTTGACTTTATTTGTGTAATGATATAACTCTTTTGCTTGTTCTAAAGCCTGTATAATAGTTTGTTTACTAGCATGAATTAAAAATCCCTTAAGTCCATATATCTCACTTGTTTTACTTATATTAATATCACCAATAATTTGTTTATACCCCTGGTTTTTTAAATCCACTATTAAAGGTGCCACTTCGTCAATATGTTTAACTTCAAATACAGGAATTGGAAGTTCCATTATCTCAATAATTGATTGAGCAAAACCTATAATATGAGGAAAACTGATAAGCGCGGATTTCTCACTTAAATTTGTTGCTAATGAAAGTGAACGCATCATATCGTATCCTGTAATATTCATATCAATAACAGGAATCTTTACGGCCTCTTTAATGAGCTTTGCTGTGGTACTTCTACTAATGAAAATATCTGTTTGCGATTCTTTAGATAACGCTATATCAGCACCAGCCTGTAATTCGCCTACGGAAGTAGAAATATTCATTTCGGGGAAAAGTGGCGTACATTCTTTAATAATAGATAACATAGCTTCATATGGTGCGATAATATGTACATTTATTTTCATGCTTTAGGCCACCTTTCTTATTTGATACATTCTATATGTATTAACATGTAAACAAAATACTTTTATTGTTCATTGTATCACGAAGTGAATCTACTCGAAATGTATATTGAAAAAAATTAGGATATTGGTAGTGCATACTTTAGAAAGAGTAACAAATAATGGATTTAATTTGCGCAAAAATCCATTTTTTGTAGTTTTGTTGGTAAAATATATAAAAATTATATAATTATTTCATTTATTACAAATATTACATTTTATTTCTATTTTTATATCAATATGTATAATAATGTCATTCCACGGACAGTACTTAATTCGTAACTTTGATATAAATTACGAGTTTAATTGTCAGGAGGACTAAAATTGAAAACAAAATTATCTATCATAATATTATTTATCGTGTATTCAGTATCTACAATACATGTATCCGGAATGGAGATTGATCGTGCCATAAAGCATACAGATGATGATCAGGGAAGGTTAATCATTACTGGTCAATGGGACGAGTCTCTAAATAAGGATGATTTAGATCGTAATACAACTTTTTATAAAACCGTTCAACCAGAAATTTACCAAGTTCAAGAGGGAGATACCCTTTTCAGAATCGCTTACAATTATAATTTAGAATTAGAAGATTTAATGGAATGGAATAATCTATTGGACTATACAATCCATCCGGGTGAAGAGATCCTTCTTCATGAGGATGAAGAAGGAGAAAAGGTAAGTAAAAAGCATGTTAATAATGTAGCATTGAATCAACAAACAGTAGCAAGTTCAACAAAAGGACAAGCATCAACTAAGGAAATTACAGTAACAGCTACCGCCTATACTGCGTATTGTGAAGGATGTTCGGGTACGACTGCTATAGGAATAGATTTAAGATCCAATCCAAATCAAAAAGTAATTGCTGTTGATCCTAATATTATTCCACTTGGCACGAAAGTGTGGGTTGAAGGATATGGTGAAGCGATTGCAGCGGACACTGGCAGCGCTATAAAAGGACATAAGATTGATGTTTTTATTCCAACACGGAATGCAGCGCTTGAATGGGGACGTAAACAAGTAAAAGTAAAAATACTCAATTAAATTATTAGTGAAAGCTCTGGAGAATAGAACTCTCTAGAGCTTTCATTTTGTTTAATAATAAGTAAGAAGGAATTAAGATTGAAAACAGTTTATATTTATACAACTTCACTATGAATATTGTTAAGAAATGTTACATCTTTATATATTGCATACTGAAAATGTTGTAATGACTAATACGGAACTTTTCTCCCATAATTCATCGGTATAAATAAATAGTCTACGTAAGGAAATTTTACTGTATTTCATGTAATCGCATACATGTAGAAGCTATAAAAATCATTGTTTAACTGCAAAATACCTAGAGATTCACTGTTCATACTACGATGTAAACTTTTCTGACATTTGTGAAAATTATTTATGAGAATCGTATTGACATAAAAAGATTATCATGTAAAATAAAGTTAAATAAAACATGTTACATTTCCTAACATTATAGAATAATATAACGTAACATGATGAATCTTTTTTTAGAAGGGAGAATGAGTTTTATGGAAGCAGTTCAAGTACTAATGGATAACCTGTGGGTAGCGATTGGTGCAATTTTAGTATTCTTTATGATAGGTGGATTTATTTTACTCGAAGCAGGTTCAACTCGAATGAAAAATGCTGGTCACGTAGCCGGTAAAACGATATTTACAGCAGGAATTGGAACTTTAGTGTTCTGGGCAGTAGGTTATGGTTTTATATATGGAGAAGGAAATGCTTTTATCGGATTATCTAATTTCTTCTATGGAGATACAACAACTGCAGCAGATGCAGGAGGATTGACTCCAGCAGTTGACTTTTCATTCCAAGTAATGTTCGCAATAGTAGCACTTACGATTGCATTTGGTGGGTTTGCTGAACGTGCAAAACTATCAGTCTATGTCATTTTCGCTATTTTATTCTCTGCTTTAATTTATCCAGTAGTTGCACATTGGATTTGGGGCGGTGGCTGGTTAGCTGAGCACGGTAAACAAGACTTTGCTGGATCAACAGTAGTTCACTTAACTGGTGCAATGGCTGCTTTGGCTGCAACAGTGATCTTAAAACCTCGTATTGGTAAATACAATAAGGACGGTTCATCTAATGTCCTTGCTGGTCATAACCAAGTTTATACTACTTTAGGTGTGTTAGTACTTTGGGTAGGTTGGTTCGGTTTCAATGGAGCAAGTACATTCGGAGTTGCTGATGGATTCTTAGGATATGTTATTTTAAATACTCAATTAGCTGCTGCGGCGGGTGCGGTAGCTGCAATGTTTACTGCTTGGGTTAAAACAGGTAAAGCTGATGTACCTACAACTTTAAATGGTGCTTTAGCTGGTTTGGTTGCTATCACAGCTTCATGTGGATTCGTAGCACCTTGGGCTGCTGTAGTGATCGGTTTAATCGGCGGTGTAATGGTAGTATTCAGTATGCAATTATTCGAAAAGCTTAAAATTGACGATCCAATCGCTGCATTATCGGTTCATGGTACTGTAGGGGTTTGGGGTACACTTTCAAACGGACTATTCGCATTACCAGCCTTATCGACAGATATCGATTGGGGGAAAGCTGGTTTATTCTATGGCGGTGGCTGGGAACAACTAGGCGTTCAAGCATTAGGTGTAGTTGCTTCTGGAGCTTACGCATTCGTAGTGGCTTTCGTACTACTTAAAATCATGGATAAAGTTATGGGTGGTCTTCGTGTTACAGAAGAAGAAGAGATCATGGGTCTAGATATTTCAGAACATGGTAGCTATGGTTATCCAGAGCATATGGCTTTGGAGGAAGCAAAATTAACTACGGCTGCAACAAAAGAAAAATTCTCTTAAACTACGTAATAGAAAACTTTATACTTAAACAAAAAGCCTCTGTATGTCAGAGGCTTTTTGTATAAAGGAAGTGCAACCATTGGAAATGTATGAGTCGATTAAAGAATGGAAGAATACGAATATTTCGGCATTCTTAACAAATAACGTTTCACTTAACACATTCCATGATCAAGTGATGCTTAAGGTTTTAGAAGTTGCAATAGGGAATATGAAACAAACTGAAGTACCATGTAAATTTACTTGGTTTATCACTGGAAGTGGCGGTCGTTTTGAACAAGGTCTTATTAGCGATCAGGATCATGGCATAATTTATGAGAAATCTACTGCTGAGAATGATTTGTATTTTAAGAAACTAGGGGAAGAGATATCCTTAGGATTGGAAATTGTTGGATATCCCTTATGTAATGGGAATATCATGAGTTCCAATCCAGTCTGGTGTAAATCAATTTCAGATTGGGAAAACCAATTGACTAAGTGGATGGGCGAAGAAAGCTGGGAATCTATTCGTTATCTACAAATTTTCTATGATGCAAGGTCATTATATGGCGAAAGTGATTATGTCCAGAAATTAAAAACAATCATCCATCAATACCAAAACAATAATCCAACATTGTTAAAACGTTTTGTTTCAAATGTAAAGCATGTCAAAAATGCCATAGGTCCGATGGGGCAAATTATAGTCGAACAACATGGTATTTATCAAGGTTGTTTAGATTTAAAATACTCAGCATTTCTACCTTATGTGAATTCCATTCGACTACTAGCCATTAAAGAGGGCATAAGTGAAACATCTACAATAGCAAGAATTAATAAGTTACAAGAAAACGTACAGTATAAAGATTTACTTAAATACTGTTATGAAAATTTTACATCATTGTTGAATTATCGATTTTCATTATTTGATGTGAAAGCATATGATGATACCCACTATTTAAATCTGAAAAACTTGTCGAGAGAACAAAGAAAAGAGATCAAACAGATATTGAAATACGGGAAGAAACTGCACGATGCAGTAATTGAATTAATAAGTACAAAGAGTGCATAAGAAAAGGGTGTTGTTATGGCATTTGAACCATTTATGCAATTATTAAGAGGGATACAAGGAAAGCGTGTACATGGAGGTATTGGTGGTATTCAGGATTCGCAAAAAATAGCTTATCTAAGGCATCTACAAAAAGAAATGGATAAAGATGATGCGATGAATAGCCCGTTGAATAAATTAAAGGTAGTAGTTTTTGATATTGAGACTACTGGTTTTTCACCTGAAAAAGGGGATTCCATTTTATCAATCGGAGCCATTAAAATGCAAGGGACAACAATAATTGATGAACAACAATTTTATTCACTTATTTACTATGAACAAGATATCCCACAAGAAATTGTCCAACTAACAGGAATTACAAATGATGCCGTGCGAAATGCACCAAGCCTACCGAATGTTCTTATGAGCTTTTTTGAATTTATTCAAGATTCCACACTTGTTGCACACCATGCAACCCACGAGCGAAACTTTATGCAGCATGTAAGCTCGAAGTTATTTAAAACCCCTTTCAAGCACCGGATAGTAGATACTTCTTTTCTATATAAATTGATAGATAGAGATTTGAACAATGTTTCATTAGAAAAGCTTTGTGAATTAAATAATATTCCGATGGTTCAGCGACATCATGCTTTAGGTGATGCCAAAATGACCGCTGAGCTTTGGCGAATCTATGTAGAAAAAGTAATGGAATTAGGTTGTGAATCTTTAAATGATGTATATAATCAATTTGCAAGAATTTAAAGGGGTTGGGATAAAGTGGAAAAGCGCATTTTTCTAGCGAGAAAAATGGTGCTTTTGTGTTGTTCTGAAAATTGATTTCCGTTTCGGGTACGCGCATCCGTTGGCAGTACCAGAGTCTGTAGTCTCAGGCTCTGTTCCCGCAGGAAGCTTTGAGGCCCATCTTTGATTCTACTTCGCTCTGCAGCGAAAGGTGTAGCCGTCAGCTACATTCGACCCTAAACTTCAATCAATTTATTTAGTGTCAGATTCTTATTTTGAATTTCCACTATTTCATTTAGAAGTTCTACTTTTGTCCAAGCCCTCTTTTATATAGTCATTTACGAACCCAACTTAACCCGATTGTTCCTTCGCCCGTATGGACAGCTATACAAGCGCTAATAGGCATGATTAAAAATTTGAGTGTAGGAAATTCTCTTTGTAATTCTTCTTTCCACTGATTCGCATCTTGTTCGTTGTGACAATGGACGACAGCAACTTCATCAATTACATATCGACTAGCTTGTTGTCTTAAATATCCGCTTACATGCTCTTTAGCGCGTTTGATCGTGCGAACTTTATCTTTTAGACCAACTCGACCGTTTTGGAAAGAAACAATTACTTTTAAATTAAGTAAATTTCCGATAATAGCTGCAATTCCTGGTACACGGCCGCTTTTATAGAGCTGAGTTAGGTTAGCTGGAATACCCGTAAGTTCTGAGCGATTTGCCATTTTATCGAGTTCCTCAACAATAGATTCAACGGAATATCCATTTTTAATTAGTGAATGTCCCGTTTCTATCATTTTCATCATTGGAAATGATACAATCTTTGAATCTATCGCATATAAGGTAAATCCAACTTCTTTTGCAGCATTAACCGAACTATTGAACGTATTCGATAATGCACTTGTAGGATGGACGGCAATACCACAAGTATAGCCTTCATCCTTTAAACGTTTATATAGGTTTACCATATCACCATAAATTGGTTGTGACGTTTTAGGAAGAACTTTAGATTTTCGCATTTTATCATAAAATTGTTCTTGTGTTATATCAATTGTTTCTCGATATGGTCTATCTTCAAAAATAATATTAATGGGAAGTACATATAGGTTAAATTTATTAATAAAGTCTTGATCGACGAGAGCTGAAGTATCAGTAATCCAAGCAATTTTTTTAGTCATTACTTGATGCTCCTTTGTTCATTCTTTTTACTCATCATTAAAAACGATAGTACTACTAAAATTATATACCATATGAAAACGATTCATAATGTGACACTTGTCATAATGTGGGAATATGAACAGTAAATTCTAGTCACCTTGTGTGCATGCCTGCTTTTGATTTCATCTCCTACATAAGCTATATTTATAGTACGAACTTATATCTTATTAAAATAGTAAGAATAATAATATTTCGGTAAATACAATTGACCTAATAGGCTTATTATTATAAACTTAGTTACGAAAAGTAAGTTGAAATAGAATATTACTCGCTTAAGATAAAAAAGAGATAGGTGACCTATAAATGAAAAATCTTACAGATGTAAATATCGTATTAAAAGATAAAATGAATATTGTTTCGTTTAATGATAAAGAAAATTTATGTGTAGTAGGACCAGTAAAATTACCAGTTAAGCAAGGGGATTTTGAGTCAACTTTTCAATGGTATACATGGATAACTGTTGATAAAGAAGTGAATACAAAAGAATCAATCCTTAAATCGATTGTAAATGCGGAGCTAGCCTCTAAGCAGCAATCTTCAGTTCTGGTTTATGGAGATTTTGCAAATGCGGATGATGCAATTATCCGTATGCATAGTATTTGCCATACTGGTGATATCTTTGGAAGCCAACGTTGTGATTGTGGTTACCAGCTCCATGAATCCATGAAGATGATTACTGAACATGGATGTGGTGCCATCTTTTATTTAGCGAATCATGAAGGTCGCGGTATCGGATTGTTCTCTAAATCATTAGCTTATCTTCTACAAGAAGAGGGTTACGATACAGTTGAGGCAAATCATGCATTAGGTTTTGAGGATGATACACGAAATTATGAAGAAGCAATTCGTGTTCTTGAAACGCTTAGAGGAAAACCTGTAACGTTGATTACTAACAATCCAAAGAAACTGGCTGCGATGAAATCTCATGGACTACTTGCACATGACCACATATCGTTATGGGGCGGTTTAACAGAGACAAATCGTCATTACTTGGAAACAAAGGTGAAAAAATCTGGTCATATACCAGAAAAGCAATTAACTGTGTAAGGAGTGTGTGATTGTTGTGATGAAGACAGACAGTGAATATATGCAATTAGCATTGGATTTAGCTGCTTCAGCAAAAGGGAATACGAATCCAAATCCTTGTGTCGGAGCAGTTTTAGTCAAAGATGGTGTAATTGTTGGGACGGGCTTACATCGTAAAGCTGGTGAACCACATGCAGAAGTACATGCTTTTAAAATGGCAGGAGATCATGCAAAAGGGGCAACTTTATACGTCACACTTGAACCATGCTCTCATTATGGAAAAACACCTCCTTGTGCTAATTTAGTGAAAGAATCAGGGGTAAGTCGTGTTGTGGTAGCAACAATGGATCCAAATCCATCTGTTGCAGGTCGGGGCATAAATCTTTTGATAGAAGCAGGAATTGAAGTTGAAGTGGGCTTATTAGAGCAAGAGGCACGTAAGCTAAATGAGCGTTTCATTCATAATATGTTAACAAACAAACCATTTGTAATTTCAAAATTTGCGATGACAATTGACGGGAAAATTTCAACACATAACGGTCATTCCAAATGGATAACAAGTGAAGAAGCTCGCCTTCAAGTACACAAGCTTCGACATGAAGTAGATGCGATATTAGTTGGAGTTGGAACGGTTTTAGCAGACAATCCTTCGTTAACAACAAGACTCCCTCATAGAGAAGGGAAAAATCCAATACGAATTATTTTAGATAGTGATTTAAGAACCCCACTAAACGCTAATGTGGTTGATACAACCGAAGCTCAAACAATTATTGTTTGTCATACAGAAGCTGATCAAACAAAGATGAACAAATTGAAAGAAATGGGTGTTCAAATCCTTTCAGTTTCAAAAAATGAATGTGGATTAGATTTAGAAGAATCTTTACATCAGCTATATAAAATGGGAATTACGGATGTTTTAGTAGAAGGTGGAGCTGAAATTAATGCATCCTTCCTACGTGCTGGACTAATCAACAAGTTCTTAGTATTTATCGCACCTAAAGTATTAGGTGGTCGTAATTCGAAAACCCCATTTGCTGGACTCGATATTGATCATATGGATGAAGCGCTTCAAATAGAATTTGACTCTATTGAACAATTTGGACCGGATTTATGTATTACTGCGTATCCAAAGGGTGAACAAGAATGAAGTTAACTGCAGAAGTTTGTGTAGTTGGAGCTGGACCAGGTGGGGCTTTGCTTTCTTATTTATTAGCTAAAAAGAATATATCTGTCATTTTAATTGAACGTCATCCGACAATCGCCAAAGAATTTCGTGGCGAACATTTAAATGAAGAAGGCGAATCAATATTAAAACAACATGGTTTGTTCGATAAATGTGAGGATTTAGGATTGCTCCGTATGGAAAAGCTTGAATACTGGGAGAATGGGAATTTATTTAAAACGATTCTGCCTGACCCACAAGTAGGGCATCTCGGGATTCATGTACCCCAAGCCCATTTATTGCAAGTAATTACGGAAGAAGCAAACAAATTTCCGAATTTCACATTAATGACAAACACAAGAGTATTGGATTTGTTAAAAGATGAAGCGGGTTGCTTCAAAGGGGTAAAAGCGAGTCATAAGGGTGAAGAAGTGTTAATTGAAAGTAATTTAGTAATTGGTGCTGATGGAAGGTATTCAACAGTTCGAAAAAAGGCTGGAATAGATGTAACCATACGAAAACATGGATACGATTTGTTGTGGGCAAAAATTCCTGCTCCTAAAAATTGGGAACCTTCTATTAAAATGGCACTCATTGATAATATGCAAATATCGTTATTTACTCAAGCGAAGGGGTATATCCAAATTGGCTGGAATATTCAAGAAGGTTCATATAATGAACTAAGAAAACAACCATTTACACCTTTTATTGAAAAATTACTTAAAGCCTTCCCGCAACTTAAAGAAACCGTCGAAACTCATATTTCAACGTGGCAGGATTTTATCCTATTAGATGTACATAGTAACTATACAGATACTTGGGGAAAAGCGGGATTAGCTTTAATTGGGGATGCAGTTCATACAATGACACCAACTGGAGCTTTCGGTTTGAATAGCGCGATGAAAGATGCGGATCTATTAGCATCTATTTTAACAAAAGAGGCACTGAATGAATTAGACTTTATTCAATGCGCAACACAACGAAAAAAAGAAGTAGAAAAACTACAAGCGATTCAGATTGAAAAAGAACAAAACTTCGCGACACAATTTGTAATATATTCATAGGAGAGTTGGATATTTGTGAGATTTGGTTTCGATATAGATGATACACTCATTAATTTAAGGGAACACGCTTTTAATATTTATAATAAAAAGCTTAACCGAAATGTTGGAATTGAGGTATTTCGTGCACTAAAAACTGTAGAAATCCATGAAGCTTTTGGATTAGATAAAACTGCTGGTAGTCAAATGTGGAATAGTCTATTAGAGGACATCTATTTTACGGATTGCCCAGCATTTGATAATGCCGTTGATTTGCTAAATAGACTTGAGAATGAAGGGCATGAAATCTTCTATATAACGTCACGTCCAAAGGAGTACTGCTCGAGAACTCGTCAATGGGTTAAAGAAAAGGGGTTTCCTGTAATTGATAATCAGTTTTTCTGTGGTATGCAAGATCAAGAGAAGATTGACATTATTAAACAATTAAATCTAGATTACTATTTTGACGATAAACCTGCAGTTTTAGAAACGTTAAAGGATGTACCAACAAAAGTATATGTAAAAGATCAATCATATAACCAACATGTAAATATTCCAAGAGTTAAGGAATGGATGGACTTTATTTATTAAAAGATATAAAATGTACTACCCTATTTTGAGAAATAAGACTTATGTATGATGCTATTAGTGGTAACTATATGATATAGTTATTTCTCATACTTAGGATATGAAGTTTCCTTTGCAACATTCAACAGTGTGATATATAATTATATCCGCTGTTTTTATTTGGTTTTATCAATTATGATAAGCCTTTAAAACGAAAGATATACTATCAATATATCTTGCAAATATACATGATAGGTGGAATATAGATGGATTACAGAGTATTACTTTACTACCATTACACAACGATTGAAGATCCAGAAGCTTTTTCAGCTGAGCATCTGAAGGCGTGTAAAGAGTTGAATTTAAAAGGTCGTATTTTAGTAGCAAACGAAGGAATTAATGGTACTGTTTCTGGAACAATAGAAGATACAAATGCCTATATGGAAATGATGAAAAATCATCCGTTATTTGAAGGTATCGTATTTAAAGTGGATGAAGCGTATAAACATGCGTTCAAAAAAATGCACGTACGTCCACGCCCAGAGCTAGTGAACCTAAGCTTAGAAGATGATATCAACCCGCACGAAATTACAGGTAGATATCTTTCACCTGAGGAATTCTTAAATGAAATGCAAGACGACAATACAGTAGTTTTAGATGTTCGTAACACGTACGAATATGATGTTGGTCACTTCCGTGGAGCCATTCGCCCAGAAGTAGAAACATTCCGTGATACACCACAATGGGTTCGTGATAACAAAGAATTATTTGATGGTAAACGAGTTTTAACATATTGTACGGGTGGCATCCGCTGTGAGAAATTCTCTGGTTGGTTAAAACGTGAAGGTATTGGTGAAGATGTAGGACAATTACACGGTGGAGTTGCTACTTACGGTAAAGACCCTGTGGCAAAAGGCCAACTTTGGGACGGACAAATGTACGTATTTGATGAGCGTTTAACTGTTCCGATTAACCAAGTAGAGCATGTTATTGTCGGAAGAGATCATTTCGATGGTACACCATGTGAGCGTTACATTAACTGTGCTAATCCAGAATGTAATAAACAAATTATTAGTTCAGAAGAAAATGAATTAAAACATTTAGGTGGATGTACGATTGAATGTTCTAAACATGAACGCAATCGCTATATTGCAATTCATAATTTGTCTGAAGAATTCGTTCAACAACAAATAAAATGGCTTGAAGAGCAAGAAACAAAAGCTCAAATCTAATAAAATGGCAAGGAAAAGTAGTTCTTTTCCTTGCCATTTTTTGTTATATATTTTTTCGATGTAAGAAGTTATTTTCTTGTAAAATGCATCGATAAATATTGTGTGATAATATTTATATAAACACTCGGTAATAGGAGGTGAGGGCATGACAAAGACTCGTATTATTTTTCATGTAGATATGAATAGTTTTTATGCATCGGTTGAACAAGCGTATAATCCAGACTTAAAGGGAAAGGCGATTGCGATTGCAGGGAACCCAAAAGAAAGGCGTGGCATTATTGTAACGAGTTCTTATGAAGCGCGTAGTAAAGGAATATATACAACCATGAATGTAGGAGAGGCATTAAGGAAATGCCCTGAATTGATACTATTACCTCCTGATTTTCCCAAATATCGAGCCTCCTCTAAAGCGATGTTTACCATTTTAAGAAGTTATACAGAATTAATTGAACCTGTGTCGATTGATGAGGGTTATTTGGATATTACAGAAATTGCAACTAAAAGACATCCACTTGAAATAGCAAAGGAAATTCAAATGAGAATTTATCATGAATTAGACCTTCCTTGCTCGATTGGAATTGCACCAAACAAATTCTTAGCAAAAACTGCTTCAGATATGAAAAAACCAATGGGAATTACCGTTTTAAGAAAACGTGATGTTCCTCAAAAACTTTGGCCATTACCCGTAATTGAAATGCACGGTGTAGGGGAAAGTACTGCAAAAAAACTTGCTTCACTAAAAATTAATACAATTGGTGAATTAGCGCATATAGATGATTTTAACATCCGGCAACTGTTAGGAAAAAATGGTATACGTTTAAAAATGCGTGCAAATGGAGAGGATTCCCGAGAAGTGGATCCTAATTCAATCTATGAGACTAAAAGTGTAGGTAATTCCACAACGCTACCTTCAGATGAAACGGATATAGATGTTTTAGAGAAAACTTTCTTAAAATTAGCTGATAAAGTTGCAGAACGTTTAGATGCGAAAAAGTTGAGTGGTTCAACAATTAGCATACAAATTCGAGATGCTGATTGGCATAACCAATCTAAAAGTAAAACCTTTCAAAATCCTATATATAACAAAAATGTAATTTATGAAGAAGCATTAGAACTTTTTCATAAATCCTGGAATGGTGCACCTATACGGCTTTTAGGTGTTACAGTTTCAAATGTTATAGATCGAAAACAATCGGTCGAACAGTTATCTATATTTAACTTCGAAGAACATGCAAAACACGAACCAATTTTTGAGGTGATTGACGAAATAGAGAAGAGGTTTGGTAAAGGAGCCATTCAAAAGGGGATTGAAATTGATAAATCAAGTTATGCCTCAAAGACAAGCTTTAGCAAAGATTTCTTAGAAGATTTAAAAGATACATAGACCAAAATCTATACTATTTAGTATGAACGGGAGAAGTATAAATGCAGCTACAATTTCTAGGTACAGGCGCTGGAATGCCCTCAAAAGAAAGAAACACAAGTGCACTTGTATTAAAACTTTTAGAAGAGCGCGGAACAGTTTGGCTCTTTGATTGTGGGGAGGCCACACAACATCAAATATTGCATACAACAATACGACCTCGGAAAGTTGAGAAAATATTCATCACGCATTTACATGGGGATCATATTTTTGGCTTACCAGGATTCTTAAGTTCAAGATCATTTTTAGGCGGGGAAACGACATTAACGATTTATGGACCAAAAGGGTTAAAGGAGTGGATTACTGCATGTTTCCATGTATCAAAAACACATTTAACTTACCCAATTGAATTTGTTGAAGTTCAAGAAGGGGTAATATTTGAAGATGATCAATTTGTTGTACATGCACAATTACTTGAACATGTAATTCCTAGCTATGGCTTTCGTATTGAGCAGAAACCCCTTCAAGGTGAACTACTAATTGAGAAAGCGATTGAACTTGGCGTTCCAAAAGGGCCGTTATTAGGGAAATTAAAAAATGGTGAAGATATTACGCTAGAAGATGGAAGAACTGTATTAAGTAGCGAAGTCACTGCTCCTGCTAAGAATGGGTTTATCATCTCTATATTAGGGGATACAAGTTATTGTGAATCTGCAAAAAACTTAAGTGAAAATGCTGATATTGTGATTCACGAAGCAACATTTGATCATAAAACGGAACAATTAGCAGCAAGCTATGGTCATTCTACAAACATTGAAGCTGCAAAAGTAGCAAAAGAATCAAATGCTAAACATTTAATATTAAATCATATTAGTTCACGCTTTTTGGCAAATGATCTAAAAACGTTGTTAAATGAGGCAAAAGATATATTCCCTCAATGTTTTATCGCCCATGATTTTTCTTATTACGAGTGGAAAAATGGTCAATTATTTGAGAGTTAATATGGTGCGCATATACAGGAAATAGTGAAACTGAATGCAAAATTCAACATTGCTTGTGAGATTTAAGTAGAATAAAAGAGATTAATGTAAAATGATGAAGCAAAAAAATAAATGAAACACGAATTTCGACAAAAGTAAATAGTAAAAATCGACATTTCCTAGGAAATATTTGATTATAGGCGTATTTTTCAACAAAAAATATAAAATCGGAAGTGCGTTTTATCTTGTAATTGAACAATTTGTCTAGAGTAAAAGTAAAAGGAGCAATAAATTATTGCCCCTTTGCTAACTCACGAGATCTAGCCTCTGCACTTTTTATACAAGCATAGATGGCTTCGTTAAAATGATTACTTTCTAATGCATTTATACCAGCTTCTGTTGTTCCACCTGGACTAGTCACTTTTTTACGCAATACAGTTGGTTCTTCCTTTACAGATTGAAGCATAGCAGCAGAACCAGCGATAGTTTGTACCATTAATTTACGCACAACCTCTTTTGTTAATCCGAATTCTGTACCAACAGCTTCCCAAGCCTCTAGTAAGTAGTATAGATAAGCTGGCCCACTTCCTGAAAGTGCTGTTACCGCATGCAGTTTATCTTCCTCCACTTCAATGACGATTCCAACAGCTTCAAGCATTTGTAAGTATAATACTTTTTGTTGTTCATTTACCTGTTCATTAAAGGCAATGCCACTTGCAGACATTCCTATAGTTGCAGAAGTATTAGGCATTACACGTGCAATTGGGCGTTTTCCTAGACCGTCTTCAATCGTATGAATCGCGATGCCGGCAAGGACCGAAAGAATAGAAGCATCTTTGCTAATGTGGGGCTGTATTCTTTCCATAGCAGACTGTACATCTTTTGGCTTCATAGCTAAAATGATTAAATCCATTTCGCGTATATCTTCATTATTCTCTAATATATTTACCCCGTATTTCTCTTTTAGTATTAATAATTTTTCCTGATCTGACCGGTTTGTTACATAAATGTTTTCGCTTGGTATTACTTTTTGTTCTACCCAACCTTGCATTAGTGCCTCTGCCATCGAACCAGCACCAACAAAGAGTATTTTCTCCATAATTTATCCCTCCATCATGATATCTTAATCCCATAATTATCCAAAGGACGAAAATGCTATCTAAAGGATTTCTATATGTAGGATCCTCAAGTATCAATAAAAAAGCGTCCTCGTCCTTATACTAAGGACGAAAACGCTTGTAGATTTCCGCGGTACCACCTTTGTTTGCCTATAGAAGGCACAACTCAAATCCTCCTTATCGCAGAGGTGACGGTCATGTTTTCATGACAACTCCGAAGTAGGTTCAATTAATTTAGAGGGCTATGCTAATTGCACCAAATATAGCACTCTCTTCAACCATAAATTAATTTACTTGACTTCATCATAGTAATAGGTATTTTTTGAATTATGAAAATTATATGCATTGTTTTAGATTCTGTCAATTACATACGTGACGAAATACAAAAAAAGAGATAAAATGAATGAATAGCAATTCAGAATAAGAATTTAATCGTTGAGTTATATTTAAGGAGGCTTGTCCATGAAAATACATAAAATTGTTATTCCAACTCCTTATCCCATTGGAGATGTAAATGCTTATTTAGTAAAAGGAGATCGTTTATCAATTTTTGATGTGGGTCCGAAAACCGAAGACGCACTAGCTGCTTTAAAAAGGGGAGTCAATGAGGCAGGGTACAAGTTTGAAGATATAGAGCAAGTGATATTAACACATCACCATCCAGATCATGCGGGCTGGGTAGATGCCTTTCCCGATGCAGAGATAATCGGGCACGAATATAATGATCATTTTTTACGTAGGGTACCGGAATTTATGTCGTATCGTACGAAATTTTATCGTGAGCATTTAAAATTACAAGCTGTTCCTGAGAAATACCTTGAAAAAATTGTAGAATCCAAAGATGCTTTAAAGTTATATGGTACAACACCACTAACGAAGTTCCTAACTGATGGTGATGAAGTACCTGGTCATCCAGGGATGAAGGCAATTTATACACCAGGGCATGCTCAAAGTCATTTAATTTATTTAGATGAATATTCTAATGAAGTCATTGGTGGAGACCTGTTATTAGACCAGGTCGCGGCAAACCCATTAATTGAGCCACCTACAGACCTTTCTAATAGAAGACCAAAAGCTTTAATTCAACAACAAGAATCATTAATGCATTTACGTGAGTTAAATGTTGCTAAAGTATATGCTGGTCATGGAGAAAATATTGTAGAGGTAAATGAATTAATTGACAAACGTTTACAGAAGGATGAAATGCGCCTACAACAATTAATACAGCATGTGAATAGTCCAAAAACGGTTATCGAGTTAACTATGGACTTATATCCACTTCATTATAAGACTGAATTAGGGTTAACCTTGTCAAAAACACTAGGATACTTAGACTGTTTAGTCAGAGATGGCCTTGTTTCAGAAGAGATAATAAATGGGGTAATCGTTTATACACGTAACTAAAAATCCACACGTAGAGTTGATTGCTCTACATGTGGATTTTTTAATAATTATTTTGCATTTGCTAAAGATTCTAATGACATTGCAGGGCCAAAGAATTCGAAGTGAATGTTGTCACCAGGAACACCAAGGTCACGAGCAATTGAAATAACAGTTTCCATAAATGGAGCAGGCCCACAAATATATACTTCTGTATTTTCTTTTATAAATGGTGCTAAGTCTTCTTTCGTAACATAGCCATTTTGTTCAGAGAATAATACACGGTAAGTACCATTTAATTCATTTACTTTTTTATCAATTTGTTCTTTAAATGCTACGGCTTTTTCGTTTCGAGCACATTGTACAAATGCCACTTGACGTCCAAGTTCCATTGTTTGAAGCATTGTAACTAGTGGTGTTACGCCAATGCCACCGCTTACAAATAAAACAGGATTACTGTTTTGTTCTAAAGTAAATAAGCCGGCTGGAGCACTTACTTCGATAGTATCGCCTTCATTTACTTGTTCGTGAAGGTAATTAGATACAACACCTTTAGGATCAACTGCATCTTCTCGTTTGACAGAAATACGGAATTCATTTTCATTCGATGGTTGTGATAATGTGTAGTGACGGTTTGATGTATATTCGTCACCTGGTGCTTTTACACGAACTGTAATATATTGACCTGCTTTAAATTGAGGTAATTTACTACCATCTTCAGGAACTAAATAGAATGAAGAAACGAATTCATTTTCTTTTACTATTTTAGATACTTTAAATGGTTTAAATAATCTCCAACCACCATCTTTTTCTGCTTCTTTATATAAATCTTCCTCTATTGAAATAAATACATCCGCAATTACGCCATACGCTTCTGCCCATGCATTAATAATTTCATCAGTTGCTGCATCACCAAGTACTTCTTTAATAGCTGCTAATAAATTTTCCCCTACGATTGGGTAATGTTCTGGTAAGATCCCTAGACCACGGTGTTTGTGGGCAATTTGCATAACAGCTGGAACAATCGCCTGTAAATTATCGATATATTGTGCTGCTGCTAATACAGTATTTGCTAATGCTGTTTGTTGACGACCTCTCGCTTGGTTAGCGCGGTTAAAATAATTCAATAACTCTGGGAATTTTCTAAATAAGTTACTGTAGAAAGTTTTTGTAATCGTAACTCCATGTTGCTCTAATACTGGTACTGTTGATTTAATAATGTCAATTGTTTGTTGTGATAACATTATGATCACGTCCTTTCAAAAGTTATCTTACGCCTCGAAAAAATTAAAAGCAATATCACAAATACATCTTTAACAATTTTGCCACAAAGTAGTATTAAAAATACATGTTTAAAAAATTGACACAAATGATGTGTGTAAAATACATGTTTAAAACTACCTTAATTCGAGATATTTTTATTAAAACAACGAAATCCAATGGTATAATATTGAAAGAAAGAGTGGTGGTTTTAAGTGCGCTTAACTTTATATACAGATTATTCCCTTCGAGTGCTATTATATTTGGGCGTTAAAGGGTCAGATCGTTTATCAACTATACAAGAAATTGCAGATAGCTATCATATTTCAAAGAATCATCTAATGAAAGTAACCTATGATTTGGGACAACTTGGGTTAATCGAAACAATCCGCGGACGTGGCGGTGGCATACGTTTAAAAGTGCGCCCGGAAGAGATTAACATTGGACAAGTTGTTAGACATACAGAAGAAGACTTCCATCTCGTTGAATGCTTTGATGAGGAAAATAATTTATGTAAATTATCTCCTTCCTGTAAGTTGAAATTTGCACTCCGTGAAGCCTTAGATGCGTTTATTCAAGTGCTCGATCAGTATAGTTTATCTGACTTCCTAATATCAAAAGAGGAAATGTTTAAATTACTCGGAATTGAACAGTCTTAAAAGGGTATAGAGAATAATCTATACTCTTTTTTACTATTGCTAATAGTTTGGACATATAGTATCAACTTAAATGAGAGGAATATACATAAATCATGAATAATAAATCGGTCTTTATAACAGGAGCTACTAGTGGAATTGGACGAATTATTACAGAGCAATGTATTAAAAAAGGCTATATTGTTTATGCAACAGGCAGAAATGAATCCTCTTTAGTTACACTGTCAAGAATGGGGGCAAAAGTGTTCCAAGCGGATTTATCTATTCTAGAGGATATTGATAGGGTTTGTAGTCAACTTCCAATTATTAATATTGCAATTATTAATGCTGGAGTTGGTACTTTTGAAAATGCTGTCGGTTTATTAGATGAAGAGATAGATAATATGATAAATGTGAACATTAAAGCGCCTATCTACTTAACAAAACGTTTGGCACCGAAAATGATTGAACAACAATCTGGACAGTTTATCTTTATTGGTTCACAAGCTGGAAAAGTATCAACTAAAAAAGCAAGTGTTTATGCAGCATCTAAGCATGCCATTACAGGCTTTGCAAATGGTTTAAGAATGGAGTTGGCTCCCTATAATATCAAGGTAACTGCAATTTATCCAGGACCAATTGATACGCCATTTTTACAAAAAGCAGATTCAACGAATAATTATCGACAATCTATGAAGAAATTTTTATTAAAACCTGAGAAAGTGGCAAAGGAAGTCCTGAAAACAATTGATAAACCAGTAAGAGAAGTAAATTTACCTCGTGTTATGTCTGTAAGTAGCAAACTTTATGCAGTTGCTCCAACTTTAGTAGAAAAGCTTGGAAGCGGTTTCTTTAATAAAAAGTGATACATGAGAGAGTATAAGTACACATCTCTATATTTTTTAGATTTCACTTGTTTTAAAAATCTAATATTTTATAAAAATACACTTGAATTTATTTTTATAAAATGATACCATTCATGTATAAACAATTAATAAAATGTATAAAAATACATAAGAAATATTGGAGGCGCTAGATTATGGCGAACAAAAAAGTAGTATTAGCTTATTCCGGAGGACTTGATACTTCCGTTGCAATCCCTTGGTTAAAAGAACAAGGTTGGGATGTAATTGCAGTATGTTTAGATGTTGGAGAAGGAAAAGATCTTGAATTTGTAAAAAATAAAGCACTTCAAGTAGGTGCTATTGAGTCATACATGGTTGATGCGAAAGATGAATTCGCTGAAGAATATGCTCTTATCTCATTACAAGGACATACTTGGTATGAACAAAAATATCCATTAGTTTCAGCTCTTTCTCGTCCACTTATCTCTAAGAAATTAGTAGAAATTGCTAACGAAACAAATGCCGATGCAGTAGCTCATGGTTGCACAGGTAAAGGGAATGACCAAGTTCGTTTTGAAATCTCAATTAAAGCATTAAATCCTGATTTAGAGGTACTTGCTCCTGTACGTGAATGGGGTTGGAGTCGTGATGAAGAGATTGAATATGCTGAGAAACACGGAGTACCAGTTCCTGCAACAATCGATTCTCCATTCTCTATTGACCAAAACCTTTGGGGACGTGCAAACGAAGCTGGTGTAATGGAAGATCCATGGGTAGCTCCACCAGAAGAAGCATATGGTTTAACTGTTTCTGTAGAAAATGCACCTGACACACCAGAATACGTTGAAATCGAATTTGTTGAAGGTAAACCTGTTTCAATAAATGGACAAGAAATGAAACTTGCTGATTTAATTCAAGAGTTAAATAAAGTGGCTGGAGCACACGGTATTGGACGTATTGACCATGTTGAAAACCGTCTAGTTGGTATTAAATCACGTGAAGTATACGAAATTCCAGGAGCTAAAGTACTTTTAACAGCTCACAAAGAGTTAGAAGATATTACATTGGTAAAAGAATTAGCTCATTTTAAACCAATTATTGAACAAAAACTATCTGAAGTTATTTATGATGGATTATGGTTCAATCCAATTCGTGTAGCATTAGAAGGGTTCCTTAAAGAAACTCAAAAATATGTAAACGGTACAGTACGTGTGAAATTATTCAAAGGTCACGCAATTGTGGAAGGTCGTAAATCTCCAAACTCATTATATAGTGAAGAGCTTGCAACTTATTCAAAAGCAGACCAATTTAACCATGCTTCTGCTGTAGGATTCATCGAATTATGGGGACTTCCAACAGTTGTGGCATCTGAAGTAAATAAGAAAAATAAAGAAGTAGTTACTAAAAATTAGTTTATGGAAATCGATTCAATCCTATCAGTTTAAACTGGTAGGATTGATAGAAGTAGGTGTAGGGGATGACAAAATTATGGGGCGGTCGTTTCCAAAAGTCTGCTGAAAGCTGGGTAGACGAATTTGGAGCTTCCATAGGCTTTGACCAACAATTAGTAATGGAGGATATCGAAGGTAGTATTGCACACGTAACAATGTTGGGTGCTCAAGGAATTTTAGACTCTAAAGATGTAGAGCAAATTTTAGGAGGCCTAGCAGAGTTAAAAATTTCAGCAGAAGCTGGAGAACTCGAGTTTAGTGTAGCAAATGAAGATATCCATTTAAACTTAGAAAAAATGTTAACAGATAAAATCGGACCGGTTGGAGGTAAACTTCATACTGGCCGTAGCCGTAACGACCAAGTAGCGACAGATGTACACCTTTTCATGAAAAAACGGGTAGTTGAAGTAGTAGACTTGATCGAGGCTTTCCAAAAAACCATCTTAAATAAAGCAGAACAGCATGTAGAAACTATTGCTCCGGGATATACACATTTACAACGTGCCCAACCGATTAGTTTTGCGCATCATTTAATGGCATATTTCTGGATGCTAGAACGTGATAAAGAGCGTTTCAATGAGTCAATGAAACGTATTGATATTTTACCACTTGGTGCTGGAGCAATGGCAGGAACAACTTTCCCTATCGATCGTGAAAAATCTGCAGAACTATTAGGATTTAGTAATGTATATGCAAATTCAATGGATGCAGTAAGTGATCGTGATTTTATTGTAGAATTTCTTGCTAATTCATCTCTATTGATGACACATTTATCGCGTTTTGCAGAGGAAATCATTATTTGGTCTACTGATGAATTTAAATTCATCGAGCTAGATGATGCTTTCTCAACTGGCTCATCTATCATGCCTCAAAAGAAAAATCCTGATATGGCTGAACTTATACGCGGAAAAACTGGTCGTGTATACGGAAATCTAATGGGATTATTAACAGTGCTAAAAGGTACGCCACTTACTTACAACAAAGATATGCAAGAAGATAAAGAGGGCATGTTTGATACAGTTCATACAATCCTAGGTGCACTGAAGATTTTTGAAGGTATGGTTCGTACAATGTCAGTAAATACGGTAAGACTTCACCAAGCAGTTCATAGTGATTTCTCTAATGCAACAGAGCTAGCTGATTATTTGGCGACAAAAGGAATGCCATTCCGTGAAGCTCATGAAGTTACAGGGAAACTTGTGTTTACCTGTATACAAAAAGGTATCTTCTTATTAGATTTACCTCTTGAGGATATGAAAAAAGAAAGTGATTTAATTGAAGAAGATGTCTATGATGTATTAGCTCCTGAAGCTGCAGTAAGACGCCGTAATTCTTTAGGTGGGACAGGCTTTGATCAAGTTCGCTTACAACTTGAAAAAGCTAAAGCTTGTTTATAATTTGGTACAAACCTAAATTTTAGGATTGTCATATAGGCTGCTATTAATGGTGTACAGAGATGCCCAATAGTTAGCTCACTTTTATCGAGAAGCCAGAGGGTTACTTGATAAAAGAAAAACTTTATAAGAAACCTTTACTTTTCAAGTTTAGGTGTGCATATAAGGTTACATAAACCGTTTCCGGGGTCGCGGGGCGGTTTTTTTGTTTTATCCTTTGATAAAAGGAAAAATACTTCTAAAGAACTAACGCCTAGTACAGTTTTGAAGTTGGTTCGTTTTTCTTTACAGCAAAAAACATAGCATTTTTCAAATGATGAAAATGCTATGTTTGTTTTTTAGGCTTTAAATTTAACTAAATTTCGTCTTATATAAATCCTTATATATTTAGAATGGATATTCCCTTGGTTTAGTTTGGACGGAAATCCACTTTGTTACTGTAAATTCATCGACAATCCAAGGATTACCGAAGCGACCTACACCACTATCCCGCATACCACCAAATGGAGCTCTCGGTTCATCATTAACGGTTTGGTCATTTAGATGTGTCATCCCAAATTCGATATCAAGGGCATATTCTCGAGCTCGATCTAAATCACCTGCAAATATTGCGGAACTTAAACCGTAAATTGTATGATTTGCAAATTCTATTGCTTCATCATCTGAAGATGCTTTAATAAGAGGGACGATTGGACCAAACAGTTCCGTTTGTGCAAGTTCACTATCATTTTTCACATTCCCGAATATAGTCGGAGTTAAAACATTTCCGATTAATTCGCCATCTAAAAGTACTTCAGTTCCTTGGGCTTTCGCTTTGGCAATATTTTGTGAAGAGAATTCTAATTGTTTTTTATTGATTATCGGTCCAATAATCACTTCATGATCACGAGGGTCTCCGTATTTTAATGATTTAACACGTTCGACAAATTTCTTTGCGAATTCATCGTATAAATCCTCATGGATGATGATTCGATTTGTAATCATACAAATTTGTCCTTGATGAAGGAATTTTCCAAACACAGCAGCTTTCACAGCTTGGTCTAAATCTGCATCAGATAACACAACGAATGGGGCGTTTCCTCCAAGCTCTAAGGCAACTCTTTTAAATAATCCACCTGCAACGGTTCCAACATGTCTTCCTACTTCTGTAGAACCTGTAAAGCTGACAAGTCGTACAACTGGATGTTCCACCATTAAATCGCCTATGATGGATGTTTTTGTTAGTATACTTTGAAATACACCCGCTGGTATTCCACTTTCTTCAAATGCTTTTGCAATTAGAGAACCAGAGGATAGGCTTACTTGTAAATCAGCTTTATGGACCACAGAATTTCCTAGAGCTAATGCTGGTGCAATAGTTCGCATTGATAAATATAATGGAAAGTTAAATGGTGCAATTGATGAAATAACACCTAAGGGTAAGCGATGAATTTCATTTACTTTATTAGGGACAATAGATTGTTCTGTACGGACTTCGTGGACTTTATCGACTGTCGTAAGTGCTTCTTTCAACACACCGACTGTACTTCCATATTCAACATTTGCTTTAATAAAGCTACTTCCCGATTCAACAATTAGTAACTCAATAATTTGATCCTTGTGCTCCTCAAAGTATGTAATTGCTTTTTTTAGAACACTTCTACGTAATTCTGGTGATTTTCCCCATTCTTTTTGCGCATTATATGCATCTTGAAAAGCATCATTTACTTGTTCTTTAGAAGCCATTTTTACTGTAGTTAGTAATGAATCATCAAAAGGGTTTGTAATATCAAAGGTTTTTCCAGATTCACCCTCAACCCATTCTCCATTTATAAAGCTCCTATTTAAAGATGTGTATTGTTTCATATATATCCCCCCAAAATAATTTGCATATGATCCTCCATTAGGATGAACAAAAATTGATGGAATATGAGTGCATTCATTGTTATTTAATACATATTTAATAAATGAATAACCTCTTTCGATTAGAAAACACTAATCAAAAGAAGGAGTGAGGTCAGTTGAAATTAAAAGTAGCTGTTTCTGTGCTGTTAGTTTTAAGTACGATTACGGTTGGAAAGATATTGACAGTGCCTTCAGATGACGAAATAACGAGTGCGCAAGAAAATATACCCGCCTATGCAAAATGGGGAAGGTTAGCGATGCAAAAGGTGATGGAGAAGTATCCTACAGCCGATGTAATCGATTATTTGCATATCGGTAGGGAAGTGGGGACCGTCACTTCAGTAGAAAAATTTAAATTATGGTTAAAAAGAGATGATAACACTGAATTTGGTGTGTATGTCGATATTACTTTTAATAATCAAACTGAAGAAGTTGTTGATATCAAATATACTGAAACGAATCAATAATCCAAATCGATGATAAAAGAGGTGTAGAACAATTTACACCTCTTTTATCATGCGATTAAATTACTAATATCATTCATTTAGCTTACCTATCTAGGAGACAGATGTTTTATTTCACCACAATTTTCAATACATAGGAACTATCTCCACTTGTGTTCGATTCATCTTTTTCCCATAAACCATAAAAATTAATAATATATAGGCCTCTTTCAGTAGGGGCTTTAAATTGGTTGTTTTTTAAATCAATTTCCACCGTTTCCTTAGTGGTGAGATTGATAAAAGTAAGGGAATGTTCGAGTGGTTTTCTTTTCATTGACAAAGTAATTTTTTCCCCTCTTGAAACTTTTATGGGCTCTACATATTCAGTAATTTCAAATGGCGTACCATAATCTACACAACTTGCTGTTCTGCTATCCCCCCAACAAAAAGATCCTTGTAAAAGTGTATAAACAGATTCGTCCAATTTTACTTGTACAAGTGGTGGATCATCCTTTCCTACGTTATTTTTAGATGAAGCCGATTGAATTGAATGTGAGCAACCTGAAAGGAAGAATAAAATTGATAGTACCAATATAACTTTATACAAGTGACAACTCCTTCCTGTCATTTCAATATCCTTTTATGTACAAAGATTATTGTTTATTCAATTACAGGGCAATTCAAAAATGGATAGATAGTATTGTCTGACAATAATACTGTGTTAAATAAAAAATAAGAAAATTGATGTATTTGTCAATTTAATATTGAAAATAATTATCATTATCGATATCATTAAGATAATTGAGAATAAATATCGGGTTTTTAGGTTGGATATTTGGGGAGGTTCTTATGGAGCTATATGATGTAACAATTATTGGTGGCGGTCCTGCTGGTTTATATAGTGCTTTTTATAGTGGTTTACGAAATATGAAAACAAAAATTATAGAAGTACAACCTGTCTTAGGTGGTAAGGTAAATATCTACCCTGAAAAGGTATTATGGGATGTTGGTGGTCAGCCACCAATGCAAGCACAATTGTTCGTTAAAAATTTAATTAATCAAGCGAATACTTTTTCACCAACAATTTGCTTAAATACAAAAGTAGAACAAATTGAAAAGAAAGATAATATCTTTGTTATTACAACGAATACAGGCGAAATCCATTACTCAAAAACTATTATTGTTGCTGTAGGTGGAGGTATTCTAAATCCGATTAAGCTTGAAATTGAAGGCGCAGAAAAGTATGAAATGTCAAACCTACATTATACAATCTTAGGATTGGAACGCTTCCGCAATAAACGAGTTCTTGTATCAGGTGGAGGAAATGGAGCGATTGATTGGGCAGTTGAACTTTTGTTTGTGGCCAAAGAAGTGGTTGTCATTTATCGTAAGGACCAATTAACTGCTCATGAATCTCAAGTAGAAAAATTAAAAGAACATGGTGTAGAAATCATGTTAAATGCAGAAATTCAATCTGTCATTTCTAATGACAGTAAAACGGCTATCGAGCAAGTGATTATTTCACAAAATGGAGAGATACATCAATTACAAGTTGACGATGTTCTAATTAGCCATGGGTATAATCGTGAAGTATCATTAACATTTGCAGATGATATTCAACCAATTCGTAAAGATGATTATTATTTAGTTAGTCTAGGGCAATGTAAAACATCAGTTCCTGGTATTTTTGGTGCAGGGGATATTATTACCTATGATGACAAAGTAAATTTACTAATTGGTACTTTCCAAGATGCGGTGCTTGCTGTTAATAACGCTAAAAAGTATATTGATCCTCAAGCTGATCAATACGGAATGGTTTCCTCGCATAATGAGAAGTTTGCCGAGATGAATAAAGAACTTTTAGAAGAATTATTTTGTAAAGCAGAAACTAGTAGTGTGTAATTTTTAATCTTGTAGACATTTTTATTAAAATATTATCGTTAATAAAGAAAAGGCATTTGAAACAAATTTTGTTTCAAGTGCCTTTTCTGATTTATTCTCTTATTTGACCATTACCATAAATAAAGTATTTTGTTGATGTTAAGGCAGGTAAGCCCATTGGTCCACGAGCATGTAGTTTTTGAGTACTGATACCAATTTCTGCTCCATATCCATATTCAAAACCATCTGTAAACCGTGTAGAAGCATTATGGTAAACAGCTGCAGCGTCAACACAAGTTAAGAAAGTTTGTGCAGCAATTGGATTTTCTGTAACAATGGATTCAGAATGATTCGAACCAAACTTGTTAATGTGATTGATTGCTTCATAAACATTTTCGACAACCTTAACACTAATTGTTAGAGTTAAAAATTCAGTTGAGTAGTCTTCTTCAGTTGCAAGTTTTGCTGAAGGTAACACCTGACAAACATCTTTGTCACCGATAATTTCAACATTTGCTTCTTGTAGAGCAATTAAAAGCTCTTTTCCATGTTCTTTAAACCAATCTTGTTGGATTAATAAACTTTCTGCAGCGTTACAAACAGAAGGACGTTGTGTTTTTGCATTAATAATAATGTTTAGGGCCATTTCATAATTAGCATTAGAATCAACGTAAACATGGCAATTTCCAGCCCCAGTTTCTAATACAGGAACAGAAGCTTCATTGACAACTAAATCAATTAATCCTTTTCCTCCACGAGGAATAAGGACATCTAAATACTCTTTTAAATGGAATAGTTCTTTTGCTGTTTCGTGACTAGTATCTTCAATCAACTGCACTGCGTCTAATGGAAGTTCAGTGTGTGCTAATGCGCGATGGATAGTTTCAACAAGAACCTTGTTCGAGAATTTTGCAGATGAACTTCCTCGTAAAATTACGGCATTACCAGTTTTTAGACTAAGTGTTGCAGCATCGATTGTTACATTAGGTCTTGCTTCATAAATCATACCAATGACCCCAATAGGTACACGACGTTTTTCAATTTGTAGGCCATTCTCTTTTGTTATGGACTCAAGTAGTTCTCCAACAGGATCTTCAAGATGAACCAGTTGTTGGATAGCATCTGCCATCGCTTGGATGCGTGCTTCATTTAATTTAATTCGATCAAGAGTAGATTCCGTAAGACCCTTTTCCATTCCAGCAAGTATATCTTTTTTGTTTTCATCGATTATAATTGTTTGATCGAGGATTAATTGTTCAGCAATTTTTACTAAAGCGTCATTTTTTTCGCCAGTAGTTTTCATATTCATGATAAAGCTTGCTTGTTTAGCCTTTTTACCTTTTAACTGAACTTCACTTTCAGTTGTAACTTTCATACTTCAATTCCCCCCATATATAAATTGTTTTATTGAGAAACTTTGACCCACTTATCTCGATGGATTACTTCTATTGAAGAAGCAACAATTTCGCTTGTTTTTTTACCAAGCGCAAGCGTTAGTTCCTCACTTGAATAAAGTACTTCTCCTCGGCCTAACAAGCTTGTTTCACTATATACTTCAACAACGTCACCCTTGTTAAAATTTCCTTCTAGTTTGTATATTCCAGCAGGCAATAAGCTTTTTCCTCTAGATAAAATAGCTTCTGCAGCGCCATTGTCAATGTATAACTTTCCAGAAACTTCAGTAAATGAAATCCATTGTTTAGGGTTTGGCAGTGGAGTTTGATCTTCATTTTCTATATAAGTTCCATCACCAAGGCCATTGAGTATATCAATTAATTTATTGGCACCTTTTCCATTTCCGATAAATACCTTGACACCAGATTGAAGTGCTGTACGTGCAGCTAATAATTTAGACTGCATACCACCAGTACCTACTTTAGAACCTGAACCGGATGCAATTCTTAAAGAATCTTCTGTAATAGAAGATAAATGATGAATTTGTTTGGCATCTGGATTTTTTGGATTATCATCATATAGGCCATTAATGTCAGTAAGTATGATGAGATGGTCAGCATGAATAAGTCCACTTACTAAAGCTGATAGCATATCATTGTCACCAAAAGTTAATTCTGTTACAGATACTGTATCATTTTCATTGATAATTGGGATGATGTCTCTTTCTAATAATTCAGTAAATGTTGCATAGGCATTTTTGTATCGTTCTTTCTTTGAAAAGTCTGTTCGAGTAAGGAGAATTTGAGCGGTTGTAATATTTTTTTCGCTAAATAACTCTGAATAATATTGTATAAGTAAACTTTGACCTACTGCTGCTGCTGCTTGTTTTCCTTTTAATGTAACAGGTCGAGTTGGATAACCTAATTTTCGAAATCCTGCTGCCACTGCTCCTGAAGATACAAGTAAAACATCGTGACCTAGATGCTTTAATGCCGCAAGAGCAGAAATATGATCTTCAAGTTTGTCATGATCTATTTCTCCTTGTGTATTGGTAAGGGAGCTACTACCAATTTTCACAACAATACGTTTCTTTTCCACACAAAATTCCTCCTAAAAAATAAACAGATAAGACATTTACTAAAATTAATTTGAGCATTTCTAGACAAAATAAAAAGCCTTTTCCACCCTAATGAATAGGGCGAAAAAGGCTACTTTTCCGTGGTACCACCTAGATTGGAATGCAATAAGCATTTCCCACTTGAGCTCATAACGCTTGAGTCTGCGTCTAGTTTTGCTAGAGGCTGGCGAAGTAGGTTCAGTAATCCTTTTTGTACGATGTCTTGCAGCCGGTGAACATCGCTCTCTATCCAATAGGGTTTTACTTACTAGTCTTCGTTAAGCTGATTAATATTGAATATAATATGCTATAAATTTTATGCGTTGTCAATAGAGTGGTAGGAAAATTCGGAAATTACAAATGTTATTATTAGAATTTATTTAATTTATAATTAAGCAACTAAAGTTAATTTTGTATAAGAAAGAATAGCTGGTGTATCAAATTTACGTAATACCGTCATAGCCTCTTCTTTTGTGTCGAATTCAAAAATACGATAATCATTTCCTTCAAAAATTGTTACTACCCACATATCGGGTCGCCTCCTAATAATTTGATTTAATTTTATCTTTTCAACGGTTGAAACACTTTCAAAAATCACTTCAAAGGACTAAAGGTTACTTGGTATACGATAAAATGGCGGAGCCTTTTAATCCTTTGAGTACTTGATTAGCTTCAACTTCATTTTCAAATTCGAACATACGGTAACTATTTTTTTCAAATACAGTGATTACCCACATATTAGGATCTCCTCCATTTAAATCTATTTTTTTGTTATATAACAACGAAGGTTTTTTACTAGATTATTTCGAGTTGTTATATATCAACTTGAATTCATTGTACACCGAAATTTACGAAAAGAAAATACCTAGTGAAACATTTCACATTTTGTTCAATTTGATTACGGTTTCATAAAATTTTCCAAAATGGACAAACAACTAATAGTTAAAAAAATAGGGAAAATAAAAGCTCAAAAAATAATCTATACATGTACGAATTATTTTGCTCTTAAGTTCAATAATGATAAGAGGAAACTAAAATAAAATATGAAAACTTCTTCCGGTCATAAATTAATCATTTTATTTGCTTTCAAGTAGAAAGCATACTATATTATTGAGGGGTCAATCATTGATGCCTCAAATTATTACCTTTGCATAGAATGGAAATATGGCATCACACTAGGGGGGATAGACTTGAGTTCTTCCATTACAGAGAAAGAAGAGCTGTTGTTTCTATTTAAAACGCTCAGTAATCAACTAGGACCAAAATTTGAGAAAAATTCAAACTTCAGTTTGTCGCGCTTCGAGCTTTTATATCAACTAGTGCAATTTGATGAAATTTCTCAATCTAGCTTACAAAGAATTGTCAATATTGATCACGCAGCGATAACGCGGCATTTAAAGCAGTTAGAAGCTGATGGGTTAGTTTCTAGAAGACGTAATCCAAATGACAATCGAGAAACGATTGTTCACTTAACCATTGAAGGACATAAACAGATTAAAAACTGTCAAAAGGACAAACTCAGTTTTGCTAATCAGATGTTTCAAGAGTTTAGTGATGAAGAAGTACAGAGTTTAATGGATATGTTAAAACGTATTCAAGAAAATATAGAGTAAACTTTCAAGATTAAAAAACAAATACACTCTAGAAATTGAAAGTTGAACCAAAGGAGTTTCAAGTGATGAAAGATTATTTAGTAAGAGCAGTAGCATTTAATGGTCAAGTTCGTGCATTTGCAGCACGTACAACAGAGACAGTTGGAGAAGCTCAAAGAAGACACAATACATGGCCAGTTGTGTCTGCAGCACTTGGTCGATCAATGACAGCAAGTGTAATGATGGGGGCAATGCTAAAAGGGGAAGACAAAATCACGGTGAAAGTTGAAGGAAATGGTCCAATTGGTCCTATGGTAATTGACGCCGATGCGAAAGGCAATGTACGTGGTTTTGTCACAAATGGTCAAGTACATTTTGATTTAAACCAACAAGGGAAATTGGATGTACGCGCTGGAGTTGGGTCAGAAGGGTACTTATCCGTTGTAAAGGACTTGGGAATGAAAGATATGTTCTCAAGTCAAGTTCCGATTGTATCTGGTGAAATCGCAGAAGACTTCACATATTATTTTGCTACTAGTGAGCAAGTTCCTTCATCAGTAGGTTTAGGAGTATTAGTGAACCCTGATAATTCAATTTTAGCTGCTGGTGGGTTCATTATACAGTTAATGCCTGGATGTGAAGACGAAACAATTACTGCTCTAGAAAATCATTTAGCATCAATTGAGCCTGTTTCTAAGATGATTGAAAAAGGGATGACACCAGAACAAATTTTAGAAGCAGTATTAGGCGAAGAAGGAAAAGTACAAATATTAAGTACTATGCCTGTACAATTCGAATGTACATGTTCTAAGGAACGCTATAGTCGCGCATTAATAGGACTAGGAGTAGTAGAATTAGAAGCAATGATTGAAGAAGAAGGCAATATTGAAACTCAATGTCATTTCTGTTTAGAAACATATGATTTCACAAAAGAGGAATTACAGTCATTAGTAAATGAAATCAAAAACCAATTAAATTAATTACCCGGCCTATTTTGAACAATTGAATGTTTAAAATAGGCTTTTTTTGTATTCATTCGAAAAGTTTGGAGCTTCAATGCCACAAATTACCATAATTTTAAATAGAGATAATAAGAAAATGTATATTTGATATTTAATGGAATGAAGATACGGTAAAAAGTCAAAAATCCTAAGAAGAGTAGTGAAATTTCTAACAAACATGTACTGAATACGTAAATACATGTTTACAAAGTTTGGTCTGTAATAAGTTGTCTTGAATAATATATAAATAACACATGATAAAATTCGTGGATTTCTTTATGAAACACTCATATAATAAAACTATAACGTGATGGTTTGGAGGGGAATAAATTGGGAACGAGAAATTGAAAATTGGTGAGTTAGCTGAAGTAACAGGTATTACAAAACGAACAATTGACTACTATACGAATCTAGGATTACTCAAACCTGAACGTTCTACTTCTAATTATCGTTTCTATTCTGCCGAAGCAATTGGACGTATAAAAGAAATTGAAGCAATGAAAGCTCAGGGAATGTGCTTAAATGACATAAAACAATCGCTCGAGAAAAACGTGAAAAATGAAGAAATTGACCTTCAACATATACGCTTGCACATGAATACCTTGCGTGACGAAATTTCAACTTTAGTTGAAAAAATGCAACAACAAGAACAGTCTAAAAAGGATTCAATTAAACATAAAGTTTCTTCAGAAAGTGTAGCGTTAATGCAATCTTTATTACTACTTATAACCTAGGAGGTGAAGTCTTACTTATTTATAAGTAAGACGATGATTGACCGGATTGAATTTAACAATATTTGTTATTTTATTAGCTTTAACTGCATTTTTTGTGGCAACAGAGTTTGCCATTGTAAAAGTAAGACATTCAAGAATTGATCAATTAGTAGCTGAAGAACGAAAAGGAGCTTTAGCTGCTAAACATGTAACAACCCACCTAGACGAATACTTATCCGCATGTCAATTAGGTATTACGGTAACAGCGTTGGGTATTGGTATGGTTGGAGAATCAACTTTTGAATTTATCTTACATCCATTATTTGAGTTGGTTGGTATTGGTGAACAATACATTCATTATTTTACCATTGGTGCGGCGTTTGTCATTGCAACGTTTTTACATGTAGTAGTTGGTGAATTGGCTCCTAAAACGGCTGCAATTCAAAAAGCGGAGAGCATTACGCTTTCTTTTGCAAAACCAATTATGCTCTTCTATAAAATTCTGTATCCTTTTATATGGTTCTTAAATGGAGCAGCTCGTATTTTAGTTGGAATCTTTGGTATGAAACCAGCATCAGAACACGAGTTAACCCATACAGAAGAAGAGCTTCGTTTATTATTAACGGAGAGTTATAAAAATGGTGAAATCAATCATAATGAACTGAAATTTGTTAATAATGTCTTTGAATTCGATGATCGAATTGCTCGAGAAATTATGGTCCCTAGAACAGAAATTATTGCTTTTGATAAAACCGCAACCTATGATGAAGTGTTAACGACAATTCAAGAAGAACGTTACACACGTTACCCTGTCTATGAAGAGGATCGGGACAATATCATTGGGTTTATCAATATTAAGGATTTTTTAACAAAAGGAATAAGTAATCAGATTACGATTGAAAACTTTGAAATTGAGCAATTTATTAATCCTGTAATCTACACAACGGAAGTAATACCAATCCAAGAGTTATTAACAAAAATGCAAAAAGAAAGAACACATATCGCTATATTATTAGATGAATACGGTGGTACATCAGGACTTGTATCTGTTGAGGATATTTTAGAGGTATTAGTTGGTGAAATTCGAGATGAATTTGACGATGACGAAGTACCTGAAATAAGAAAAATAAATGATGGTCATTTTATTGTCTATTCAAAAATATTATTAGAAGAGATAGCACGATTCTTGAACATTGAAATGGATAATCCAGATGTTGATACACTTGGTGGTTGGTACTATTCTCAAGATATGGAATTGAATCCGGAAAACTCTATAGAACATGAAGGCTATACATTCACCATTCACGAAATAGATGGTCTTCAGTTACGATATATTGAAATCAAACAAAATTCAAACATAACTGTTTAATTAGAAATCAACCTCTTTTGTCTTTCTAGACATAAGAGGTTTTTATTTCACCTGAAAAATCGCCAATTATTTTTGATGGATATGGAAAGAAGAATTCATGATTATCAGATAAAAGGGGAGGGATAAAGTGAACAAACATTATTATCTCGTTTTCCTTAGTTTAATGGTTTTCATACTTGTATCTTGTTCTAATTCTAATGATGAAGAGTACTTAACTAGAATAGATATCCAGCAGGTACAAGAACATGATGCGTCTGAAGAAGAAGAAATGATCGTTGATTTAGTCACTTTAGACTCAATCAAAAGCATATTAGAAGAAGTGGAATGGGAACCAAATTCAGATACAGAAATTGTGGGAACAGAGGATTTAATTGCAACGCTATTTTATACAGATGAAGAGGAGAAGTCAGATCAGCTTTATTTATATCAAATTTGGTTTAACTCAGACGATTCCATTAGCATCGTTAGTTCCAATGTAGATGAAGGCTACGGAAGATTAAAGGAAGAATATGCTGATAAATTGAAAAACTTATTAGGAAGTTAGGAAATAATGTCATTCTAAAAATTACTAAATCATTTGTTGTAAAAGTTGATTTTCTGACTTTGACTTCATTTTAGGCAGCTTGCTATAGCTGCTTTTTCTTTTGATCTTAGAAGGGTACTGCCATAAAAAAGTAAAGCATATAATGTTGCAAATGATATCTGTTCCATTTGTAATAGAAAGTTTGTAACTTTTTTATACTAGGTAGGTGGAAAAGTGAAAAAGTTAGTTATTGATGAGGGTTTATTATTAACAGATATGGAAATTACATATCGAGGAAGAAAAAAGTATCTAAGTCGCGTATTAATCGATACCGGTTCTTCAAGTTCTATCATTTCATCAGATATAGCAGAATCAATTGGGATTTATCCTGAGGCAAGTGACCCAATTTTCCGTATTTGTGGAGTAGGGGGATCTGAAATTGTTTTTTCTAAAATGATAGACTCCATTAGAATCGGTGAAATAGAAACAGAACAAATTCAAATAGAAATTGGATCGATGAATTATGGATTTCATTTAGAAGGAATAGTTGGACTGAATTTATTAAAACAAATGAAGGCAATGATTAATATTGAAAAACTACAAATACAATGTGAAGGTTAACATACAATCATTAGAAGGTACCTGTACTATCATTGGAATTATATAGTCATTACGAACCATGATAACAAACAAATTCAAACCTCATGTTCTACAAACTAATATCTCTTGAATAAGCAAAACTATTTTTAGTGATGAACAAAAAGTTTTAACATTTTACAGAATTTATCGATATTTAAGACTAGTATGTTACTGAAAAAAGTGTAATATTAATCTATGGAAAGTTTATAATATTAAAATTTCTGAATATTCAAGTTTATTGGAGGCTATGAACAATGTTTGACATCAAAACAGAACTTACAACAAATCCAAAAGAAAAACCAGCTCCGGAAGAATTAGGTTTTGGTCACTATTTCTCGGACCATATGTTTGTACTTGATTATACGAATGGTATAGGCTGGCATGACCCACGTATTATTCCTTATCAACCAATTTCGCTCGATCCTTCATCAATGATTTTCCATTATGGACAATCTGTATTTGAAGGTTTAAAAGCCTATGTTACTGTGGATAATGAAGCTTTATTATTCCGTCCTGATCAAAACTTTAAGCGTTTAAATAGATCCAATGAACGTCTATGTATACCGGCAATAGATGAAGAGTTAGCTTTAGAAGGATTAAAGCAATTAGTAAAAGTGGATCGTGACTGGATTCCAAGTGCTCCAGGAACTTCTCTTTATATTCGTCCATTTATTATTGCGACTGAGTCTAATTTAGGTGTTCATCCTTCAAATAATTATCAATTTATTATTATTATGTCACCATCTGGTTCATACTATAAAGAAGGTATTAACCCAGTAAAAATTTTGGTTGAAGAACAATTTGTTCGCGCGGTTAAGGGTGGAACAGGAGAAGCGAAAACTGGCGGAAACTATGCAAGTGCCTTAAAAGGACAAGAAATTGCAAGTCGCGAAGGTTATTCTCAAACATTGTGGTTAGACGGCAAAGAAAATAAATTTGTCGAAGAAGTTGGTAGTATGAACATCTTCTTTAAAATTAATGGAACAGTTGTGACACCTGAGTTGAATGGTAGTATTTTACCTGGTATCACACGTGATTCAATGATTCAGGTGTTAAAATCTAAGGGGATTCCTGTTGAAGAACGTCGTATCTCAATTGATGAAGTAGTAGATGCATACCAGAATGGTACTTTAGAAGAAGTATTTGGTACAGGAACTGCTGCGGTAATTTCTCCAGTCGGGGAATTAAAATATTTAGAAGATAAAATGATTATCAACAAAGGTGAAATTGGTGAGGTTTCACAAATGTTATATGATACACTAACAGGTATTCAGTATGGAACAATCGAAGACGCTTTTGGTTGGACAATAAGATTATAAGTACTATTAACGCAGATAGCATAATTGCTTTCTGTGTTTTTTTATTGGCCTGTTATAATATTTTTGAGAGAACCAAGAATATCTATACCAACATAGCTCAAACTATCAGTGACTAAATAACGAGAGGAGAGTCACTTATGAAAGAGCATAAGCAACCACATGAGCAATTAACAGTTCAAGATAATCAATTAACTGCAACTCAAGAAGTACTTTATCATGATGAATTTAAACGTGCAGATAGTGCAACAAAAAAGGACAATCAAAACCAATATAAAAAGAATGTCTAAGAACCTACCCCAAGGTAATTGCTACTTTGGGGTTATTATTTTGTAAAAAACGCACTGCCTAGGACATACATAAACCAAAAGATACTATTCTTTTAGCAACTTCTAATTAATAGATATGGCGGAATACTTGTGAGAAAATATCCATATATTAGAAAAGAACATTAAGTTTATAGTATAGTAAAAAACCTCTAAAATTTTAAAAATTATGTAAGAACAATTCGATAGAGAGTATAAAAAGAAAATTATACCTATTCCAATACCTACCAATAATTCAAACAAAGCTCTATAATTAAATCTAAAGAAAAAAATGAAAGTGAGTTTTGGAATATGACGAATCATGAAAGTATTCAATTGAAAAATTTTTCTATAGGGTTACCTAAGATCATTAACTATGAAAAAGAGAAACAAATGGAAACGGGTATTTGTAAAGAAACGGTTGATGAAGCTATGCTGACAGTAGATGGATTTGTGGGCGATGGTGTTGCGGATTTAAAAAATCACGGCGGTCCAGATCGTGCGGTATGTGTATATCCTTTTGAACACTATGCACAATGGGAAAAAGAATTCGGAACGATATTACCGAGTTCAACTTTTGGTGAAAATATTACGGTAACACATATGTTAGAGGCAGATGTTTGTATCGGAGACATTTATCAGTTAGGTGACGCTATCATTCAAGTAACACAGGGGCGTGTTCCATGCAGTACAATCAATAAGCGAGTAGGCCTACCGCTTTTGATGAAACGCATGGTCGAAACAGGCTTTACGGGGTATCTATGTCGTGTCCTACAAGAAGGGAAGGTACGAAGAGATTCCAAGATTACTCTACTCGAAAAACATCCAAAAGGAATTTCTATACTTTTTGCTAATGAAGTGTATTTTAAACGTCCAAAGGATATTGAAGCCATGCAATCTATACTTTCAGTTGAAGAGTTAGCTGAGGAATGGAAAGAATATATGACTAAGAGATTAACAAAACTAGCGTCAATATAAAAAGTCATACTCAGTTCACCAAATGTGAACTGAGTATGAGCAATAATCTGCTTAGTAAAATAGTCATAATTTTACTTAGAATTATTACAATATTCGGAAAAACTGAAACCTTTTAGTCACCTATTACGTCAATAAATTATGAGAAGATTTTACAAAAATAAAAAATTAAATTGTATTTTCAGTTGAAAAGTTTTGAGGTGACAGCATGGACCGAGATTTCCTAATCCAAATTGTTTCGGAAAGTTTGAAGCACTTAAGAACAGAAAATCACTTTACTCAAGATAAGTTGGCCGAGATTGTAGGTGCCTCGAAGAAAACAATTATCCAAATAGAGAAAGGACGAGCACTTGCTGATTGGACAACAACAATTGCTATCTGTGCCTTATTTCGTGACAGTGAGGTACTACATAAACTTTTTGGTACAGATCCTATGGAAGTGATCGAACTAACAATTCAAGATGTGAATATTCGACCACAAGAAAAAACATTAGGCGGTCACATTATTTGGAAGAATATTACGGAGTATAAAGGATTTAAGCTTCAACGAAATTTGATTAGCAAACATTTTCGTATTTTAGATGAAGAAAATTATCGTTTAATCAGCACGTTTAATGAAGAAGTGGCAAGAGAAAAGTGGAAAGATATTCAAAAAACTATATAAGGTACGCAATACGAGAGATAATTATTTTGTTTCTTTATTTTCTAATCTTAATTTTATTCTATTAAGTCTAGGTCTATTATATCTTTGAATTAAACAAAAGGGAATTTGAATAATAAAGTTAATAGTCGAACAAATAATGGCCATCATCGCATAGTCACTAGGATTAACAAGTATACAAGCAAAACCCAAAATTGCCATACCTAAATGTCCAATTTCTGCATATTTCGTTTCTAAGATAAATGTATTAATATAGCTTATACTAAGATTTTGATTGAGATTTTTCTTTTCGAACTTAAACACACTTCCCCACTCTGGAAGTTTATCTTTCCATTTATCTACTTGAATTCTTTTATAGATCTTTTTCTCAAATCGGTACTCTTTGAAGAACCACTGATTTTTTTCATAAAACGATTTAGGGAAATATCTAACTAAAAAAGCAAAGCCAAAACACAATATTAACCAAAATGAAGTATTGATTACGACCATCCACAATGTAAACCAAGTCATTTAACATACCCCTTACACAAAAATATGAAACTTTATGTTTTGTAATTTCGTACTTTGAGAAAATCCCTCCAATATAATCTAAGTTTACCATATTTGGTTAAAATTTTTAGACAAAAATTGATGCAGAATTATCTATAATTTTTGTCATACTAAAAAGGATACTGCTTAAAGGGAGAGATCTTTCATGCGAATAGAACTTGGTAATGGGGTAGATATCATAGGAGATATTCATGCGTGTTTTGATGAATTCATGACATTACTAGAGAAGCTAGGATATCAACCAAATGAAGAAGGATTTTATGTTCATCCAGCTGGTAGAAAAATTTTATCACTTGGGGATGTAATGAGTAGGGGACCACAGTCAATCAAAACAATGCAATTTTTCTTAAACCATATAGAAAAAGGCTATGCATATATGATAGATAGTAATCATGGTTGGAAAATTGCACGATGGTTGGATGGTCGAAAAGTTCAACTAAGACATGGGGATGAAAATGTTGCAGAGGAATTTAAGCAGTTTGAAGAAGAACATGGAGAAAAAAAGACAAAAGAATTAAAAATGAAATTGAGAACCTTATTAATGGATTCTCCTTCTCATTATATCATTACTGATAAAGGGCAAGATAAAGTCGTATGTACACATGCAGGCATTAAAGACGAATATATTGGGAGAGAAAACTCTAGAATAAAAGATTTTTGTCGCTACGGTGATGTTGCAGGGATGGATGAAAAGGGAAAGCCAATTCGGAGAGATTGGTTTAATGACCATAAAGGTAATTTAATTATTGTATGGGGTCATGATCCGAAAAGAGAACCAATGGTGAAGAACAACACGATTAATATTGATCAAGGAGCAGTTTTCGGTGGTAAACTTACTTGTTTACGCTATCCAGAAAGAGAATTTGTTTTCGTTCCGGCATTAAAAAACTATTCAGGGAAAATAGGAACAGATAATCCTATTGGCATATAAAAGGAAAAGGGTCAGCTTGAACTGCACCCTAAATTTTGGACAGTTTAATAAAAGCAACCTTGATATTTAAGCAGCTATTAGATGACTTCGATATTCCATCGGAGTCATCTTTTT
>DATMGC010000114.1:0-5362 GCA_035555915.1 Ureibacillus sp. | reverse complement strand
AGGATAAAATATTGGATAAGTATTGATTTGCTATTGAGTGCGATATTGGATAAACCCAATGATGGCAAGGGTTAGAACAAAAAAGAGAGGAAAGAAATCGAACTCTTTTCTCCCCTCTCTTTCATCTGTTATCCGAGAATTCATTGGATTTTGTATTGAAAAAGCAAATGTTTATTATTACAGAATTGGTGGTGAAGTTAGCAAGAGTTTATTATGACTGCCAAGAGTTTATTTTAGTTAGACATAGTAGAGAGAAGAGTTTAAGAAGCATAAATTACAGGAAATTCCTACAATAGTAAGAACTCAACAATCAGAATCATTTTATGAAAGTGTACTAGGAGCAAAAATCGTAAAATCACATGTTATAGTAATTTCTTATTTTCGGAAAATGTATAATAACCTTGGTCAATTCACCTTCTATAGAATCAACTGAAAGATCATGTCCTAACTTATTAGCTAGTTTTTTAGCAAGATACAGTCCCATCCCAGTTGATTTACTATGGTTCCTTCCAATGGAGCCTGTAAAACCTCTTTCAAATACTCGATTTATATCTTCAACTTTTATTCCAATTCCATTATCTTGAATAAACAATCGTTTTTCTTTATCGTCTTCTTCAAAATGGATGGAAATATTTCCACCATTATCTGTGTACTTTAACGAGTTCGTTATTAGTTGGTCCATTATAAATCCGAGCCATTTTTTATCACTATGCACAAATTTTTCACGATTATGATCCATATTTAAGCTGATCTGACTGTTAATAAAAATTTTCGAGTATTTTTTGACACTATTTTTTATTATCTGGTTTAAATCAATTTCTGTAACGAAGTAATCATTAGCAAATGAATCTACACGGGAGTAATAAAGTGCTTGTTCCACATAGTCATCTATTTTATCTAGTTCGTCTTCAAATTTATTAACAATATAATCCACTGTTTTCCCCTCGAAGTTATCGATAAGCAAGCGACTAGAGGTTATGGGTAATTTTATTTCATGAACCCATGACATAATATACTCTTCATGATCTCTTTTCTGGTCATATAACGATTGCAATTGTTTGTCTTGAACATTCATTATTTTTTCGAAAAGATCAAGATACAGCTTTTGCTCATGGTTCTGTGCGTTAGGTAATAACGTAAGAACATCTTCTTGAGAACTATTAATAATTCCCTCTATTTTTTTATAAAAATTCATGTGGTAAAAATAACCGATTATAATATATAGAATTGCCAAAAACAAACAACTAATATTAATGTAAACAATATTGCTCCATACATCTTTCGGTTCGACACTTACCAGTAAGATTAAAGAAATAAATAACATTAAACTCAAGTAAAAACACAGAAAGTAACGTTTATCATTTATGTATTTTAAGAAATTCATTTTATTAAGTATCCTTCTCCTTTTTTTGTGGTAATAAAGTTCTCTTTACCCAATTGAGATAACTTTTTTCGTAAACGGGTAATATTGACGGATAAAGTATTGTCATCAATGAAATGTTCATTTTTCCAAAGAGTACGCATGATTTTATTTCGGCTAACAATACTTCCTGCATTCTTCATAAGAAGATGTAGAATGACAAACTCTGTTTTTGTTAGCTCTGCTTTTTCGTCCCCACAATAGATATCCCAGTCATTCAAATTTAATTTAACCTCATTATGCTCTAGTACGTTTGATTGTGTTTCACTATAGGAATACGAGCGACGTAAAAGGGCATTAATTTTAGCCATAAGCACTTCCATATCAAAAGGTTTTTGAATAAAATCATCACCGCCCATGTTCATCGCCATTATCATATCCATAGGTGAGTCCCTAGAAGAAATAAATATAATAGGAACTTTCGAAACTCCCCTAATTTTATTACACCAGTAAAATCCATCAAATAAAGGCAAGTTAATATCCAGCAATAAAATAGTTGGCTGTTCACTAAGGAAATCTTCCAATACATTTTCAAATGAATTTAACATTACAACATCATAATTCCATTTTTTAAGGGACTCTCCCAAAAGTTCTCTTATTACTTGATCATCTTCAATAATCATAACTTTCATTTTTAACACTCCATTAATTAGTTAGTATAAGTATGGCATTTATATAAGATATCATTTCATAATACTAATATTAGTATTATACTTCGTATTTTTGTACCATTCTTTCAAAATTGTAAGGTTGCAAGGTAAAACTGTAAGGTTAAATAATAGTTACTTACGGTAGAATAAAAAACATGAAAGTAATTGATTTTTATGGAGGATCGAAAATAAATGAGAACAATCGTAAATGCGAAGAATATAAAAAAAGTATACGGAACAAAAGGAAATGTGTTTACTGCATTAGATAATATAGATTTAGAGGTACAGGAGGGTGAATTTGTAGGTATTATGGGTCCTTCTGGTGCTGGCAAATCAACACTTCTTAATGTTTTAGCAACTATTGATCAACCGACTTCTGGTGACATTAATATTGATGGGACAAGTATTGTAAATATGAATGAGGAACAATTAGCAGCCTTTCGTCGTGATAAACTTGGTTTTATTTTCCAAGATTATAATTTGCTAGATACATTAACGGTTAAAGAAAATATCATATTGCCCTTAGCATTAGCCAAAGTAGATCCGAATGAATTAGAGCATAGAGTACTTGAAGTAGCAAATAAGTTTGGGATAAGTCCGATATTAGACAAATATCCATATCAAATTTCTGGTGGCCAAAAGCAGCGTACAGCTGCTTCACGTGCAATCATATCAAAACCGAGCTTACTTTTAGCAGATGAACCTACTGGTGCATTGGATTCTAAATCAGCAACAGATTTGTTGGAGAGTTTAAAAGGATTAAGTGAGGTAGATAAAGCAACTATCCTTCTAGTCACCCATGACGCATTCGCTGCGAGCTACTGTGATAGAGTGATTTTCATTAAAGATGGCAAAATGTTTACAGAACTTGTCAAAGGAAAGGGTTCTCGTAAAGAATTTTTCCAAAAAGTTTTAGATGTACTCTCTGCACTTGGGGGTGGACAAAGTGACTCTATTTAATTTAGCGAAAAAAAACGTTATTGGGAACTTTAAAAGTTACTTACTCTATTTTATATCAATGGTATTCAGTGTTGTTATTTACTATACATTTGTATCCTTGCAATACAGCCCGGAAGTACAAATGGCCATTGAATCAGAAAATAGTTTACTTAATATCTTTATTGCTGGTTCCGTTGTACTAATATTATTTGTGGCAATATTTATTCTTTATTCAAATTCATTCTTTACAAAAAAACGAAAGAGAGAAGTAGGATTATATTCCCTTTTAGGTTTAAGGAAAAAAACAATCGGTAAAATGCTTTTTTATGAAAATATAATCATGGGTGGTATAGCGATTATAATCGGAGTTATACTCGGAACCATACTATCGAAACTGTTCACCATGATTGTGCTTAGATTGTTGGATACACCAGTTGAAGTTAGCTTTGAAGTATCCATTGAAGCAATTCTCAATACAATTATTGTCTTTATGATTATCTCCTTATTTACATCCTTTAATGCTTATCGTTTGATCTATCGTTTTAAATTAATCGAGTTATTTCGGGCAGAAAAGGAAGGAGAACATGCACCTAGAACATCTTTTATAGCTGCAATAACTTCAATCATTTTAATTGGTTTTAGTTATTGGATTGGATTTCAATCACCAACTTCAGATGTACAATTGCTTGTAAACCTTGGATTATATTTAATTAGTATCGTGGTAGGTACGTATTTACTATTTAGATTCTTAACCATTTATATACTAAGACAACTACAAAAGAAAAAAACAATTTATTATAATGGGACAAATTTAGTTGGAATCTCTCAGCTACTTTATCGTATTAATGGCAATGCTCGTACGCTTACTATTATAGCATTACTTAGTGCCGTTACAATAAGTGCTATATCTGTCGGTTACAGCTTTTATTATACGAATGAAAAACAGGCAGAAAAAGAGGCTCCATTCAGCTATATGCATATTTCTTTGGATGAATCTGTCGATAAACATATAGAAAAAACCATCCAATCAGATACAGAACACCCGATTAATGGGCAAATAGATATCCCTGTTATTAACTTAAACGGTGAAGTTTCGAACCCATTACTTCAAGATTATTTAGAAGAAGGCCCGATTAAAATAATATCTGAAAACACGTATAATGAAGCATTAAGGATGTTAGATAGGGAAAGTAATATTCAACTATCTGGCAATCAAACGATTGGCATACAGCCACTCTTAACTGAATATACTTCCGCTGATTATGAAGAACACACAATTACATTACAATTACCTAACAAAGAAATTGAGTTAGCATTTAGCTCAATGTTAGAAGATAGAATTATTCCTTGGAATTATCCAGACTTCAACATTGTAGTTAGTAACCAACTTTTCTCTGAAATTGCAACCCAAATAACTCCCGTAACCATTAAAGCATATGAAGTTGCAAATGAAAAATCAACAAAGGATACTACTGTTCAAATACAAAAAATAGCAAGTGAAGATATGCAATTAACCACCTTTTACAATATATATAGAAAAGGGTTAGAATCTGGTGGATTAAACTTATTTATTTTAGGATTTTTAGGACTTGTTTTTCTTGCGGCAACTGGCAGCATTATATATTTCAAACAATTAACGGAAGCTCACGATGATAGAAGCCGTTATGAAGTTTTACGCAAAATTGGAGTAAGTAAGAAAGAATTAAATGCTACTATAAGAAAGCAAATTATTTTTGTGTTTGGATTGCCACTCATAATTGGTATTATTCATGGGATTGTAATATTACAAATAGCTTCAAACATTTTTTCTGTATTAATAGGAATGAACTTAACTATTCCAATTGTTATAACCATTCTAGTGTATTTTATCATTTATCTTGGTTATTACTTTCTAACGCTCACTTCAGTAAAAAATACTGTGAATAACTAAAGTAAAAAGTCTCTCGAATAATTGAGAGACTTTTTATCCAATAAGTGACTTCTACATTGTGTTTTCTTTCCTCTTAACTCCTAATTCCCATATTATAGATGAAATATTACAAACGCAACTTCATTTATTTTTCTACTATATACAACCATAATAAACTCCTGTTAAACCCCACCCCTCCAACCCGCATTCCACCGTTCGAGTCATAATAAAGTTTTGCTACAGACCCCTTAATTTTATCCAATTTTGGATTAAAATCGGTCGTTTTTCGGGCCTTTTTCGGCTGTTTTTTCATGGTTTTTTCGGAGTCATAATAGAGTTTTGCGAACAAAACAAAGAAAAATAATGGAGATAAGAGGTCCAGAATAAGGATAAAATATTGGATAAGTATTGATTTGCTATTGAGTGCGATATTGGATAAACCCA
>DATMGC010000113.1:0-60770 GCA_035555915.1 Ureibacillus sp. | reverse complement strand
TTGGCTGCCGAATCATGCGAGTAGAGGTCTCCATGTCAAGTTGTAATTATTCATGCACATGTATAGAGAAGCACAATTTAAGCGAAAGTGTACATGCTTAGACAAGCAAAAATGTACATTTTGATACGGACATTTATAATTCCGCGTCACCACGGACACCCTTGTTCTTGGCTAACCTCTACTTCTGTCTTCGGGGCTCGGGACTTACACCCTATAGTTCATGTGCATGCCGGGCACACAATAAAAAATACCATTTTTCTTATTGAAAAATGGTATTTTTTGTGTTGCACTAAAATTGATTTCCGTTTCGGGTACGCTTTCCGCGGGCACGGCCTGAGCCTGTAGTCTCAGGCTCGTGCTGTTTCCGCAGGAGTCGACCCTACACTCCAATCAATTTATAGAGTGTCATATTCTTAATATGATTTTAACTTTATTCTTTGATACCAATGCTTTTGTCCCTGGTATTTAATAGTAAGTTTACTATTATATTAAAATCATTTTATCTAATTACTCTTTCACTAATTCTTTTTCGCCAGTTGATTTTCTACCTAGATACGCTTCTACAATTCGAGAATCTACTATTAAGTCGGACGCATTTCCTTCAATAATAATTTTTCCAGTTTCCATAACGTAACCGTAATCTGCAATTTTCAAAGCTTGTTTCGCATTCTGTTCAACTAACAAGACAGTTGTTCCACTATCTTTGATTTCTTTAATAATATTAAAAATTTCAGCTACAATTAATGGTGCAAGTCCCATTGAAGGCTCATCAAGTAATAGAAGTTTCGGTTTCGATAATAAGGCACGTGCAATTGCCAACATTTGCTGTTGGCCACCGGATAAAGTTCCTGCCATTTGAGTTTGGCGTTCTTGTAAAATTGGAAAACGCTGCATCACATTTTCTATGTCATCTTTGATATCTTTATCCTTACGGTGATAAGCACCCATCTCTAAATTTTCTAAAACCGTCATACTCGATAATATAGCACGACCTTCAGGAACTAAAGCGATTCCTTTTCTTAGTAATTGATCAGGACGTAATCCAGTTACATTCTCTCCTAAAAACTCAACATTTCCTTTTTTAGGTTTTAATAAGCCAGCAATCGTTTTCATCGTAGTTGATTTTCCAGCACCATTTGCACCAAGTAATGTAATAATTTTACCTTCATGAACCTCTAAGTCGATTCCTTTTAAAGCTTGAATTTGACCGTAGTACGTTTCAACATTTGATAATTTAAGCAATTTCTTCTTCCTCCTCTTTACCGAGGTAGGCCTCAATAACCGCTTCGTTATTTTGGATTTCAGTAGGCGTTCCTTCTGCAAGCTTCTCACCGAAATTTAAAACTGTAATACGATCACAAAGTTTCATCACCAACGGCATATCATGTTCAATAATTAGGACAGTGATTCCTTTTGATTGAATCATTTTAATTAAGTCATACAAACTATCCGTTTCTTTTTCATTCATGCCAGCAGCTGGTTCATCTAGTAATAAAAGTTTCGGATTACTAGCTAATGCACGTGCAATTTCCAACCTTCTTTGTTGCCCATAGGCAAGGTTTTCTGCAATTGTATCCTTATGTTCAATAAGTCCTACTAATTCTAATAGTTCCTCTGCTTTTTGAGTTAACAAGGTTTCTTCTTTCTTTTGTGCCTTTGTACGGAACACACTACCAAAAACACCGGATGATGTTCGACTATGACCACCAACCATTACATTTTTTAAAGCTGACATTTGTGAAAATAGCCGAATATTTTGGTATGTCCGACAAATTCCTTTTTCTGTAATTTTATGTGATTTAATTCCTGTAATTGCTTCGTTATTGAAAATAATTTCACCAGAGGATGGCTCAAAAATATTTGTAATTAAATTAAACATTGTTGTTTTTCCTGCGCCATTTGGACCTATTAGTCCGTATATTTCCCCTTCTTTTATAGAAAAAGATACATCCTTAAGGGCATGAATACCACCGAAGTTTTTTGATACATTTTGAATTTCAAGTACCATTAACGTACGCCCCCTTTTGAACGTTTCACCCTTTTAAATCTACTCAATAAATGAATATCTATTAATCCTTGTGGACGCACTGCCATTAAAATAACTAACAATATTCCGTAAATAATATAACGATATTCACTAATAAATCGTAATACTTCAGGCATTAAAGTTAAGAAGATAGCCCCAAATATGGAACCAATAATTACTTCACTTCCACCAAACACTGTATAAATTAATACCTCAACAGCCTTATGATACGCAAAATCTGATGGTGATATATACCCCATAACATGAGCAAATAAAGCACCTGCTAAGCCTGCTATAAACGCACCTTGCGCAAATGCTAATACTTTATAATAGGTAATATTTACTCCCATAGATTCTGCTGCTTTCTCATCCATTTGAATTGACGAGAAAGATCTTCCCACTCTTGAATTTTGTTGTCTTGCTACAAACCAAATAGTGGCGATGACAATGATTAATAACAATAAGAAAACCATTAGAAAGACAAATTGATTATTTTTCAGCCCAATTGATGATGGTTCAAAACCAAAGCCTCTTACAAAATTCAACAATTCCCTACCAATTTGAGGAACACCCGTTAGACCTATAGAACCTTTCGTAAGTGATTCCCAGTTTACAAATATCACGCGGATTACTTCTCCTAGACCTAAAGTAGCGATGGCTAAGAAAACTCCTGTTAATCGTAATGAAGGAATCCCGATAATAATTCCTAATATTCCGGCAACACAAGCACCTGCGATGATACCAAAGACTAATGGTATATCAAAATTAATAGTTAATAAAGCTGATGTGTAAGCACCGATTGCCATAAAGCCTGCACTACCTAAAGATAATTGCCCTGAGGATAATGGAACATAGACACTAATAGCAAGCAGGATATTAATTAAAACAAATGAACCTATTTGTAAATAATACGGATTAATAAAATCGAACATGTTCTCACCTACCTACCTTCTGCTATCTTTGAACCAAAGATTCCTTGAGGTCTAATTAGAAGTATTACAATGATCATGATAAATGCAATGGCATCACGATAACCAGAATCACCATAAACAACTAGGAATGTTTCAGAAAGTCCTAGAATTAATCCACCTACCATTGCCCCTTTGACATTGCCCATTCCACCTAAAATAATAATTGCAAGCCCTTTTAGACCAATAGATAGACCCATTTGTGGACTAACTGAGTTAAATGCCATACCAACTAGAATTCCAGCAATTCCACCCATAGCAGATGCAATGATTACTGTAAGTGTAATAATTTTTTTAGTATCTACCCCTAGAATACTAGCAGTCTCTAAGTTCTCAGCCGTCGCACGTAACGCTTTACCTGCTTTTGTTTTAGATAGCCAGACAGATAGACCCATCATTAAAATAATGGAAATTGCAAAAATAACAATTTGTACAATATAAATTGTTACATCACCAATATTGATACTAATTTCCGCAAATTCAGTACGAAACGGTTTATTACCTGCTCCAAAAATATGATGTGATAAGTTTTCAAGTAAAATCGAAACACCGATTGTACTAATTAACGGTGCTAAATGTGATACTCCCTTTTTCCCTCGTAAAGGACGTAGCGTCATTCGTTCCAACAAATAACCTAAAATACCCGTTACAACGATTGAAGCGATAAAGGCAAGCCATATTGGCCAGCCAAGCACTCCTGTCATCACTACGCCTACAAAGGCACCAACCATAAAAATTTCCCCGTGAGCCATATTAATAATTCCCAAAACCCCAAATACGAGGGTGAAACCTAGGGCAACGATAGCGTAAACGCTGCCCAGAGTGATGCCATTAATTAATTGTTCTAATAGCAAACTAATCATCCTTTAATATCATTTTTGTCAATCAACTTTTGCAAAGATGAAATCTATTAGTCAATTTGTAGATTCATAATTACATTTTCTAAATTCAATCTAATGTTATTCGAATTCAATGAATTTTCCGTCTTTTATTTCTACAACTTTAACATCCATTACTACGTCACCAATTTCATCAAATGAGAAATTACCAAGTAGACCTTCATAGTCTTTTGTTTCTGCTAAAGCTTCATGGAATGCTTCACGATCAGCTTCTCCTGCTCTTTTTAAAGCATCTGCGTAAAGATAAAGTGCATCATAAGCTTGTGCTGCAAATTGATCTGGTAGTTTTCCATACTCAGCTTCATACTTTTTGTTGAATTCAACTACTTTTGTTTCATCTGATTCTCCAAACCATGGTGTTGCAACGATTAAACCGTTAGATGCTGCTCCAGCAATTTCAATTACTTGTGGTGAGTTGAAACCGTTTCCTCCAACAAATGGAACTTCAATCCCCATTTTACGAGCTTGGTCCATAATAACTGCACCTTCATTATATAAAGCAGATGCAAGAATTAAATCTGGATTACTCTTTTTAATTTTAGTTAACTGTGCATTATAATCACTTTGACCTTTTTGGTATGTTTCAATCGTTGTAATCTCTAATCCCATTTCTTCAGCTGTTTTCTTCATAGTGTCAAAACCTGATTGTGTTAAAACATCATCATTTCCATAAATCATTGCTACTTTTTTTGCACCTGTTCTTTCAACAGCTTTTTTCATAGCAGTTGGAATTGCCAATGCTTCTGGAATGGAATTTCTGAAAACATAATCACCAATTTCAGGAATACCTTCAGCTGTTGTTGATGTACCCATAATTGTAATACCATTTAAATCCGCTTCTGGTGCAACTGCAAAGAATTCTGTACTTAATGTAGGTCCAATAATAGCAACAAGGTCATCATCACTCATTAATTTTTGTGAAGCTGATAGTGCTTGATCTGCTTTACCTGCAGAATCCTCTATAACTAATTCAATATTAACATCGCCTTGTTCATTAATTTCACTTTGTGCTAATTTTAAGCCCTGTGTAATTGCTTCCCCATAAGCAGCACCGGCCCCCGTTAAATACGAAACGACCCCAATTTTCGCATTGATTGTTCCATTTGATTCTGTACTTGTCCCTTCACTTTCAGTACTTTCTCCGCTACATGCGGCAAGTAAAAGTAACATACATACCGTTAGAAAAGTCATAATTTTTTGTGTTTTCTTTCTCATACATACCCCTCATTTTCCTATTTTTTTGAGCAACTCTATTAAATTACATTTTTGGACAAAAGTAAATAGCAATTTCTAAATAATTAGTATTTTCAGATAACGGTAGGTCATAAAATAAAAGCTACTTGTTAGATAAACTCTCTAACAAGTAGCTTTTATAAGGATTTATTAAATTTTTTTATAAAAGTGTATCAACAGGAATATATTCTCGGCCTTGGTCTTCTGCAACAGCTTTATACACAACATGCCCATCGAGTGTATTAATTCCTTTGCGTAATGCTTCATTCTCTACACAAGCCTGTTTAAAGCCTTTATTAGCAATTTGTAGAGCATAAGGAACAGTATTATTTGTTAATGCAATTGTTGCCGTACGAGGCACCGCACCAGGCATGTTTGCTACTGCATAGTGGACAACACCATGTTTAATATAAGTTGGATTATCATGTGTTGTCACACGATCTGTCGTTTCAAAACTTCCACCTTGATCAATGGCAATATCTACGATCACAGAACCTGGACGCATTGATTTTACCATTTCTTCCGTTACAAGTTTCGGTGCTTTTGCTCCAGGAATCAAAACAGATCCAATAACTAAATCTGAGTCTTTTACTGATTCAGCAATATTATACGGATTAGATATTAATGTTTGAATCGAAGAACCAAAGATATCCTCTAATTGACGAAGACGCTCTGGATTTAAATCTAAAATAGTGACTTCAGCTCCCATACCAACAGCGATACGAGCAGCGTTAGTTCCAGCCATTCCACCACCAACAATGGTTACTTTGCCTCGAGGTACACCTGAAACGCCACCTAATAATATTCCTTTTCCGCCATTCATTCTTTCTAAATATTGTGCACCAATTTGTACAGACATTTTACCAGCGACTTCACTCATTGGGGTTAGTAATGGTAATGAACGATTTGGTAATTGTACAGTTTCATACGCAATCCCCACTACTTTGTTATCTAGTAAGCTTTGCGTTAACTCTAATTCTGGTGCTAAATGTAAATACGTAAATAATACTAAACCTTCATAGAAGTATTGATATTCACTTTGAATAGGTTCTTTAACCTTCATTACCATTTCTTGTGTCCATGCTTCTTTTGCTGTGCCAACAATCGTGGCTCCAGCTGCAATATAATCCGCATCTGAAAACGAAGATCCTAATCCGGCACCTGATTCAATAAATACTTCATGGCCGGCACTTGTTAATGTTACTACTCCAGCAGGTGTCATTGCTACTCGATTTTCATTGTTTTTGATTTCCTTCGGTACTCCAATTTTCATAGCTGATCTCTCTCCCTGTTGTAGAATTTCTGTATCCATTAATATGAATTCAAATCCATAATAACAATATTTTCCGAATATTGTAAGATGCTAAATTCATGTTCAGTGAATTTATTTTCTAATTTATAAAAATACTAATAGTTTTAGAATAAATCAATATTTTAGAGAATTATTTTAACAAAACTAAGAGCTTATAAAGAGATCCATACTAACAACAATTTGCAAGGACAAATATATGGATAAATTTAGAATTAAATGTGAACGTTTTCATTTCTGGTTCCCTATTGAATTTCAATTCTTTATTTTTGGGGTATAATAGGTTTATAGAAGAGGGAGGAATTTATATGACTCAATATAAAAACATAGTAGTTGCAGTAGATGGTTCCAAAGAAGCTGAATACGCCTTCAAAAAATCTATCGAAATTGTAAAAAGAAATTCTGATTCAACACTAAATTTAGTAAACGTAATTGATACTCGCTCCTTTGCAGCAATCGAGGCATATGATCGTTCCATTGCAGAAAGAGCAGAAAACTTCTCAGAAGAATTATTAAATGGCTATAAAAAGCAAGCTGAAGAAGCTGGTCTTACAAAAGTAAACACAGTAATTGAATACGGTTCTCCAAAATCTATCATTACAAAAGAACTCTCAAAAATAGTAAATGCAGATTTAATAATATGCGGTGCAACTGGTTTAAATACTGTTGAACGATTCCTAATTGGATCTGTATCTGAAGCAATCGTACGCTCTGCTCAATGCGATGTTTTAGTTGTAAGAACTCCAGAATGATTTATTAAGGTATAAATATATATAGCCCTTCTACTAGTTGCCCTTAACCTGTAGGAGGGTCTTTTATTTGCTTCGAAACTCTACAATAGTGTCACGCCACAGTTTTAAAGGACCAATTAAAAAACACCGAAAAAAAGAAAAGGCATCTTGAGCATATAAGTTCTATATACACCCAGATACCATTCGTTTATTTATTTTCTTTCCACATTTGAACCTTCTCAAAGAACATAGATAAGGCACTTTTATTTGACATATTTGGTACTTTTGCAAGTAATACTTCGCGAGGTGCTCTCAAATTTTCAGCTTGTTTTTGTAAAATTAAGATGCTTTTTTCATGCGCTTTTGATGCAAATATATTTTCCGGAAGCTGAATGACTGCCTGAATCCAAGTCGTTTTCTTCAAGTATTTATGTAAATCTTTTGATTGCTCAGATTCAAAAATATTGGCAGGAACTAAGAAAAATAAATATCCGCCATCTTTTGTATGATTAATGGCTTGTTCAATAAACAAATGATGCGAATAGCTCATTCCTTCATGCGCACAAAGTTCATAATCAAGTGCTACTTCTTCATTTGGATAGTAACCAACTGGCAAATCACATATAACAGCATCTACTGGGTCTACTAACATTTTTTGTAGTGCATCTTGGTGATATAACATGATAGGTTGTTCAGTCAACTCAGCTGTATCTGCTGCTAGACGAATTAATAATTCATCCACTTCAATCCCAGTTGCCGTTGTTTTACCATCAAGTAGATTCATTACTGTTAGTAGTAAATTACCTGTTCCTACAGCAGGGTCAAGTAAAGAAATTTGACTCCCCTTTAAATGCTCTTCAAAAAATTGTTCAACAAAATAACCAACTAATAAACCAAGTGTATCAGGGGTCATTTGATGATTTGGTTGAGAATTTTTTCGCATTCCTTTTAATATCGCAATTTGAATCGCTTTGCGAATTTCTTCTTTTGTTGCATCTTGGAAGACCGTATTATCTTTTTTGTCTAATACATCTTCAAGCGAGTGTAATACACCATCTAAAAATGAAATACCCTCATTTTTCTCGTAATTTTCAGCACTTTCATTGATGTGTGAAAATATTTTTTCAAACTTTTCCATAAAAAACTCCTTTTGAAATGAACAACCCACTCTAGAAATCCTCTCGAGTGGGTGTACATCTAACATTCAAAATTATAGACATTCTTAGTCTACCATTTTTTTGTTAGGTAGACTTATAATAATGCTTTTACAGCTTCAATAGCAGCTTCATAATTCGGATGGTTTGTACCTTCTGGAACATACTCAACATATGTAACAGTACCTTCCTTGTCAATAACGAATACCGAACGAGCAAGTAAACGAAGCTCTTCCATATAAACTCCATAAGCCTTACCGAAAGATAAGTCTTTGTGGTCAGACACTGTTTGAACATTTTCTAGTCCAGCAGCTGCACACCAACGTTTTTGAGCAAATGGTAGGTCAACAGAAACCGTATAAAAAGCAATTCCTTCTCCTAATGCTACAACATCTTCATTAAAACGACGTGTTTGAGCATCACAAACGCCTGTATCTAATGATGGAACAACACTAATAAGACGAACTTTCCCTTCAGAATCCTTTAATGTTACAGGTGTTAAGTTGTTTGCTAAAACTGTAAAGTCAGGAGCTTTGTCCCCTACTTTAACTTCATTTCCTACTAATGTTACTGGATTGTTTATAAATGTTACTTGTGCCAAATTGGAATCCCCCTTTATATTACTTACATAATCTTACTAAAGTTAATTCACACTTTGCAAATAACTTACCTTACATTTTTTATGTTTCCACAAAAGAATTAGTGTATTGCTTCTTCTTTCATAAAACACCAACTACTAAAGTCTTTAAAAGGCAAAGCCTAGGCTCAAAATGCAAGATTTAAATAGTAGAAGTAATGGAACCTTGAGTCTGAAAATCATCCTTCTGAGATTCTATTATTACTTCTTTTTTACGTTTAATAAATACTTTTTCCTGAATAACAGTAGTATCCGCAATGATATCATTTAATCCATGATTCTTAGGCATAAATGCTACCAACAGATAAACAATAAAAATCTTATTACTAATAAAACGACCCACGATTTCTCTAAATATAACGGTTAACCAATCTAATTTCTCGCCATTTTTGGATTTAATTTTTAATCCGAAAATCATCTTTCCAACGGTTTGTTGCCAATATTTTGTAAATAGTACAAAGTAGGCATAGTAAAAAACCCCTGAAACAATCGTCATTGGTGAATACCAAATCGATTTTGAAAGGCTCCAGCCAAACAAATAGAAGATTGGATTAACGATAATCCCTACTATTGCTGCGATAACTACAATATCCACTAAAAATGCCCAAAAGCGTAGCCAAAATCCCGCTGTCTTCTCTTCCATCTGTTCAATAATTTGTGTTTGTTGTTTAGTTAGAGGTGGTACTATTTCCTTTTCTGGAAGAGAAACGTTTAAGTCATAATTTGGATTATCTGTCATTCTCTACCCCTCCTTAATACTCACCATATAAATACATCATGCGTGGTCCACTATTTGAGGACATTAATTTTGTTAAAAATTGCTGTTCTGGAGATGTACCGAATAATGAACCGACTTTCATTCCTAGCATAGAAGTTAATCCACCTAAACCAGCATCATACTCAAATAATTCTGCATCCTCTAATCCAAAGTCTTCTCTTACTGCAGCAATCGTATCTTCTAGAGTTCCAATTTCGTCAACAAATCCTGCTTTAAGAGCTTGAGATCCACCCATAATACGTCCATCTGCTACTTTTTTCACTTCAGCTTCTGACATACCTCTACCTTTTTCAATAACATCTACAAATTCTTCATATGATTCGTTTATCATCTCTTGAACCATTGCTTTTTCTTCATCAGTTGTTGGTCTTGTACCGCCAAACATATCTTTATGAGCACCTGACTTAATCGTTTCAAACTCAATACCTAAATTACTAGCTAACTCAGAAAAGTTATAGCTTTGCATGATAACCCCAATGGAACCTGTAATCGTTTCCTTATGTGCATAGATTTTATCAGCAGGTGATGATATATAATAACCGCCTGATGCTGCATACGAGCCCATTGATACGTATATTGGAATATTTCGTTGTTCTTTTATTTCGATTAATTTTTCATAAATTTCAGCTGATTCGATTACCCCACCACCTGGTGAGTTTACATATAATACAACTGCTTGTACTGATTGATCTTCCATAATAGTTTCTAATTGTGATAAAAAGTTCTGGTGATCGTATTCAACTGTTGAAAACGGTGTACTCGAACCGACGTCCTGAATTGTTCCATCAACAGACAATAAAGCAATTCTTTTACTAAAATCACCTGGCTCAACAACTGTTTCAACCATTGTTTGCTCAGTTGAAGTCAAACTATCAAAATTAGTGAAAAAGTCTGTTTTGAAAACAGATATAACTGTATTCAAACCAATCGAAAAAATAATTAATACTACTGCAGCACCTAATGCTATCCATCTTTTTTTGTTCATCTCATAATTCCTCCTCCATTCATTAAATACGTACTAGTTACTGATTGGTTTCAAAATTTTTTATCTTTTGGAATATTAATCCTATAAAATAAAAAAGGAGACTTTAAAACCATGCCTTTTGCATGACTTTAAAATCCCCTTAATAATTCGACATTATTCCCTAGGAAATAAAACACGTTACTAATTAAGTGTTACTTTGTTAGTTCTTTATTGAATTCCTGTTGACGGAGTTCGACACGACGTATTTTACCAGAAGACGTCTTAGGTAATTCTTCGATAAATTCAATTGCTCTTGGGTATTTATAAGGTGCTGTAATTTCTTTCACATGATTTTGTAGTTCTTTCACAAGAGTAGGACTATTTATTTGCTCCGGATCTCGTAAAACAACAAATGCTTTTACAATATGGCCTCGGATTTCATCTGGACTAGCTACAACTGCACATTCTTTAACAGCAGGATGTTTAACTAGCGCGTCCTCAACCTCGAATGGTCCGATTGTATATCCTGAAGAGATGATAATATCATCACCGCGACCTTCGAACCAGAAATAGCCTTCTTCATCTTTATAGGCACGATCACCTGTTAAGAACCATTCTCCACGGTATTGTTTTTGAGTTCTTTCTTCATCTTTTAAATAGCCTTTGAATAATGCTGGTGTGGAAGAGTGAACTGCAATATCTCCTACTTCACCTGTCTTAGTAATTTCACCTTGTTCATTTATTATCTCTACTAGGTTACCTGGTGTTGGTTTACCCATAGAACCTGGCTTAGGCTGCATTCCTAAAAGTGTACCTACTAATAAAGTACTTTCAGTTTGTCCATAACCATCTCGTACTTGAAGAGAGAAAACAGACAAGAATTTGCGAATTACCTCGCTATTTAAAGGCTCCCCTGCGGATACTGCACTTTTAAGGCTTGATAAATCATATTGTTCAAGCTTGTCCACTTTTGCCATTAAACGATATTCAGTAGGTGTGCAGCATAAAACATTGATTTGATAATCTTGAAGCATTTTTAAATATTCTTGTGGCTCAAATCGACCTAAATGAATAAATGCAGTTGCACCACTACCTAACGTAGCTAAAAACGGACTCCAGATCCATTTTTGCCAGCCTGGTGCTGCAGTTGCCCATACTAAATCATCTTCTTGTACACCAAGCCAATGAGCAGCTGTTGTTCTTAAATGAGCATACCCCCAGCCATGGGAATGTATTACGCCTTTTGGATTACCTGTTGTACCACTTGTATATGATAAAAATGCAATATCAGAAGCTTTTGTTTGAACTCCTTCAAAAGTTTCTGGCTGTTTGACTAAATTACTCTCCATTGAAATCCATGACTCAACAGTCCCACCATAAACGAAGCGTTTTATATCGTCTAAATGTTCTGCATCCTCGAATTGTTTAATCTCATTTTCAAAAGCCACAATTGCTTTTGCATCTGAATGCTTAATTCGATAATCAATATCCTTTGCTCTTAGCATTTCCGAGCTAGGAATAATCGTTAAGCCTGCTTTTAATGCTCCGACGTATGTAATATATGCCTCCTCAGAGCGAGGAACCATAATTAATATTACATCCCCTTTATTTAAACCATTGTTTTTAAATACATTGGCTACTTGATTTGCCTTCTTAATTAATTTCTCATATGATACTTTTTCGACTTGTCCATTCCCCTGATGAATTAGTAGTGCAATTTTTGAGCTTGTTTTTGCAAACTTCTCTATTTCATCCACAATATTATAATTACCTGGTGCTAATAAATCGTCTCTTTTCACGAAAATACCCCCTTGATTTTATTGCACATCATACATAGCCGTTATATTTACTTATGCTATTTTTTATGAAAAAATAACTTAAAGTAGAGAAAGAGTTGATTTTCTAGAAATTATTTTAAAAACATTGATTATCAAATAAGGTTTTAAAATAACTTCTACTACCTAATTATATACCAAGGTTTTAATAGTAGGTACTATTTTTTTGTTAAATAGAAAAAAGTGGCTATTGTCCTTATGAAAGTTACATGGGGGAAGTTAAAGTATTTAATAATTAAAAAAGCTAGCAGCATTATGCTACTAGCCCTTTTAAATTATTGTTGAGATGAAGAACCACGTAATTGTGATTCAGCCATTTGTACAAGACGTTTAGTAATTTCTCCTCCAACTGATCCGTTTGCACGAGCAGACGCTTCAGGTCCGAGTTGAACACCAAACTCTTGTGCGATTTCGAATTTCATTTGGTCTAAAGCTTGTTCTGCACCTGGTACAGTTAACTTGTTACGGCTTCCGCTGTTGTTTGACATTTACCTCACCTCCTTGTGAGATTAGATTGTGCGAAAATCGTTTTTTAATACATATAATTGATTATTTTTTTCAGTTACATAGTGTAGACAACTTATGAATTTTTTAACATTTTTAATTTACTTTTTTCTAATCTATTTCTTAACGTCATATCTAATAAAATTGCTGAATTAGTCAATACACATGAATAAAGAACATTTTAGAAATACTAAAAGAGCTAGCAGCAAAATGCTACTAGCCCTTATTCTAATTATTGTTGAGATGAAGAACCACGTAATTGTGATTCAGCCATTTGTACAAGACGTTTAGTAATTTCTCCTCCAACTGATCCGTTTGCACGAGAAGACGCTTCAGGTCCGAGTTGAACACCAAACTCTTGTGCGATTTCGTATTTCATTTGATCTAAAGCTTGTTCTGCACCTGGTACAGTTAACTTGTTACGGCTACCGCTGTTGTTTGACATTTACCTCACCTCCTTTGTGCATTTAGATTGTGCGAAAATCACGTTTTAATACACAAAAAAATGAAGGTAAGTATTTCCTATTAATCAGTTCAGTTATAGCACTTATTTTCTATAATAATCCCTCAAACTTATCTTTCACTTTGTTTTCTTCAGGGAACTTATAAACTTCTCTGTTTCGTACTGCACGTTCAATTAATTCATCGAATTCCGTAAAGCTTTCGTAATAATTTACTTTTTCAACTTTTGGTTTTGTTTTAGGGTTTGCAGGTGTAAAGATTGTACAGCAGTCCTCAAAAGGTTGAATTGATGTTTCGTATGTCCCGATTTTTTCTGCAATATCAATGATTTCAAGTTTATCAAAAGCAATTAATGGTCGTAGGATTGGTGTATTCGTTACATTATTAATAGCAGTTAAGCTTTCTAACGTTTGACTCGCTACTTGTCCTAAACTCTCGCCAGTTACAATCCCTAATGCACCTATTTCTTCCCGCACTTTATCTGCAACACGCATCATCATTCTACGAGTAGTGGTCATGATTGTATTACTTGGAACACGCTCTTTAATCAATACTTGAATTTCTGTAAAAGGAATCACATGTAATCGAATATTTGCTCCAAACTTTGTTAACTCATTTGCTAGTACTTTTACTTTTTCTAATGAATTATCACTTGTATAAGGTGGACTAAAGAAGTGAATTGCTTCTAAACGAACTCCTCGCTTCATTAATAAATATCCTGCAACCGGGCTGTCTATTCCACCAGAAAGCATTAGAAGAGATTTACCATTAGAACCAACAGGCATTCCACCCGCGCCATGAATGATTTGAGCCATCATATAAATTGCATCTTGTCGAACTTCTATACGAAGTTCAACATCTGGTTTTTTTACTTTTACAGAGATATTTGGATTATTTCTTAAAACATGTGCCCCAATTTCTCGTTGAATTTCATGAGACTCTAAAGGGAACTTTTTATCAGAACGACGAACTTCTACTTTAAATGTAAGTTCTTGCTCTTTGAATTGTTCCATGATAATTAAAGCTAAATTTTTCATAGCATCTAAATCTTTTTCACAAACAGCTACAGGACTAAAAGATTGAATACCAAAAACAGTTGGTAACTTTTTCATTAATACTTCAAACTGATCTTCGTTCTCAATTTTAATATGCATACGATCACGTTCTGTAACAATTTCTAGCGGGGCAATATCAGTAAATGTATGACGAATATTTGCACGAAGACGGTTAATAAAGTCCTTTTTATTACGTCCTTTCGTTGATAATTCACCATATCTTATTAAAATTTCTTTCCAGATCATTTGTTTTTATCTCCTTTTAACTCTTTCATCACATCAGTAAAGACCTTTTTAAATTCACGAATATCATCTTGTGTATTAAAAGCACCAAAACTTAAACGAATAACACCTTTTTTATAATTCGAATGTATATCTAATGCTTCAACTACATGACTCGTTTTCTTTTGCTTAGATGAACAAGCACTTGATGTAGATACAATAATTCCCCTTTTTTGAAGAGCATTAATCAGTACCTCACCTTTTAAATCCTTGACACTAAAGGACAAGATATGCGGAGCACCTGTTTTGGTAGATAGTAAATGAATACTTTCACCGAATCCTGCTAAAAATTCTAAAAGATCATTATGCCATTTTCGGTATTCTGCATTTCTTTGCTCCATATTTTGGGTTGCAAGGCGTGCAGCTTTCGCAATAGCAACTGCTTGAGGCACTGCTACTGTACCACTTCGTAACCCTTTTTCTTGTCCACCACCCAATAGTAATGGAATGATGTTCATTTTTTTACGGAAAGCAATAATACCCGAACCCTTTAAGGCATGAATTTTATGTCCAGAAATCGAAATAATATCTGGACCCGCGTCTTCATTAAAAGCAATCGGTAATTTACCGAAACTTTGGACTGCATCTACATGGAAGGTAGCTCGACTATTTTCATGGATGATTGTTGCGGCCTCCTCAATTGGCTGAATAGCACCCATTTCATTGTTTACATGCATCATGCTTACAAGTACTGTATCTTTGCGGAGTTTGTCTTGAAGTTCTTGTAGTGAAATGACACCATTTTCATCTACTTTAAGAAAATCAATTTCGTATCCTTCCTGCTCTAGAGACTTAACAGCTTCTAAAATCGATGCATGCTCAATTTCAGTCGTAATAATATGTTTCCCTTTATGAGTATTCGCTTTCGGAACTCCAAATATTGCAAAGTTGTTGGATTCAGTTCCACCAGCTGTGAATAAAACAAATTGTTCTTCCGTATGCAAAATGTCTGCGATTTGACTTCTTGCTCGATCTAATAAAGTATTTGCTTCTACACCCGCTTGATGGATAGAGGAAGGGTTAGCATAGAAAGATTCATTCACTTGTACAAATGTATCTAAAACCTCTTTATGTGGCTTTGTTGTTGCACTGTTATCTAAATAGATCATTGTTATCCTACCTTCATTTCTAAGTTGTGAAATTTATAAATAAATATCTGATTTCTTTTATGTTTGGTCGATATTCGTTAAGAAAGCCACCAACACAAAAGTGCGGTGGCTTCAATTATTTATTATAACGCTATTGTCAAGTATCGACTATTGTTGTGTTTTTTCGAAAAGCTCATCTTGAACAAGTTCTTCGATTCGCTTAATCGCTCCAGGCTCTGCTAGTTCTACTGCAGCGGCTGCATCTTCTAATGCTTTTATGTAACGGTATTGATGGAAGGCACTTTCAGATTCAAGTAAAAGCTCATTCACTTTTGGATTTGTCGCACGATAACGGTTTCCATATTGAATGATTCTTTCAATTAACATGACATTTTCAATCATGTCCTGAGCATGCTTATTAACTTCTAGTATACATTTCTCAGCATTTTCTAAGTAAGTTTGTACTCGTTTCATATTAAGCGGTATGTCTTGTAAACTCTGTATAACAATGTATATCTGTTCTTCTGCTTCTTCAATACGAGCATCCATCTCTTCTGGAATTCCTGGGATGTTCGCTTTATTTAATTGACGATCAGTTTCCTGTAAACTTCGTTTTAAAGCATCCAGTTTTGCTCGCGCTTTATTTTCATCAATTCGTAAATTTTTCAAACGATTAGAGAACATTTCCTGTTCATCTTTAATACGTTCAATTTCTTCACTAATTTCAACTAATTCCTCTTGCAAACTAGAATAAGCCGATTTTTCCCCTCTTACACGTGTAAGGAGTAATTCAAATCGTTTTTGGATAACATCAAGCTGTTTAAGTCCTAATCTTGGGATTTCCGCTTCATTTTCTGGTAAATGATAACTACTTTGAACATAAACCGCTTCATTACTTATTTCTTTTGTTGATTTGACGACTTCATTTAACGTTTGGAATGTATCATCACAATTCTTATCTACGAAATTTCTTGCAATTACTTCTTTTTCTAATAAATCGTAATAATTCTCAATTTCATCATTAATTTCTTCAATTCTAGGAGCTACTGATTCTACATCTAAATCCGCTAATTTCAATTTCAGTGTATCTAACTCTTGTTCAAGATCATCTAAGTACTTGTTTAACTCTAAGTGATTCAAGTAATAAGATTGCTCTTCCATTTCTCTTTGACCATTTCGCAACTCATGTATAGCTGCAGGTATTTTTGTTTGAACCTCTGAAAGTAAAGTTGGGACTTCAGATAATAAATTATAAATGATTTGTGACTCATTATTTAAATAGAGAACTATTTCTCTAGCCTGTAAATAATTGCCATCAACTGTCAGTGCATCAAATTCTTCAATTTTCGGAATGAACTGCTCTACTCTTTTTTCTAATGCAGACAAAGCCGGACCGAAAGAATATTGATGTGCAAGCAAGGTTTTTCTTGCTGAACGAAAATGTTCCTTGATTTGTTCAATTTCAATGCGATTTTTTTCTTCACTTCCAATGAGCTCGTCTAATTCGCTAATGATTTGATTTTTACTTTTTTCACATTTCGCGATATATTCTTCTATTGCAAGCTCAATATCTGAAGCCTTTTTGAATTTAAACCGATCAATGTATTCTTCTGCATCAAAAAGCATAGAATCAATTTTAATAACATGGACATCGATCACTTCTGTCCATATACTCCGCCAATGCTCAAACAATTCCTCTGTTTGACCGTTCATACTGAGCGATTTTACTTTTGTTAGCTCCTCAAATATAGGATAATGCTGAATTTGCATTTTTTCTTTTTCAAGTCGCTGTATAACAACATTATGTTTACGTCGGAAAAATAGCCCAACCATAAATAATGCTAATAGTACGATGACGACAATGATGATATACTGCATCATAAGCCCCCTATTCCCAAATCACTGCACCTGCTACAACTATTTTGTAACTATAATATACCATGTTTTATTTCATTTGTTTAAAAAAATACAGCTTTTTACTAAAGTAATTATAATAATTTTATACATTATTATATAGATTTCTAATTTCTTTTTGAATTATCAGAGTAAATTCACAATTACCATCAAAATTCTGATAATAGACTTTAAGTTTAACAAATTAGCATATATTGTTAAGATAAGCTTAATATCAATTTTAATGGAAGCACCCAAATAATGAGGGGAGCTCACCATTTAATCAAATGGGAGGTTATGTTAAATGAAAAAAGACGGTCATATCCATTCACCTTTTTGCCCACATGGCACTAAAGATTCTTTTGAAGAGTACATTGAAAAAGCAATAAAAGAAAACTTTACTGAAATTACATTTACTGAACATGCACCATTGCCTCATAATTTTGTTGATCCAACACCGGATAAAGATAGCGGCATGTTACCACAACATTTAACTACTTATCTCGATACTGTCCATCAACTAAAACTGAAATATAAAGATCAGATAACAATTAAAGTTGGTTTAGAGATTGACTATATTGAAGGGTTCGAAACTGAAACAAGAGCATTATTAGATATTGCTGGTCCAGTACTTGATGACGCCATATTATCAGTTCATTTTTTAAAACATAATGATACATATACTTGTGTTGATTTTTCAAGTGAGGTATATTTAGATATCGCTCAAAAAGTAGGTGGAATTGAAGCTCTATACAACCTGTATTATGATACAGTTTTAAAATCAATTGATGCTAAATTAGGTCGATATAAACCTAGAAGAATCGGTCATCCTACACTGATTCATAAATTCCAGCTTGCCCATGGAGAAGAAATTGATGATAATCATCGAGTTACTGAAGTATTAACACAAATGAAAGAAAAGGGTTATGAATTAGATGTAAATAGTGCTGGTTTAAGTAAATCTTTTTGTAAGGAACCTTATCCTCCATTAGACATGATTGAATATGCTCGTTCAATTTCGCTACCTCTAGTTTTTGGTTCGGATGCTCACAGTGTAAAAGATTTACACCAACATTATGAAACAATAAGACAATACTTCAACTAACCCTTTAAGAATATTGGAGGTTTAACATGTTTTCGAAAATAAACTATGAAGGTTCAATTATAAAACAATATGAAACATTAGCCAGACAATTAGATGCCTTACTTGAAGGAGAAACAGATAGAATCGCTAATTTAAGTAACGCTTCAGCATTGTTAAATCAGTTTCTAGACAATATCAATTGGGTTGGTTTCTATTTAATGAAGGAAGATCAACTCGTTTTAGGTCCATTTCAAGGCTTACCAGCATGTGTTCGAATAGCTATAGGACGCGGTGTTTGTGGAACAGCCGTTTCTGAACGTACTACAATGTTAGTAGAAGATGTCCATGCATTCCCTGGCCATATTGCATGTGATGCAGCCACTAACTCCGAGATCGTAATCCCCTTGTTAAAGGATGATGAAGTAATCGGAGTTTTAGATATTGATAGTCCTATTAAATCAAGATTTAGTACTGAGGACCAACAAGGTTTAGAATTATTTGTTCATACATTGATAAAATATTTATAATAAATAAACTGACTACCATTTACTCACTTATAAATGGTAGTCAGTTTTTATAATTGTAAAAGCATTGATTTGTTAAATAGCGAAAATTTATTTTTCCCAGAGGATTTTGAATGGTAAAGTGCAGTATCCGCATATAAGAAAATGGATTGAAATTCTGCGCGATGTTTCATATCCCAAGTAACTAACCCCGCAGAAATTGTAACCGTTGGAGTTGTAATCACTGGGATCGAATCTACAATTTCAGTAGCAATTTTTTCTCCCTCATCTACTAAAATATTAGGTATATAAACCGCTAATTCTTCTCCACCCCACCTTGCGCAAATACCTCGACTACCAACTATATTCTTTAATTGATTGCCAATTTGAACAAGTACCTCGTCACCGACTTGATGGCCATAAGTATCATTAACAAGTTTGAAATCATCGATATCAAGTAATAAAAACATACCGGATTTGTCAATTTTTAATGAGCTTTCCATGTATGAATCTAGGAAACTCCGAGTATGTAATTTTGTTAAATGGTCATGGTCTACCATTTCCTGTAATTGATTGCGGAGAATTGAATTTGCAATTGCTAATGAAGAGTGATGAATAAGTGATTGCATCAATTTAAAGCTATCAAAAGAGAAAAAGTAGGACTCCCGATGTAAAACAATACTAAAACCATCAATACTTTGCTCGACAATCATAGGAATGGCCATCATCGAATTATATTGAAGTTCCTTTCCAACTAATCGACTACAATCCGCAATAAACAATGGTTCCGGACTATTTTCAAAATGTTTTGCAACATAATTAATATATCTTTTTCCTTCCTCTGTATGAAAAAACTCGGTTGATCCTTCAGTTAAAGTGAACTCGGTATTATTTTTTAAGACAAAACATATTTCCATTGGTTGAAACGATTTCATTAACTGTTTATTTAAGAATAAAAACATTTCATTTCGATCCAATTTCATATTTAAACGGTGAGAAGTTTCATTAATCAGTTGGAGATCACTAATCAATCTATGGGACTGGTGATATAATTTTGCATTTTCCAGAGCATTGCCTGAAGCATGTGCAAGCATTCTAATAAAATCTTCTTGTATCGATGAATAGACATAATTGATAGGGGCACTTACTTGCAAGATCCCGTAGATGGCCTGTCTTCCTTTAATTGGAGCATTCAGTAGAGAACAATTCATATCGGAAGCGAGTTCAAATGTGATTTTTCCTGAAACAAAAGCCTCGATAACAGTTGGTCTTTCAGATAAGTAATTGAACGGTTTAATATCAATTTTCGTTTGACGATCTTGATCATTCGATAATATCAACTCAACATTGAAATCAGGAAAATTATCTTGAATGGTCATTAACACATTTTCTAAGATCAAATCAATATCCATTGTTGAATGAAATAAATCAGTCATATTGTATAATTTACGATATTGATCTTCATTTTGAAGAATTCTAATATTCTTACATAATACTTTAAGAACACTTGCGATTAAATTTACAAAATTTTCAAACACTTCACTTTTCGAAAATGTCATCCATTTTGGGGTTGTTTCAATTAATAAGATACAGTAAATGTGTCCTGTTTCTAGAAATAACATATGAGAAAACGAATTAAATTCTTCAATATTTGATAGATTCTTTGGCACATCTACCAATGCTGATGGATGTGGAAAATAGACACTTAAATCCTCATATGGAACATTCTTTGTATCTATATTTTCGGAGGATTTCACATTAAATGGTTTTAATGATTTATGATCATATAAAAGAAAGCAGTATTTATAAATATCAAAATGCTGTTTTAAGTTATTTTTTATTAAAAATGCATATTCATCGTAACAGTTTACTTGATTCATATTGTTAATACATAAACATAACAAATCAGATTTTATATCAGTTAATATCTCTCGATGTTCTCTCATTAGTAATCACCTTTTCCCATCAATTACTTGATCACGCTGTAAGTGATGTAAACAGAAATCATAAATAATAAAAATAACCTCTTGTGTCAATTTAACTATAATTTTATTTTTTAATAGGATATTGTATTCATTTTCCTTTATTATAACATACCTATTTCTTAATATTAACAATTAATATTTCCGAAATAAGCTCTTCTTTTTGCCATACTATACGATAATATTCCTTGACTCAGTTTGAAAAAAATTATACAATAACTTTCGTGTAAAATAAACGCAGCAGTTGTATAAGCTGTGTCTGTATTTTATTCCTCTAGAACATGTTTCCTAGAAGGTGTATTGTGTAACCCTATCGGCTGCAAGGGCGAAGATACATGAAAATAAAATCCAGCAAGTGTAGGGTACAACTGGTTTTTGTTTTATACAAAAAAACCAAATTTAAAGGAGGAGACAAACTATGTCTCGTTATACAGGTCCATCTTGGAAAGTGTCTCGTCGCCTTGGTATTTCTTTAAGCGGCACAGGTAAAGAATTAGAAAAACGCCCTTATGCACCAGGTCAACACGGTCCAAACCAACGTAAAAAATTATCTGAATACGGTTTACAATTACAAGAAAAACAAAAACTTCGTCATATGTACGGTATGACTGAACGTCAATTCAAAAACCTATTCAACAAAGCATCTAAAATTAAAGGTGTTGTAGGTGAAAACTTCATGATCCTTCTTGAAACTCGCCTTGACAACTTAGTTTACCGTTTAGGTTTAGCTCGCACTCGTCGTGCAGCACGTCAATTAGTTAACCACGGTCACGTTTTAGTTGATGGTAAACGCGTTGACATCCCTTCTTACAGCGTAAAACCAGGTCAAGTTATTTCTCTACGTGAAAAATCACTTAACCTTGCTATCGTTCAAGAAGCTATCGAAGTAAACAACTTCGTACCAGATTACTTATCATTCGATGCAGACAAAAAAGAAGGTACTTTTGTACGTCTTCCAGAGCGTTCTGAATTATCAGCTGAAATTCAAGAACAATTAATCGTAGAGTTCTACTCTCGTTAGTCTTAAGTCTGTATTCCGAAAAAGAACGACCATCTGTTGGTCGTTCTTTTTTATTATACGTATAGTATTATTTCCCTCGTAATAATTAAATAAACGGTTAGTAAAACCCCGAATCGTCACCTTAACAGAAAGTGGCTATTCGGGGTTTTAGTTAGTAATCTAAAGTATTATTCAATTATTTTTAACCATGTAAGAAAAGATTAGCGTTTATTACGATTGTTTTTGTTTTGGTTATTATTTTGGTTGTTGTTGTTATCTTCAAGTAGATTTAATTCTTCCGCAATTTCCTCAAGGTTGTTACGGTTTTCTAGTTCCTCGTTTTGACGGTTGTTACGTTGGTTGTTGTTGTTATTGTTGTTTTGCGCCATTGATTCTCACCTCCACCAGATTAATATGAGTAACTTTGATTATTTTTATTCTAGATGTAGTAAAAATAAATGATTCATTTTCTAAAAGGAAAAAACGTCCTAGTTTAAGTTAAACTAGGACGTACTACTTAGCTAAATTTCACCATATGATATTTTTTCTTACCTCGACGAATAATAGCGAATGCGTCTTCAAGACGGTCTTTCCCTTCTACTACATAGTGAAGATCTGTTACTTTTTCACCGTTTACTGAAATCGCACCATTTGTTACATCTTCACGCGCTTGACGTTTAGATGAAGAAATTCCAGCTTCTACGATTAAATCAACAATATTTTTATCTTCTTTTGACAACTCGACAGAAGGAACTCCAGCAAATGCAACTTTCATCTCTTCCACCGATAAAGTTTTTAAATCACCAGAGAATAAAGCCGCTGTAATTCTCTCTGCTTGCGCTAAACCTGTTTCACCATGAATTAATTTTGTCATTTCTGAAGCTAGAGTCTTTTGCGCTTTACGTAAATGAGGTTCTTCTTGAACTGTTATCTCTAATGCTTCGATTTCTTCACGAGATAAGAAAGTGAAGATTTTTAAATATTTAATTACATCTAAATCCGCTGTATTCACCCAGAATTGATAGAACTCATATGGAGAAGTTTTTTCAGGATCTAACCATACAGCGCCACCAGCAGTTTTACCAAATTTTGTTCCATCTGCTTTTGTTACTAATGGGATTGTAAACCCGAATGCATTTGTTTCTTCTTCGTGTGTTTTTCTAATCACTTCTAGACCAGTAGTAATATTCCCCCATTGGTCTGAACCACCGACTTGGATTTTAACATTGTAGTTATCATATAAGTAGTTAAAATCAAGACCTTGGATAATTGTGTAAGTAAACTCAGTAAATGAAATCCCAGATTCTAAACGTGATGCAATTGTATCTTTTGCTAATAGATAATTCACATTCACTAACTTACCGTAGTCACGTAAAAAATCAATAACGCTTAATTTCCCAACCCAATCATAATTGTTAACAAGTTGAGCTCCATTTTCGTTAGCACCAAATTCGAAAATCCGCTCCATTTGAGCTTTTAAGCCTGCTACATTATGTGCGATTTGCTCTTCTGTCAATAAGTTTCGCTCAGTTGAACGACCAGATGGATCTCCAATCATTCCAGTTGCTCCACCAACTACTAATACAGGACGGTGACCAGCTTGTTGGAATCTACGAAGTGTAAGTAATGGTACGATGTGTCCGATATGCATTGAATCCGCTGTAGGATCTACTCCAACATATAAGGATACCTGTTCTTCGCTTAATAGTTTTTCCATACCCTCAGCATCAGTTTGTTGGTATAACAAGCCTCGCCATTGTAGATCTTCTATTAAAGGGTTTGTCATTTATTATCCTCCATTCTTTTTCTTATGTATTATTTATATTTAATTATTAAAATAAACCAAATTATCTTAACTAAACTAACAGAAATTGTTAAAGTTACCTCTCACTTTAAAGTTTAGATAACACAAAAAGTCCCAGCATGCAAATGAATAATGCATGCTGGGACGTTAATTAGCTAATTTAACGCGGTACCACCCGGCTTGAAGAAGTCAAATTTCATACTTCTTCCCCTCTTTAAACGTTTTATCGCAACGGAACGTCAAGCTCCAAGAACGTAATTCATGTTCACACTTTGACTAGCTTTCACCAACCGCTAGCTCTCTATTACAGGGAATGAGAACACTACTTCAAACTTATCACTGCTTGAATTTTTATAATGTTTATTCTACTCGTTTTAAAATCAATGTCAATAACTATATTCCTACTATAATGATATATGCTATAATAAACGAGATTTTAGGGGGTGTCGTTTCATGAAAGAATGGATCAGTCTTTTTATAAAACGTATACAAGAATTAAATGCCAAAATAGATAGATTTGCAACGTCAAAGAAAATGAGGAAATTAAGAATAACCGGCAGTGTTATATGGAATTTAATGCTTATATTCTTTATTTTCATTACGCTTGCAGTCGTTTTTGTTGGTTGTATAGGTCTCGGTTACTTTGCATCACTTGTTAAAGACGAACCTCTCATGACCAAAGCAGAAATGAGAGACGAAATTTATAATTACGAGGAAACAAGTGAAATCTATTTCGCAGGTGATATTTACATAGGAAAGTTAAGAACCGATTTGGAAAGAAGAGAAACTTCAATTGCTAATGTTTCTCCTACATTAATTAATGCTGTGCTTGCAACGGAAGATGAATATTTCCGTGACCACGATGGAATTGTTCCAAAAGCAGTAGTTCGTGGACTTTTACAGGACATCACAAATTCCTCTACTCAAACAGGTGGTTCAACTTTAACACAGCAACTGATTAAGAACCAAATATTAACGAACGAAGTCTCCTATGAACGTAAAGCTAGAGAAATTCTATTAGCTTTACGATTAGAAAAATTTATGACGAAGGAAGAAATAATAGAAGCTTACTTAAATATTATTCCTTATGGTCGTAATGCATCGGGTAAAAATATTGCAGGAGTAGAAACTGCTGCGAACGGAATTTTCGGAATTTCCGCATCTGAGCTTAACTTACCTCAAGCAGCCTATATTGCAGGTATACCACAAGCACCATTTGCACATACACCTTTTACTAATAAGGGTAAGATTAAAGATGCTGATGGGCTAAAACCAGGTGTTGAAAGAATGAAAACAGTTCTTAAGCGTATGCTGACTTCAGGGTATATTACAAAAGAAGAATATGATGAGGCTATCAACTATGACATTACTAAAGATTTCAGAGAGCCAGAACCTGAAGCTACAGATAGTTATCCTTGGTTAACTTATGAATTAGAGGATCGAGCTAAAGCCATTATCGCACGTATATTAGCTCAAAAGGATGGCATCGACCCTAGTCGTTTAGACGAAGAAGAAAACTTAGAAAGCAAATACACGATATTAGCTGATCGTGACATACGTTCAGGTGGTTACAGAATTTATTCAACAATCGATAAAGGTATGTATGATGCCATGCAGGAAGCTGCAAAGAATTTCAAAAATTATGGTCAAACCTTTACCACTACCAAAGTCGATAAAGAAACTGGTGAAGAAATTGTAACCCAAGAACCTGTTCAAGTTGGTAGTATTGCCATTGAAAATACTACTGGTAGAATTTTAAGTTTTGTCGGCGGACGCGAATTTAATGAAGAGCAACAGTATAATTACGCAACACGAGCATTTCGTGCAAATGGTTCGACAATGAAGCCATTACTAGTATATGCACCAGCTATTGAATATGGTGTCATTGGTGCAGGTAGTCCAGTAGTCGATGTAAAATTTAGCCAAGGTAGATACAGTCCTTCTAACTTTGTTAAAAATCAAGAATTAGGGATTATTCCTGCACGTGAAGCCTTAGCTAAATCTCAAAACTTACCTGCTTTACGATTATATGATTCAATTAGAGACCGAAAGCCTGCTAGTTACTTAGAGCAAATGGGTTTTACACGAGTAACTGCAGGAGATTATGAAAACCTTTCTGCTGCAATTGGTGGTTTAACATACGGTACGACGGTAGAAGAAAATACAAATGCCTTTGCGACATTTGCAAATGGTGGACAGTTTATCGATGCTTATATGATTGACCGAATTGAAGACTTAGATGGCAATATAATCTATAAGCATAAGGCAGAACCGGTTCAAGTATTCTCACCAGAAACATCTTATATGGTAACTGATATGTTAAGAGATGTATTAGAATACGGTACAGCAACAAAAGCAAGAAGTGCATTAAAATTCTCTGCTGACTTTGCTGCTAAAACTGGTACGACGAACGACTTTAAAGACGTATGGTTAGTAGGTTATAATCCAAACATTTCACTAGGTGTATGGATGGGTTATGAAATGAATAAATCCCTTGCTCAAGGTAACAGCACATATGGGCAACCAAGTACTCGTGTTAACTTATTATGGGCAAGTCTAATGAATTCCATCTATGATGCAAATCCTAAGTTAGCGGATCCCGTGGAACAATTTAAACGTCCTGCTAATGTTATTAGCGCATCGTTTTGTGGCATATCAGGGGATGCACCTTCTAAGGCATGCTCACAGGCTGGTTTAGTTCGTACAGATTTATTTAACCGAAATGTATTTGTCCCAAGTAAAGTGGATGATAGTTTAGTATCATCTTCCTCATCTATGGTAATGATTAATGGGAAATCTTATCTTGCACTTGATTCAACACCAAGAGAATTTGTTATTTCAGGTGGCGGTGCTGGTATTAACTCTGATTTCGCGAGAAGAATGCTTGGTAGACTTGGTGGAGATGCTTCTAAATTATTGCCAGGCGGTACAGCTCGTGTAGCATCAACAGCTACCTTTAATGCGGATGGAAATAGTCCACAGGCTGTTTCAGCATCATTGCAAGGAAGTACAATTACTTGGTCAAAATCTGCATCAAATGATGTTGTCGGCTATCGTGTATACGATATAACAAATGGTAGTCGTTCCCTTGTAGCTTCACTAAGAGATGGAAGCGGTCGTCAAGCCTCTATCTCAAGTGGTAGATCCTACATTGTTGTAGCTGTCGATATCACTGGCTTAGAATCAGGACAATCTAATACAGTTACAACAGCTGCAGCAACACCAGCAGAGCCAGTTACGCCAGACCAAAACACTACTCCAACTCCTGATACTGGAAATGGTAATCAAAGTGGGGGCTCTCACGGCGGATCAAATGGTAGCCCAAATGGTGGTTCAAATAGCGGTTCGCATGGCGAAGGAAATTCAAACGGCCATGGAAATGGTAATGGTAATGGAAATAATAACGGTGGCGAAAATGGTACTGAACCAGAACCAGGCACTAATCCAGGGACAACTCCTGAAAACGGACCAGGTCAAACCCCTCCGCCAACAGAGTCGACTCCTTAATAAGCTTGAGTTATCTCCCACTCTATAGTGGAGATCACTAAATAACAAAAGGCATTCAGAATAATTTCTGAATGCCTTTTTTATTTAGAAAAGCGGAAGCGCCCCGTTTAGCCCCGACTAGCGCTGGAAGGCCCGAATCGAAAGCGTCTTTCCAGCTTTCGACCGAGGGACTGAAGCGACCTCGAGGGGCTGGGCGCTGTAGCTAGACAATTAGAAAAGCGGAGGCGGCTCGTTCTGCCCCGACAAGCGTTGGAGGGCTCTGACAAGTGTGCTTGCACACGTGGGAAGAGACCGAAACGACCTCGAGGGGCAAGCCGCCGCAGCTAGACATCTAGAAAAGCGGAAGCGCCCCGTTTAGCCCCAACTAGCGCATAAATATTTTCTCTTCTGCAGTAAAATTAGCCATAAAAAAAACCCCTAAATCGTTAGATTTGGTATCTAACAATTTAGGGGCAGTTCAAACTCGCAACTCCAAGCTTGTCTACAGTCTAATTCTAGCCTTGAACTGGGCTTTCTACTTCTACTAATATCTTTTTCAATATTTCTACTGCCGCATCAATTTCCTCATTTGTAACTGTTAAAGGTGGTAACAGGCGAAGTACTTGTGGTCCTGCTGCAACAAGTAATAATCCTTCTTCTTCTGCTTTTGCAACAAATGAGCCTACCTCTTTACCACAATCAACACCAATTAATAATCCTTTACCTCGAACCTCATATTGGTCTTGTGGTAAAGCTTCGTTTAATTTTTTGATTAGATATTGAGATTTTTCTTGCACTTCATCAAGGAAGGAAGATTTAAATACATGATCTATAACAGTTTGAGCAACAGCTACTGCTAGAGGATTTCCTCCATAAGTTGTTCCATGTGAACCTGGGCCAAATGTTTCATAAAGTTCAGCAGTTCCTAGAATGCCTCCAATTGGGAAGCCGCCGCCTAAACCTTTTGCCATAGAGACAATATCAGGTTTTAACGCTGTTTGTTCAAAAGCAAAACGTGTCCCAGTACGCCCAATACCCGTTTGAACTTCATCTACAATTAGTAAAATATCACTATTTCCACAGATTTCATTAATTGCTTGTGCAAACTCCTCTGTTACTTCATGGATGCCGCCTTCACCTTGAATCACTTCAAGCATGATTGCCGCTACGGAATCATCTATTGCATTCTCTAAAGCTTCTACATCATTGAATGGAAGATACGTAAACTGATCTACCATTGGTCCAAATCCTTTTTGGATTTTTTCTTGACCTGTAGCAGACATTGCACCAAAAGTACGTCCGTGGAATGAATTTTTAAATGTAATAATATGGTGTTTACCTGTATGTTTTCTAGCTAATTTGATAGCTGCTTCATTTGCTTCTGCACCACTATTACAAAATAAAGCGTGAGCCAAGTGATTATCTTGCACTAAGCTTTCTGCTAGAGCAACTTGACCTGGACTTTCGAATAAGTTGCTTGTATGCCAGATTTTTTCACTTTGTTCTTGTATTGTTTTTACTAATGCTGGATGTGCGTGTCCTAAACAACAAACAGCAATTCCACTCGTGAAATCGAGATACTGTTTTCCGTTTGAATCTTTTACAATAGTTCCTTTTCCCTCAACAATACTAATCGGTCTTCTAGAATAGTTATTAAATAAAGCATTCATTTGACTAGCCCCTTATTAATTTTTTTATAAAACCCTATATTACTTTGCTGATAAAGTTTCATCGAAAGAAGGAATAATAACCGTTCCTGTAAGTTGATCATTGACGATCTGTACAGATGGGACACCTGCTTTTAGTACTTGAATGGCTCCTTCAACTTTAGGAATCATCCCACCATAAATATGACCTTCCTCAATCCATTGAGCTATTAGAGCAGGAGTAGCTTCTTCTTGATATTCTCCTTCAATACGAATACCCGAAACATCTGTCACTAGTAATAAGCTTTCTGCTCCTACTGCTAAAGCCACTTCACTTGCAACAGTATCTCCATTAATATTAAGCGCCTGACCACTAGTACTTGCGCCAACGCATGCTATTACCGGAACAATTTGATTGTCACATAAGTAATTGATTAAATCTGTATTTACACTCGTTACCTTTCCTACAAAACCATAGGTATCTTGATCTAAAAATTCGCTTTGGAGCAGTTGACCATCAAATCCATTTAAACCGATTGCCTTAATACCTGCTTCATTTAATTCCCCTACTAAAGCGGGATTTACTTTTCCTATTAATGTAGCCTGAACAATATTGATTGCTTCCTCACTTGTTACACGAATTCCATTTAAAACAGAAGAACTTACATTTTGCTTTTCTAGTTCTCTATTAATCGCAGGTCCGCCACCATGAGTGATAATGATGTCATAACCCTCTTGTTGTAAATTTTTAAAATTGGAAAAGAAGGCTTGATTTAAGCCTTCTAATGTACTACCGCCAAGCTTGATAACGATTTTTTTACGAACGGTAGGAAGCATTGATTTGAACGTAGTCATAAGTTAAATCGCACCCCCATGCTAATCCGTGTCCGTCTCCTTGTTCTAAAGACACGTAAATTTTCACTTCATTGGCTTTTAAGATTTTAATTAGTTCTTCTTCAGAGAAAGGTACTGGTTCCCCATTTTGAACCATCAACGCATCACCAATGTTAATAGTGATTTTCTCTGGATCTACTGTCGCACCGCTATAACCAACAGCTGCAATAATTCGTCCCCAGTTAGCGTCGTTTCCGAAAACAGCTGTTTTTACAAGAGGGGATCCTACGACTGTTTTAGCAATCTTACGTGCTTCTACATCAGATACTGCCCCCGAAACTTCTACTTCGATTAACTTCGTTGCACCTTCTCCATCACGAGCGATTGCTTTTGCTAAATCTTCTGCTACTAATTGTAATGTACTATAGAAATTAGCCCAGTCAGCGTGAGCTGGAGTTAAAGATTCATTACCTGCTAAACCATTAGCCATCACAATAACAGTATCATTTGTGGACGTATCACCATCAACTGTAATTGCATTAAAAGTTAAATCTGTAATGTCAGAAAGTGCCTTTTGTAACACATCTGATTCGATATTAGCATCTGTTGTAATAAATCCAAGCATCGTTGCCATATTTGGTTCAATCATTCCTGATCCTTTGGCAGTACCCGAAATAATCACTTCTTTGCCATCTATTAACGTACTATAAGTTGTGTTTTTCATCACTGTATCTGTAGTTAAAATTGCTTGAGCAAAATCAATACCATGTTCAATTGTATTTCCTAATTCTAATGTCTCTACCCCTGTACGGATTGGTTCCATTTTCATAATTTCACCAATTACACCAGTTGAAGCAACTCCTACAAGTGAAGGATCAATTCCAAGCTTACCAGCTGCTAGGCTTTGCATTTCATATGCATCAATAACTCCTTGTTTACCTGTGCAAGCATTAGCATTTCCTGAATTGACAATTAGCGCTTGCATTTTACGATTTTGATAAACAACCTCTTTAGTTACTTTTAACGGAGCCGCCTGAATCGCATTCGTTGTAAAAACTCCCGCCACACTTGCTGGAACTTCACTTACTAATAAGGCAAGGTCTTTTTTCTTATGTTTAATACCACAGTGAATACCTGCAGCAGAAAATCCCTTTGGTGAAATAATATTTTTGCTTGTTAATTTTCTAACTTCATATAATGTACTCATTTGTTCTCCTCCTTAAATAAATAACGGAATCACGTCTAAACCTAATGTCTGTGGTAAATTAGATTGAACATTCATATTTTGAATTGCTTGCCCTGCAGCACCTTTTACTAAATTATCAATAACACCAACAATTGTAGCTCGATTTGTTCTTTCATCCAGTTGAACAAAGATATCACAATAGTTAGAACCTTTTACACGGTTTGTTCCTATTGAATTAACGTCTTGAACCACTCGGACAAAAGGATGATTTTTATATGTTTCTAGTAAACAATCATTTAACTGTTGATTGGTAACGCCCGGTAAAACGGGTGCATATGAAGTGGCTAAAATTCCACGTGTCATGGGAACCAAATGCGTATTGAAAGTAATCGTCGTTTCTGCATCAGCAAACATTGTGATAGCCTGCTCAATTTCTGGTATATGTTGATGTTCATTTACTTTATATATTGAAAAGTTTTCGTTCATTTCACTAAAGTGTGTAGTTTGGGAAGGCTTATTTCCTGCACCCGAAACTCCACTTTTTGCATCAATCACTAGGTACCGAGGATCGATTAACCGTTCTTTTATTAGAGGCAATACTGAAAGTAGGACAGCCGTAGGATAACAACCCGGATTGGCTATTAAACTAGCTGATTTAATATTAGTCTCATTCCATTCCGTTAGACCATAGACGCTCTCTTTTACAATTGATTCTGGGGCTGGTTCTTTTTTGTACCACTTTTTATAGGCATTTAAATCCTTTAAGCGATAATCCCCCGAAAGGTCTATTAATTTTGGGCCAATCCCTACTAATGGAGGTAATAGTTTACTTGTTACACCTGAAGGAGTACTTGTAAATACAACGTCAAACTTAGCTAGAGTTTCTTCTTCAATTTTTTGTAATGGCGTATCGTGAATCGATAACAAATGACCAAATTTTGAGGAAAAAATGGCTCCTTCTTCAGAAGAAGTAAATAATTCTATTTTTTCTACTTCTGGATGGTTGTGTAAGAAACGTATTAATTCTAAACCACCATATCCTGTTGCCCCGATTATTCCTACTTTCAATTCATTCACCCCTGTTAAAAACTTGTATTGTTAATTTTTGATTATGCAGATTTCTTACTTTACGACTTCTAAATCTGCCATGATAACGTAAGTATAATTCTGCATAATTATTTAGTCAACTGTATTTTTATATATTTTCGAAACTTTCCCACGAATAATAAAAAAGGGTACTCTATCATATTTTATATGTGAGTACCCTTCAATTTATATTGAATAAATATTAAGATTTTGTGAATGATTTGAATTCTAAACTATAAAATCTATATGTTAATACCAAAAGTACTATATTTTAATCTTCCATTGTTGATAAATCACCTGTTGGTAACTTGAGTTCCCAAGCTTTTAAAACGCGTCGCATAATCTTACCGCTTCTTGTTTTTGGAAGTTTATCTTTAAATTCGATTTCTCTTGGTGCAGCATGGGCAGCCAGTCCTGTTTTTACAAAATTACGTATTTCTTCTACTAATTCTTCGCTAGGCTCAACACCTTCACGTAAGGCGATAAAGGCTTTGATGATTTCTCCTCGTATTGCATCAGGTTTGCCAATTACCCCTGCTTCTACGATATCTGGATGCTCTAACAGTTTACTTTCAACTTCAAATGGTCCTACTCTTTCACCGGAAGTCATGATTACATCATCAACCCGGCCTTGGAACCAAAAGTATCCATCTTCATCCACATAAGCTGAGTCGCCAGTCACATACCATTCATCTTTTAAGAAATAGGATTGGTAACGTTCTGGATTTCTCCAGATCTTACGCATCATAGATGGCCAGCCCTTTTTAATCGCTAAATTCCCCATTGAATACGGTGGTAATTCATTCCCTTCGTCATCTACGATTGTCACATAAATACCTGGTATCGGTTTACCCATTGAACCCGGCTTAATATCCATTGAAGGATAATTACAAACGATATGACCACCTGTTTCAGTCATCCACCAAGTGTCATGGATTCTATGTCCTAGTATATCCATTCCCCATCGAATGACTTCTGGATTTAATGGTTCACCTACTGAAAGCACATGACGAAGTGTAGAAACGTCAAATTGCTCTAATATACTTGTTCCAGCGCCCATCAACATTCTAAAGGCTGTAGGAGCGCTATACCAAACAGTTACACCATACTGTTCAATTGCACCATACCAATTTTGAGGACTAAAACGTCCACCAACGATTAAGTTCGTTGCACCACTTAACCATGGGCCAAATACTCCATATGCTGTACCTGTTACCCACCCTGGGTCTGCTGTACACCAGAATATATCTTGTTCATTTAGATCAAGAACCCACTGAGCAGTTTGGTAATGCTGTAGCATGGCATTATGAACATGTAGAACTCCTTTTGGAGCACCTGTTGAACCAGAAGTATAATGAAGAAGCATACCATCTTCACGGTCAACCCATTCAATTTCAAATGAGCTTTGTGCTTCATTTAGTTTTTTTGTAAAGTCTACGATTTTATCAGTCTCTTCTATTTGTTCCCCAACAACGAAGATCTTTTCTAAATGTGGTAGTTTCTCTACGGGTACTCTATTTAATAAGTTGGCAGTTGTAACTAAAACTTTTGCTTCACTGTCTGCTAATCTGTCATAAACCGCACCTTCCATAAACGCTTCAAATAATGGACCTACAATAACACCCATTTTTATAGCACCTAATAGAGAAAAATATAGTTCTGGTGAACGTGGCATAAATATAAACAAACGGTCACCTTTTTCAAGCGAAGTATGTTGTTTAAAAACATTTGCAGCTTTATTCGAAAAACGTTTCATATCATAAAACGTATAGCTTTCTTTTCGTGTCCCATCATCGAAAAATAATGCTACTTTATTTTTTCGGAAGCTTTCGGCATGTCGGTCAATTGCTTCATAAGCTGCATTAAATTTTCCCGTCGTATGCCAGCTAAATGCTGTTTCTGTTTCTTTCCAACTAAAAGATGCGGCCTTTTCATCATAGTTTTGTAAATGATGATTCCCATTTACGGCTGCTAATCTGTTTGTAATTTTTATCCCCATAAAAATTACCCCTTTCAAATCAATTTCGCCTAAAAGTTCCCTTTTATAAAATCCATAAATTATGGAATAAAAACTATATTATACCCTTTAAATTAAATATCAAGGCGATAATTTTACAATCTATAAGTTAAATTTACTATTATAGTTTGATTATTTTTCATTCTACAATATTCTGAACATTTTGAGTTGAATATTTTAAATCTTATAATAATTCTTGTATTTTTAACAAATAACAACGATTTTACGCATGATTTATCATATAATGAGAGTATCAAATACATGTGGAGCGAATTAGAATGGAACATATTAAAACCTATTATTCCATTGAAATGGAAACGAGGCATGGGCTAGTTGTAATAGAGGGACCTGTTCTGCCTGAGCAACTAGAAAAATATACATTTCATGAAGATTTGGTAGCTTTTCGGCCATCCAAACAGCAGCATAAGGCATTAGTAGAAATCGCCAAACTTAAAGAAGGAAGAATTACTATTATACGTAATGGCGAAACCGTTGTAGGTTATGTTACGTTTCTATACCCGGATCCTTTAGAAAGCTGGTCTGAGGATCACATCGAAAACATGATCGAACTAGGTGCGATAGAGGTCATTCCTTCTTATCGAGAAAATGGGATAGGAAAAAAATTATTAGAAGTTTCTTTCATGGACGATGCAATGGAAGATTACTTAGTGATCACAACGGAATATTATTGGCATTGGGATTTAAAAGGTACGGGTTTAAATGTTTGGGACTATCGAAAAATGATGGAGCGATTGATGCAGCATGTCAATTTCGAGTACTATGCAACGGACGACCCGGAGATTACTTCACATCCTGCTAATTGTTTAATGGCAAGAGTAGGAAAACGTGTAAACTCTAATACAATCGAACGGTTTGACCAATTGCGCTTTAGAAAGCGTTTTATGTACTAATAGTGAGGTGGAAACACGTATGATGATTATCGAAGAAATAATGAATAGAGATGTACATTCTTTAGCCCCTTCAAATACTGTTAGAGATGCTCTAAACATTATGAGGGAAAAGAAAATTAGACACTTACCGATAGTAGACGACACAGAAAATATCGTTGGGATTATCACTTCACATGATTTAAAAAATATATTTCCATCTGCTACTAATGGAGATTCTACAATAATAACTTATGATACGAAGCTCGAAGAAATTATGATTAAAAACCCTTTAATAGGACATCCTCTAGATTTTATTGAAGAAGTTGCTCTTACACTTTATGACTCTAAAATTAGTTGCTTACCTATCGTTTCTGGAGGGAAATTAGTTGGTATCGTTACAGCTACAGATTTACTTTATACATATATAGAGCTAACGGGTGCAAACAAACCCTCTTCTAAGATTGATATAAGAGTGATTGATAAGCCAGGAATTTTATCAAACATAACAGAAATATTTAAACGGCATAATGCGAATGTTTTAAGTATTTTAGTCTATCCTAGCAAAAGTCACAAAGAAAGTAAGATTATTAGTGTCCGAGTACAAATCATTAATCCGTTATCTATTATTGAAGATTTAAGAAATAAAGGATTTGATGTTTTATGGCCAAATCTACCTGGAGTCGAACGTTTATGAAAAATGCAGTATTTATCTACTCACCAGAACAACTAGGATATAAGTTTACAGATTCCCATCCATTTAATCATAAACGACTGCTGCTCACAATGGATTTACTAAAGGAAATACAAGTACTCTCAGATTCAGATATTATCCCTGCTAGAGTTGCTACAGATGAAGAAATTGCTCTTGGCCATGATCAAAAATATATGGAAATTGTAAAAAAAGCTGGCCACGGCTTATTAACTCCCGAACAATGTGAAAATTATGGAATTGGAACGGAAGATACACCCATATTCCCAAATATGCATGAAGCTAGTGCATTATTAGTCGGCAGTACTTTACAGGCTGTGGACTATGTGATGCAAGGTAAAAGTCGTCATGCATTAAATTTAGGTGGAGGGCTTCATCACGGTTTCCAAGGTCGAGCCTCTGGTTTTTGTATTTATAATGACAGTACCGTCGCCATTCGTTATATGCAGAAAAAATATAATGCTCGAGTGTTATATATAGATACAGATGCTCATCACGGAGATGGAGTTCAATGGGCATTTTATGATGATCCAAATGTCTGTACTCTTTCTATTCATGAAACAGGCCGTTATCTTTTTCCTGGTACAGGTAATGTTACAGAACGTGGAAATGGTCAGGGCTATGGTACAACTTTCAATTTCCCTATTGATGCCTTTACGGAAGATGAAAGCTATTTAGAGATATACGAACAAGCAGTAAGAGAAGTATTTGAGTATTTTAAACCTGATGTCGTTATCACGCAAAATGGTGCTGATGCTCATTATTTTGACCCGCTTACTCATCTTTATGGAACGATGAAAATCTATCAAGAAATTCCTAAATTAGCCCATAAACTAGCACATGAATATTGTGATGGGAGATGGATTGCTGTCGGCGGTGGTGGATATGATATTTGGCGTGTTGTTCCGAGAGCTTGGTCTTTTATATGGACAGAAATGAACGATCTGCCTTTACCAACAGGAGCTTTACCAAAAAGCTGGTTATCTAAATGGCAATCAGAATCACCGGTACCGTTTATCCCCACATGGGAAGATCCAAATCCTTTATATGAGCCGATTCCTAGAAAGTTAGAGATTGAAGAAAAAAATGCCCAAATGCTCAAGAAAGCACTCCACATGATTCGATCAGAGGCCAACCGACCAAAATAAAAATTTAAGCATAAAGATTACCCAGACTGTCTTGAAAACGCTTGTCATCCAAGGCGCGCAGCCGAACGAAGACGCGAATAGAATTTGCCTTCATGAGCGAATTTTAATTTGCGACGAAAGCGTTAGCGACAGGAGCAATGTTTTTACGCACCGAAAGCGTTAGCGTCAGGTGTGCACGAGCGAGACAAGCAACGCAGGATGAAAGCGTTTGTCAACAGTCTGAAGGCAGCTACGTTAAAAACGAGCTGCCTCCTTTTATGATTTAACTGATTTTCTTTTCTCAATTCTGTGTGGAATAATTACCGATTGATCCTCAATGTCTTCTTTGTTCATTAATTTTGTTAGTAAGCGCATCGCCACAGCACCAATATCATAAAGTGGCAAAACTACACTCGTTAATTGAGGGCGTACCATTCGGGCAAGCTTTGAGTTCTCAAAGCTTATTACTTCAATTTCATCAGGAACCACTTTCCCATTATCTTGTGCACCATGAATTAACCCAATTGCAATTTCATCACTTCCTGCAAAAAAAGCAGTTGGTGGATCTTCTAGGTTACTTACTGTTTCCCATGCTTCTAGCCCACTATCATATGTACCATCATCTGAGATAATTAACTGTTCATCAATCTCAATGTTGGCATCTATCAACGCCTTTTTATAAGCTTCCAGTTTAAACTTCGAATTAATGGTATATGCGGATGGACCATAAACAATTGCAATCCGTTTATGACCATTTTCGATTAACATTTGAACTGCTTCATATGAAGCCTGGAAATAATCGATGTTAACTGAAGGAAATTTATTACTTTCATCCACTGAGCCAGCAAGAACAATTGGTACAGGAGAATGTTCCATTGACTGGTGTAAATTTGGTGTTACTGCGTCACTCATCATGACAATACCATCAACTTGCTTTCCTAACATAGTGTCTAAAAGATTTAATTCTTTATCCTCGTTTTGGTCAGAGTTCGCTAAAATGATATTATAGCGATACATTGTTGCAATATCTTCGATTCCTCGTGCTGCTTCAGCATATATATTGTTCGATATATCTGGGATAATTACCCCTACAGTTGTTGTTTTCTTACTTGCTAAACCTCGTGCTACAGCATTAGGTCGATATTCTAAACGTTCTATAACTTCTAACACTTTTTTTCTAGTTGCAGGTTTTACATTTTGGTTTCCGTTAACTACACGTGACACCGTCGCCATTGAAACATTTGCTTCACGTGCAACATCATAAATCGTTACAGTCAAAGGATACGCCTCCTTTTAAGTCAAATTATTATTTTAATCATACGACAATTTCCATTTCTTTTTCAATATAAACGGTGTAATCTTCATAAAGATTAAACATTTACCTACTTTTTACAAAAAAAATTGGGTAATTGTATAGATTTTATAATGATAAAGGTGGTTTACCTTATCCCGATCGTTAGATTAGTACTCGGTCTAATATCTGTAAAAAAAGTCCAAAAGTATTTTTTTACAAATACTTTTGGACTTTAGGTTTATTAAGCTTTTAATTCATATTGTTTCATGAACTTTTGGATTTCTCCATAAAATGCATCAAACTCTGGTATATCCATTTGTTGTTGAGAATCAGAAAGTGCCACAGATGGATCAGGATGCACTTCTGCCATTACACCATCAGCACCAATTGCGATGGCTGCTTTAGCACATGGTAATAATAAATCTTTTCGCCCTGTTGAATGCGTCACATCAACAAATACAGGTAAATGAGTTTCTTGTTTTAAAATAGGCACAGCAGAAATATCTAAAGTATTACGAGTTGCTTTCTCGTAAGTACGGATCCCGCGCTCACAAAGCATAATATTTTGATTTCCTTGAGACATGATATATTCAGCCGCATGGATAAACTCATCGATTGTAGCTGCTAAACCACGTTTTAACAATACAGGTTTGTTTGTTGAACCAACAGCTTTTAATAATTCAAAGTTTTGCATGTTACGTGCACCAATTTGGATAACATCTACATAATCTAATGCTTCTTCGATATGAGCAGGTGTTACGATTTCAGTTACAACGCCTAATCCATATTCTTTAGAAATTTGTTTTAAGATTTTAAGACCTTCTAGTCCTAGACCTTGGAAATCATATGGAGAAGTACGAGGTTTGTATGCTCCACCTCGGATTAACTTCAGTCCTTTTGCTTGGATAGAAGCTGCAACTGCTGCAACCTGTTCGTATGATTCTACTGAACATGGACCAAATACAAATGTTGGACCTCCTGCTCCTACTGTTTCACCATTGATTTCAACTACTGTATCATCAGATTTTTTCTTACGTGATACAAGTAATTCTTTCTTCTTATCTGCCTCTAGTTGTTTTAATGCAGTTTTGAAGATTTGTTTAAATATATAATCTACCGTCATTTGATTTAACGGTCCTTTATTATGCTCTTTTAAAAGATTTAACATATGGCGTTCACGAAGAGGATCGTATCGGTTAACACCTTGTTTTTCTTTAATCTTACCAATTTCATTAACAATTTCTGCTCTTTCATTAATTAAACGTAAGATTTCTATGTTTAATTCGTCAATTTGACTACGAAGTGCTTCTAAATTTTGCTCACTCATATCTATTCTCCTCTCTTTTGTGTATGCTACTCTTTTCAGAACATCAAAATGTATGGTACATTTTAAGTTAATAATTATATTATAATCAACAAATTCTAAATTGTCACGCTTTTTTCTTTAGCGCTTCAACTCGCTAAAGTGTTTTTTATTATTCCCTTGAAAGGAAGCGGTTTCACTTTGAGCTCAAAATTATTTGCTTTAGATATAGGTACACGCTCCGTAGTTGGTCTTATTTTAGAAGAACAAAATACTCATTTCCATGTAGTAGATATACTTATGAAAGAACATAAAGAGCGTGCTATGGTAGATGGGCAAATACATAATGTTTTATATGTTGCAGACTTAATAAAGGAAATTAAATCTGAACTTGAAGAAAGGCATGGCCCATTATCTAAAGTAAGTGTAGCCGCTGCAGGCCGCGCACTAAAAACAGAGCAAGCTAGCGTTACCATTAACATCAAAAATCGGCCAATTTTTACCGAAGAAGACATTAGTCGTCTGGAATTACAGGCAGTTCAACTCGCTCAGACTAAACTACATTCTTCTAACAAAGATGAAAAAACAAATCATTATTATTGTGTAGGTTATTCTGTACTTTATTATAAGCTAGATGGTGAGGAGATTGGTAGTTTAGTAGACCAACATGGCGATGAAGCAACAATTGAAGTCATCGCTACTTTTTTACCAAGAGTAGTTGTTGAATCATTACTAGCAGCACTTAAAAGGGCTGGATTAGAAATGGAAGCTCTCACTTTAGAGCCTATCGCTGCCATTAATGTTCTTATCCCCCCTTCTATGAGACGACTAAATGTGGCGCTTGTCGATATTGGTGCAGGCACATCAGATATCGCCATTACAGATAAAGGAACAATTGTAGCTTATGGTATGGTCCCAACTGCTGGAGATGAAATAACTGAGGCTTTAAGCGATCAATATTTGCTAGATTTCCCCGTTGCAGAAATGACAAAACGTCAATTAACTTCTGAAAGTCATGTTTCGATTCAAGATATCCTTGGTTTTGAACAAACTTATTCCAAAGAAGAAGTACTACAAACTATCCAATCTTCAATAGAAGCTCTAGCCCAGGCAATTGGCGATGAACTATTGAGATTAAACAATCATATTCCTCCTAAAGCTGTCATGCTTGTGGGAGGTGGAAGTTTAACACCTAATTTACCTAATCAATTGAGTAAAGTATTAAATCTTCCAGTAAATCGAGTTGCAGTTCGTGGTGTAGATGCCATTCAAGGCTTGACGAAGGATGAATCCATTCCGGCAACACCAGAACTTGTCACACCGATTGGCATTGCTGTTGCTGCAAAAAAATCACCTATCCAATACTTAACAGTAACTGTAAATGAGCAAGTTGTACGCTTATTTGAATTAAAAGAAATCACTGTTGCCGACGCCTTTTTAACAGCCAATATACGAGCTAATCAGCTATATGGTAAACCAGGTCATGGCATAGCGATAACGATAAATAATCAAGATATTTTTATTCCCGGTGAACACGGTCACCCATCAAAAATTTTTATCAATGGGGAACCTGCTTCAACGAAAGCAAGAATTAAAAATGGTGATGCTATTACTTTAATTGAAGGACCGAATGGACAGGATGCTAAAGCCACAGTTCGTGATATTGTGGATAATGCCCTTATTAAAAAAGTGACTATCCAAGAAGAGACTTACATTGTTGAGCCTATTGTTACGCTGAACAATAAAATCTGTACGGTTAATGAAGAATTAAAGGATAGAGATTCGCTTCAAGTGAAGACGATTGAAACAATTGAAGACCTACTTAAATACTTAAAGAAAACTGATTTATTACAAAATCTACAGCCTTACTATGTTTCAATTGATGGAAAACCTGTTTTCTTCCCAGAGTTTTCGTCAAAATTACTTTTGAACGGAAAACCATGTAAACCTAACTTTCCATTTAAAGATAGTGATTCCATTACTATCGAAAATAATAGAGTTCCATCAATGGATATGATCGTAAACAAGTTAGGTATCGCTCTTGAAGAAAAAATCTTTGTAACTTTCCAACATAAAGAGTTAGAACTTCAAAAAGTATGTCGGGAAGTTTTACAAAATGATGAAGTAGTTATAGCTTCACAATTGGTTTTAAACGGTTCTTCCCTATCCATTATTGAGAAAAATACTACTAAATGGACAATCAACGATATTTTCCGTTTTTCTAATTGGCAAATACCCGACAATTTTAAAGGGCAATTTACAATTTTAAGAAATGGACAGCCTTCATCATTTAATGATGAGATTTTTGGTGGCGATCAACTCGAGATAGTGTTAACAGAGCATTCTATCATAGACTAAGTTATACTAGTTCATCAACAGTATTTACGTTTTGTGTTGACATTTTTACATAAGAAAAAACCAGGCGGTTCAACGTAATGTGTTCCGCCTGGTTTTATTCATTTTTGGTAATCCTTTAAATAGAGGAAGGCTTTGATGCTTCTGACAGATCTACACCTTCATATGTTTCATTTTCTAAAGGTTCTTCACCTTCGTATGAAACCGTACCATCATCAAATACAGTTGGTACTTTTGAATTTTTATATTTCACTTTATCAACAAGTTGAGTTGATTGTTCTTTTAATTGATTGGAAAGCTGAACAGTTTTTTCCTTTGCTGTTGAAGATAATGTGACACTTTTGTCCTTAATCATACCGGCTTGGATTACTACATCGTTACGTAAATCTCTACCTGGTTTAGGTGCTAGTAATAAACCAGCAGCTGCTCCAACGATTCCACCCACTAATGCCCCAATAACAAAATCTTTCATGTTCACTGAATCCTCCTCGTAAATAGCATCTGTTCCTGTATAAACTTGAGGTAAATTTGGTAATTCATTCTTTACTTCGTTATAGTTTGGTTTTTCCCCTGACATTTTCTCTCATCCCCTTTTGTATTATCTACGCTTAAATTTTGAAGATTTTTTAACGATTTCTTCTGTAGCTTCATCAACATCTGCCTGATCAATTGTTTTACGTTTTTTCCATTTATCGGCAAAATCCATAGCTACGTTACCCCATTGTACCACTTGAGCAATCTTCTCTTCATTTTTACTTACTTCAGAAGTAATGGACGTAGTGATTTGATTGATAGAAGTATTTAAATTGTTTACTGAAACCCCTATATTTTTCACTGCATCTACTACAGAATTTAACTTCTCTGCTTTCTGTGTAATATCCTCTGCTAGCGTATTCGTTTTCTCTAATAGAGAGGTTGTCTCACGCGTAATCCCTTCCATTTGCCCTTCAATTCCGGCAATCGTACCTGCCATACTGTTTAACGTGTTTTTTAATCCAAATAAAGTCATACCAACACTAATACATAAAACTAAAAAGCCGATTGCTGCAAGTAATGCTGCGATGTATAAAATGATTTCCATAAAATAACCTCCTACGTCTACTACTTCCTCTGTTCGACAGAATCTTTATAGAATCCTTCAATTTAGAAAAAACAGCCTAAACATAGGCGTTTAAGCTGTTTCTTCGTTGCTTTTCAACACATTTTCAAATGCACTTTGGTACTTATTGATATCGCCTGCACCCATGAATAGGAATACAGCATCGGAATGCTCTTTCAAAAGCTCAATATTATCAGTATGAAGAACATTACTATTAGGAATCAAAGCCTGTAAATCTTCAATTGACAATGCGCCTTGCTTTTCACGTGCTGAACCGAAAATATCACATAAATATACTGCATCTGCGTTTGATAAGCTATCCGCAAAGTTTTGTAAAAATGCTGCTGTACGACTGAATGTATGCGGTTGGAAAACAGCTATGATTTGTCGATCAGGATATTTTTGACGTGCTGATTGTATTGTTGCTTTTATTTCTGTTGGATGATGTGCATAATCATCTACAAGTACACTATTCCCTATTTTCGTCTCTGTGAAACGTCTTTTTACTCCACCATAAGTACGTAAACGATCTTGAATTAGTTGCGCAGGGATACCTTCATAATGACATAAAGAAATAACGGCAAGAGCATTAAGAACAGTATGATCACCATATAAAGGAATAAAGAATTGATCATAGTATTCATTACGCACATAGACCTCAAAAGTTGTACCTTCTGTTGTTTTTTCAATATTTCTAGCTGCAAAATCATTATGCGCACCGAAACCGTAGTATACTACTGGAACATTTGCTTGAATTTTTTGTAGATGTTCATCATCACCGCATGCAATAATTGCTTTGTTTACTTGCAATGCAAGTGATTGGAATGCAGAGTAGACATCTTCAATTCCAGAAAAATAATCCGGGTGATCAAAGTCAATGTTTAGCATAACTGCGTAATCTGGATGATAAGCTAAGAAGTGACGACGATACTCACATGCTTCCATTACAAAAAAGCTTGCGTTCTCATTACCAGAACCTGTTCCATCACCAATTAAAAATGAAGTTGGCATAAAGCCTTCAATAACATGACTCATTAAACCAGTTGTCGATGTTTTGCCGTGTGCTCCAGTAATCGCAATCGAAGTGTAACGATTGATATAATCTCCTAGGAACTTATGATAACGAATAACTTCTACGCCTAATTCTTTTGCACGTACAAGCTCTGGGTGCTCGTCAGGGAATGCATTACCCGCAATAACTGTCATACCCTCTTTAATATTGTCAGCACTAAAAGGAAGAATTGTAATATTGCGATCTCTTAGTGGTTTTTCTGTAAAATAATAGGTTTCATAATCAGATCCTTGCACCTGTTCGCCTGAATCAAATAAAATTTGAGCCAATGAACTCATGCCTGAACCTTTAATTCCTGTAAAATGATAAAATGTCATATTTTAAACCTCCCGGGATACACAGTTCCCAATGAATGAACGATTGAATTTAAGTTAGTTTGTGCCATTTAATAAAAACTTACCCCATTATAGCACTATTTTTAAAAAAGAAAATTGTTATTATAACTTTATTTATCTAGTTATTCACTCATTTATTAGTATTTTTTTTATTGTAATAGAAAATGTCATTCATGCCCTAAATAAGTCACTGTTTAAATTGGAATAAGAATAGTATTTTTTACCTCCATGTGTAAGTCAAACATATCTTAACCTAAAAGGTCATAACGATTACTTTTGTTCCACCAATTGGAAGGAAGTAAAATTTATACTTCTTATTCTTCAAAAAAATGAGAGGGGGTATCCCCTCATTATTCAAACATTGAATTTAAATCATTTTCTGTAATATAAACCTCTCTCGGCTTACTTCCTCTTTGCTCTGAGATTAAACCTTGCCCCTCTAACATATCGATTAGTCGTGCCGCACGATTATAACCTATATGATATTTTCTTTGAATAGAAGAAGTAGACGCAGAACCTTGTTCATGAACAAAACGGCAAACTTCTTCAAATAACTCATCTTGCTCTTCTACCATTTCACTTTTCTTTAATAGTTCATCTTGTTGGAAGAAATATTCAGGTTCTCCCTGTGCTCTAACATGGTCTATTATTTCCTCTATTTCATCATCAGTTACAAATGTACCTTGTAGACGAATTGGAGCGCTCATGCCATTTCCTAGGTAAAGCATATCGCCTCTTCCCAATAATCTTTCTGCTCCTTGACTATCGATAATTGTACGAGAATCAATTTGCGATGAAACTGCAAAAGCAATACGCGTAGGAATATTTGATTTAATTAAACCTGTAATAACATCAACAGACGGGCGTTGAGTCGCTACAATCAAATGAATTCCACAAGCTCTAGCTTTTTGAGCAATACGACAAATCGCTTCCTCAACATCCGCTGGCGACATCATCATTAAATCAGCAAGTTCGTCAATGACGATTAAGATATATGGCAATTTATGTCCATGTTCACCTTTTGAATCTGCTAGTTTATTAAATCGTGATAAGTCACGTACTCCTGCATGTGCAAATAATTGGTAGCGTCTTTCCATCTCTTCTACAGCCCATTTTAATGCTGCTGTTGCTGCTTTTACATCGGTAATTACCGGACTAACTAAATGTGGAATATGGTTAAATGGTGCGAGTTCTACCATTTTTGGATCAATAAGCATTAGCTTTAATTCATTTGGATTCGCTTTGTATAATAAACTGATTAAAATAGAGTTAATACAAACAGATTTTCCTGATCCTGTAGCTCCTGCGATTAATCCATGTGGCATTTTTCGTAAATCAATCGTTACAGGCTTACCTGTTAAATCCAAACCTAATGCTGCTTCTAACGGTGAGTCAGAATCTAAAAATGAATCGCTGCATGTTACTTCAGATAATTGTACAGCTCTTGAGATACGATTTGGTATTTCAATTCCGATAGTACTCTTACCTGGAATCGGAGCTTGAATACGAATATCCTTTGCTGCAAGAGCTAGCTTTAAATCATCCGAGAGATTTCGAACTTTACTAACTTTTGTGCCGTGTCCGACTGTAATCTCAAATTGAGTTACTGCTGGCCCTTGTGTAATTGATTCTACTTGTGCCGTTACTTGGAAATAAGATAACGATTCAACTAAAACATCCGCTTGCGATTCTAACCATTCTCGATCGTCTGTTTTTTCTTCAGGTGGTGATAAAAACTCAAAAGAAGGTTTTACATAAACTTTAGTCGGTAATTGTTCTTCTGGGATGTCTTTCGCATCCTCGTTAGCAATTTCTTCCGTCTCTTCTTGTGAGGGTTCAATTTCTTGATTCTGTATAGTGTCCTGCTGTTGTGTTTCTAGATTTTGTTCTTCTTGTATAGCCAAGGATTGATTTTCTTGATTGTTTTCAACACGTTCAAATGTTGTTGTTAGATTAGCCTGTAAGATTTCATGAGGTTTCACTATTTCATGGAATTCTTCGGGCTTAGTTGTCAGCCTATGCTTTTCCTTAATATCATCATTATGTTGAAGCATTTGTTTTTGTGCTAATTTAATAGCATATTTTTCTTTGTCTGACTTCAGCATTAACACATTAAACGGCAATTTACTACCTTTTGGCTCCGTTTCAACTTGTTGAATTTCTTCACTTTCGCTCATTTCATTATTGGTTACATTTACTTCCGTAAGTTGTGAATCAGATAATGGGAAACAATCCTTAATATCGTCATTTTCTGAAAGGTCATCTGCATAGGTTTCGTTACCCAGAACACTTTCCATTTCAGTATCTTCCATTAGTTCACTGTCACTTAATGCAATTGAGACCAACTTTTGGACTTGATCACTTTGAATAGGTTCTTGGAATTGTTCCATTTCTTGATGTATGTCGTTAGATAATTTTCCACTATCTTGTTGATGTAACTCTTGACTGGCTTGTACTTCCTCGAAAGGCACACCCTGCTCTTCCTCAATTAATTCTTCAATTTCAGTTTCCTTAATGTAGAATTCGCTTTCAGATTCTGTTTGCAGAACATGCTCATTTTGTTGTTCTAAGTTTTCAAGTTCTTCAGCATTAGATGTTTTCACTTGTAGAACATCACCTTCATGATTCTCCACCTCATATACTGTCACTGCGACTTCTTGAACAGTAGGTGATAGTACATCATCTTGGGAGAGCTCAACATTCTCTTTTTCATCAACTTCATGATTTTCCACAGCTTCAGCTAGAATTGGAAACTCTTCCACTTTTTCATAAAGCCCTTCTTTTAAGACAATTGGTTGTTCCTCAAGTTCATCCTCAATCTCTATGAAACTAGTAGTTCTAGAAGAATCATAAGTAACTGATTGATTGTCAATTACATGGGTAGTAGTAGTTTCTACTTTCTGTACAACACTGTCTATTTCTTCTTTTATTTTTAAGCTTTCAGTAATTGCCCTATCAACTTTCTTTTCTTTCTGAAGTTGCGTTGAATCTGAAGAAACATCTTTTTCTTCTATATCGTTTTTATTCTCCAATGATTTTGCTTGCACGTTCTCCTGCTTTTTTGAAAGCAATTGGTCAATATTACTAGGTTTCTTAAATCCATATACAGGAGAAGGTACTTGAGTTGGTGTGAATCTTCTTTTTGGAACTAGAGGATCTTCTTCCTCCGCTGTATTTCTTTTTATAGTATTAGATAAATTTTTATAATCTTTTTCAACCCGTTCTCGTTCATGAGTCTTTATCTTATCAACTCTTTGGAGTCTAGTAGAATCGGCACGATTAATAATCGATGCTTTCCCTTTCATACGTTGCCGTTTTTCTAATAATTCTCGAATACCGGATACTTCAACATCATAAACTTTTGAAATTGCATTTGGCTGGTAAAAATACTTCATATCCTTTTTGGTAGTTTCAAACCTACTTGCGAATTGATCATTGTTATCTGTATGGTTTGGTTCTCGGGATTCGATTGGAATCTCCATCTCTTCATCTGCTATTAATGGAAACTTAAACCGATTTCTCGTATTTTGAGAATCGTCATCCATTTGGCTAATTTCATGATGCTTTTTAGTAGCTATTTCTTCTTCAAAGACATCTTCTTCATAATATTCTTCATCATCTATATCACTATCAAATAATCTATTAATTTGTTTTTTAAACCAATTCATTGTTAATCACTCTTTTCTATCAACATAGCTATTTTATTATAAAGTAATTATATGTAAGTAGGCACCAATATTTAACTAATGAATTAAAATTCATTAGAAATTATATACCATTTCACTCAACGATTAACCAAATTATTAAAAAACTAGCTTAGATGTTAAAATAATATAAATCTACCTTAGTTAGCAAAATCATACCATAATTACATTTCAATAAGATAACAATGTTAAAACAATTCTATGAAAACAAATAGAGGATATCTCACATTTGGAGATATCCTCTTAGACAATTGACAAAAGCCTTTAAATAATATTACTTGCATTACACTGTTACACTCATGCTGATACACGTAGTACAGAGTATGAGTGTAAACCAAGTAATGATATATAGGCTTGATTATAAAGTTGATGGAGTTTCGAAAGGTGAACCTACTACCGCACTTTCATCTAATACTAAAATACCTTTTGCAGAAGGCGCATTTGGAATAGCTAATTCTCTAGCTGAACAAAGCATTCCACTTGAAGCTACACCACGTAATTCTGAATCTTTAATAACTAATCCTGAAGGCATAACAGCGCCAATTTTTGCTACAACTACTTTTTGACCTGCTTCAACATTAGGAGCACCACAAACGATTTGTAAAACTTCTTCTCCAACATTAACTTTACAAATACTTAACTTATCTGCATTTGGATGTTTTTCTTTTTCTTCAACATAACCCACTACAAACTTAGGTGAAAAGTCTACATCAAGAGAAATTGTTACTTCGTTTTGTTTTAAGGCCTTTTCAATTTTTTCTACAATTTCTGGTGTTACTTCCACAACACCTTGAGCATCTAAATCGATATATTTGCTCGCATTAAAGATATTAAATGCTTTAATTTCGCCAGTTGCTTGCTCTTTTAAGATAGCAATGTCTCCAACTTTTTCTACCTCAGTTTTTACAATTTTCTCAGCTGCTAGTTGGACTAAAAGTACATCCCCTACAAAGGCTTTATTATATGCTACGATCATTTTTCATCTTGCTCCTTATTTACTCTATTTTTTGCTAATATAAAGATTGGTTCTAATTCGCCTTTTTCATAGACAAATGACAATGATGTTATTGGCACAGCCCCTACTGAAAAGAAATGCATCGTCATTTGTGCTAATACATCATACCCTACTTCATTGCGAATATCCCCAATAATTAATACATCTTGGTGAGGAACCGACAATGTCATATCTCCCTCAATTTTAGTTTCCATTTCTTTTAAGAAGGATTCATTCAATATACGGCTTGCGTCATACCCATCGTTTTCATTTAAGAAATAAAAGATATTACCGGCAACTTCATCTTTTTTCGTATTAGTTGATAGCTTTTTAACGGAAAAGCGAGCTGCTTCTCGAATTTGGGTTGCGTTTACATTAAGTTTTTCTAGCATTGACTCATCTATTAGACGATACGTTGTTCCTAAATCTAAAGCATAATAAATGCGTGTTTCTGCAGTATGATCTGTTGTTAAAAAAGCATAACCTTCATTCGATTGTAATGGAAAAGACGTTGAACGAATAACAGGATAAACTAAAGACAAATCATGAAATCCTTCACTTTGCTCTTTTTCCATAGCAGTAAAAGTTTGTTCAATCGTATAAACAACTTCATCAATAGCCTTTTCTTTCATCGTTTGGTATTTTGCAATGATTTCAGGGAGTGATATATCCATCCCACGGTTTAATAATTTATGATTAAGACGTAAGATATCTTTTTCTTTATTAAAATTAAAATCAAAATTTTCCAAACCTAACCGGTCCTTTAGCTTTTCTACTAATTCTTTCGATTTCACCTAAATCACATCCTTTCTAATTACAAAAGAAAAATATGTCATTATTTTTTACTTTCTGATTTCTCATCATTAAACAAAAATAAACGGCCCACTTCTAGTGAACCGTAAAATTACTTTTACTATTGTATCAAAACTTTCTAATTTTAGTCGATTAGTTTGTTCGTGCTTTATTCTTTTTCTTTCGCAATTTTTACTGATCGAACAATCGTCATCATATCTACAAGCTTCTGATCAATATTCTTATCTTCTGAAATTGTAGACATTTTTACCCCACCACTACTAACAATTAGTTCAAACTGTTCCGTATCATGTTCAACAACTGCACTGAATCCAAATGCACCATCAGATTCTATCGTCTCTTCTTTGATAATCTTTTTAGTTTTATCATTATTAAGCAATTCATATTGTAAGTTGCTGTCTTCTTTTTCATTATAATTAACAAAAAGAATATAACTTTGTTTTCCTTTCGTAATAATAATATTATTTATATCTTCGCTTTCTTCTACTTCATATCCAGAAGGAACATGTAATTTAATGTTACCAATTGTTGTATTCGGTTGTTGAGGGTTTTCTTCAAAAACTGTTTGAGCACTTGCTACTCCCGTATCAATTTGCTCTTCAACAGTTTTTCCACAGCCAGTTAATGCGCCTAATAAAACACAACTAACAATGGCGAGAAACCATTTATGTTTCATATGTACTCCCCACTTTCTATTCAACAATCTATTTTAAATGATAAATAGGTAACGATGCAACTTCATAGACTTAGTAATATTTTCATATGAAAGGAACGAAAGTGTAAAAAAATATAATACGAAACTTATAAAACTACTATAGAATGTATGCATATTATCTCATTCATGATTCCGCTTCAATTATTAATTTAGTTACCTTTGCGAAAGGAACAAATAGGGGTAAGAACTTCTTCAGATTGAATTAGTTCTTATGACTTTTTTTGAACAGAAATTGACCGATGAGTAACTTTACGATATGCTCAAACATCTCTGTTCGATCGATTAGTCCTGCTGTAAATACGCCGACTGCTCCTGAACCTGATCGTGTATCTTGTTGCTTTGTATATACATCCATAACAGGTCCCAATTCTTTCCCGGCACGTAATTCATTTGCAATCTCTTCCGGCAAGATAAACTGTGCTCCTGCAGCTGTAATGATCGAACCATCCTTTAATGCGACTGCTCCCCAATTTGTACAATACATTATTTCATCCATTTCTTGGACACCGCCCTCAAGGCCAAAATTCAAATCTGCCTGAGCTACTTCTAACGTATTAACCGCTCGATTCATTGCTCCTTTTCTCGTTTCCTCATTTGAAAAAGGTTGTTCTGATACATTCGACTCTACATCTATTTGTATATATTCTACGTCATGAAAATATTGGTTTACTATATTTTGAATCGCTGCTGTTTTAGCCTTATTTTTTGTTCCAATTGCTACTAACACTATGGTCATCTCCCTAATTTAGACGTTATTTTAAGAAAAAAGATGCCAAGATAAATATTGGCATCTTTCCTTCTTTGTATTTTATCCGTTGTTAATAATTGTATCCACTGTACTTCTATCTAGAGTTCTTACAAGTGTAACAAGCATTTCTTTAGCGGCTGCATAATCATCAACATGAATAATCGAAGCAGAAGTATGAATATAACGAGAACAGATTCCAATTACTGTACTTGGGATTCCTTCATTTGCAATATGCACTTTCCCTGCATCCGTTCCACCTTGAGAGACAAAGTATTGATACGGAATATTATTCGATTCAGCTGTATCTAGGATAAACTCACGTAGACCACGATGTGTTACCATCGTTGGATCGTAAATACGTAGTAGAGTACCTTTTCCTAATTGACCGAATTGTGTTTTATCACCAGTTGTATCATTTGCTGCTGATGCATCTAAAGCAAAGAAGATATCAGGTTTAATCATATTCGCAGAAACTTGTGCACCACGTAATCCTACCTCTTCCATTACATTTGCACCTGAGTAGAGGTGATTAACTACTTCTTCATCTTTTAACTCTTTTAATAGTTCTAATGCTAAACCGCATCCATATCGATTGTCCCACGCTTTAGCCATAATTTTCTTAGGGTTTGCCATTGGTGTGAATGGACAAATTGGAATAATCGATTGACCTGGGCGAATTCCCATATCAAGGGCATCTTGTTTACTATCTGCACCAACATCGATTAGCATATCTTTAATTTCCATTGCGCCTTTTTTCTCTGTTCCTCTTAATAAATGTGGTGGAATTGAAGCAATGACACCAGGGATTTCTTTTTCTTTTGCATATACAGTTACTCTTTGAGCTTGTAAAACTTGATTGGACCAACCACCAAGTGTTTGGAATTGAATCATTCCATTTTCTGTTATGTTTTTCACCATGAACGATACTTCATCCATATGACCAGCAACTAAAATTTTTGGCGCATTCTCACTCTTAGCTCTTCTAACACCAAAAATACCTCCAAGATTATCTTGGATAATTTCATCAGAATATTTTTCTAACTCTCCGCGCATAAATTTACGGACTGCATGTTCATTACCAGGAGCTCCTGGTAACTCAGTTAATGTTTTAAATAATTGTAATGTCTCAGTATTCACACAGAACACTCCCTATTAAATTAGATACGGTTATATCTTAACATAAAGTGAAACTCAAACCTTGGGAATTTCCCTTAATTCCCAAGGTTTGTTAGTTGAACCAATCGGGCATTTACGGGCAGTTATTAATAAAAAGCTAATTTTGTGTATCGTTATTATTTCTCACGACTACCATTACTGCCCGTTAATGCGGGATAAAGTGAAACTCAAACCTTGGGAATTTCCCTTGATTCCCAAGGTTTGTTAGTTGAAGCAATCGGACAGTTATGGGCAGTTATAGAAAATACTAATTTTGCGTAACATTATTATGGCTCTAGACTCTCTTTTACTGTCCATTCATGTATTAAAGGGAAACTCTATCCAGAGAAATTCTTTGATTATTTGTTCTTTAAATTAAATATATGGAAAAAACAACAGATTAAGAAATAGAGGAAATAACAAACAAATCTTTAATCCTTTATTTAAAAGCTTGGACGAAAATTAAAGTTCTATCCATTCATTCTTAATAGGTTGTTTACTTTCGTAGTAGTTGGACAAGACTTCTAAACTAAATAATGTTAAAATTAATGTAGTTCAAAGGAGGATGACAAATGAAATTAAGAGACTTTTTAATAGGCGTAGCTACTGGTGTTGCTGCAGCAATCATCATTAAAGAAGCTTCTGAAAGAATTTCACCTTTTGTACCTGCCAATCATGTATTAGACAATGTAAAAGATGAATTTAAAAAAGAAAGCCCAATTGATGGTTCTTGGATTTATATGAAAACAGAGGATTTTAACAACGGCGTTATGACAATTCCTGTATATCGTGGTGGAATTACACGAATGAATAATGGTGAATTGGAAACATTTGAATTTGCAGCAGATGCACGCTCAGGTGTAATTGTGGATTTAGTTAAATCATAGAAATGTTAGCTGTACTTTAATAGACTAAAATAGCTAATATGCGTCTTAAGTCAAATCTGCATAGTATTTTTTATTAAAGAAGAACCTTATAAAGTGAAGACAAAGTCAAAAATTTAACTTTGTCTTCATTCTTGGCTGTTTGATAATATCAAACAGCTTATTTTTTAGGGTATTGTATGATAGCTTCTTTCCCACGTTTTAAAGAATCTTTAATTTCTTTTCCATCTGGAGTCCATTGAATCATTCGATAGTAGGCATCGTGATAGAAGATAAATCTATATTCATTTTCTAAAGCTTCTTTTAAAATTTTTTCTTTTGCAAATATACTAGTCATTGGATAATCATCATAGGCTAATACCCATAACGGATTTTGGTGTGCATGTGTTGGCATAATATCGGCCATATGCAGCAAAGTCTCACATTGTTGGTTCAGTTTAATAATGGCATGGCCATTACTATGACCACCAGTATGAATCATCTCAATACCTTCTGTAATCATGATTCGCTCCTCAAATGTCTTTACAAGATGTTGGATTGGCTCCCAATTCTCTTTCCAGTAAGTATTTTTAGAACGAATGTTAGGATTTTGCATTTCAGCCCATTCAATTTCTGTCGTATAAATTTGAGCATTTGGGAATGTAGGGACCAACTGATCGCCTTCCCAACGAGTCAAACCACCAGCATGATCAAAATGCAAATGCGTCATCAACACTACATCAATATCAGATGCAGTTAATCCTAACTCTTGTAAACTCTCAAGTATACTAGATTCTTCAGTTACTCCATAATTTCGCAACTGTTTTTCATTTAACTTATTGAAACCTACCCCACTATCAATTAAATAATTCTTTCCTTCAAACTGAATAAGAATAGGTTCACAAGCTAATTCTATTTGATTTTTTTCATTGACCGGGTATTTACGGGACCATAGTGGTTTTGGTACTACTCCAAACATTGCTCCGCCATCTAAAGATGTGACGCCCCCATTGAGCCATGTTAATGACATATTATGAAATTGAAGTTGATCCATCCATTTTTCCCCCTTTGAGTAACGTGAAATTTGTGACTTTTAATTATAGATTTGTGAAAATAATTCATCACAAATCTATTGTACCAAAATAACAGTTACATATAAGTATAGAAGACTTGACCAATTCATATAAATTGGACAAGCCTTCAACATACGACTATTACAAGTCTATCTCCTTATTAGTACATATCATCAAAGGTTACTTGTTGGATAAATACTGACTTTCTAAACGATATATCGGCTGGCCTTTAGCTGAGAACTTTTCTTCATATTCTGTCATAATATTGTCATCTGGCATATTTGCATGTAAATCTAGTGATACATACTTCAATAACATACCATATTCGGACATACTGATTAATGAATACTCAAATAAGCCGCGATTATCTGTTTTAAAGTGAATCTCCCCATTATCAACTAAAATCGACTCATATAATTTTAAGAATCCTTCATGAGTTAAACGACGTTTAGCATGGCGAATTTTTGGCCAAGGATCAGAGAAGTTCAAATATACTCTACTTACATCATTTTTTGTAAAGTACTTATCTAAATCTGCACCATTCACTTTTAGCAATCTTAAATTTGGCGGTGTATTGGCTTCAATCACTTTTTCTAAGGCAACTACAATAACACTCGTATATAATTCGATACCAATATAATTAATATCCGGATTTGCTAATGCCATCCCTGTAACAAACTGACCTTTACCCGTTCCTACTTCTATATGAATTGGGTTATCATTTCCAAAAATACGATTCCAATTTCCTTTATATTCTTCTGGATTTGGAATAATTACTTCTGGGTGACTCGTTATATAATCTTCTGCCCATGGTTTATTTCTTAATCTCAATGCTAAATCCTCTTTTCTAGTTGTTGTAAAACAGTCTCATTAATTTTAATTCATTATTTGTCATTATAGCTTATTTTACTTACCATTTCCTTACCTGAAAAATTCAAAGTATGTTAAACTCTACGTTTCTTACTTTACTAACTACCAGCAATCCTTCTGCCTTTACCTTTACGCGCACGCTCATTAATAATAAAATACAATCCCAATTCTTTGTTACTCCAGATCCTTTTCCACATTCCAGATATCTCTATTAAAAGATGTTGTTTGGACTGTTTGTAAAATCGCCTTGGCAGCACGCATCTGCACATGCTTCATCGGTGAAGAATAGTGTCGTAAATGTTGCATCCATTTCGCAAATTCCCGTTTATCTACAAACTGGACATTATAGATTGCACCAGGATAGTCAAAAAAACCATTACGAGAAAGAAGTACTTTACGTATTGGAATTTCTACATCACTTTCTGCAAATATTTTTGATACAATTGTTTCCATTCGATTTAATTGAATCAACGGATTTAATATTTTGCCACTCGATTTACCAACCTTTTTCGTCCAAAATCGATCGCCATCTCCTACATAAACAGCTTGATTCTCATGCTCAACTACTGTAATACATAGACATTCTGTTGGTGTTAATAAAACAATATCTAATTCAACAGGTGCTTTTTTCACTTTAATAATTGGATAATAGAATACTAAAAAACTATCTGGTAACCATTGCAGCATATTACGAAGCAAGTTATCACGTAAAAATTTAGGATCAACATAAGATTTCTCGCGGGTAGTAGAACTTGCCCACTTTATTTGAAAGTTGAAAAATTGATCAACAAACACTCTTTTTAATTCTTCAATTGTCTTTGGATGGTAGACGAGTTTGGATTCAAAAAATAAAGTCGTCTCTTCTTCCGGAATCTCGTCATCACGGTTCATCAATTCATCAAAGGCTTCTTCAACTGCCTCATTTCCCTGTATAACATTTTTCTTGAATTTAAATTTATTAAATAATGAGAAGGTCTTTTTACTTTCTTTTCCCTCTTCTTGTTCTTCTATTTGTTCCCACTGTGGAATTGTTTCCCCAGATGTCCATTGCTGTTTTATACGGTCCCATTGAATTTTCTTTAAGCGAACAAATTGTGTAGGATATCTTGATAAATCAATCTGATATCTCGAAATATAATCTTGAAGTTTTACTAATTGAGCCAATCAAAACACTCCTTATATAAATCGAATACGCAATTTGTAACTACGTCTCGATTTCGCAGCACTCCTAATAAAGCCATGTGAAGCCATTAGAGAGGTCAATGATACATTAACTATATCAATACAATATTACATGACGTGTAGCAAAAAAAATAGTGGGTAGTTGTTATCCTACCCACTAATTAAAAGACTATTGAATTTACTTTAAACTGTTGCTTTATTTGGAAGTTTAGTTTCAAATTGTTCTTGTAACTTACGTGTCCACTCACCAATTACTCCACCATTAATCGCATTTCCATCTACATCAATCACAGGAGTAATTTCTGATGTTGTTGACGATACAAATAATTCATCCATTTTTAGCGCTTGTTCTTTTGTAAATGCTTGTTCTTTTACTGGAAGCCCAATTTCATTTGCACATTTTAAGATAACGCCACGTGTAATGCCATTTAATATAAAATTGTCAACTGGATGTGTGTATAAAACACCATTTTTAATACCGAATACATTTGTTGAAGAACCTTCTGTAATTGTTTCTCCTCGATGTAAAATGGCTTCATAACAGCCTTTTTCAAACGCCTCTTGTTTAGCTAAAACAGCTCCTAACAAATTAAGCGATTTAATATCACAGCGTAACCAACGAATATCTTCTGCAAAAGTAGTTTTTACTCCATTCTGGCAATTTTCGATAGAGCGTGGTGCCTCTTTAACATTTCCAGTTAAGACAGGTGTTACATCATTGCCTGGAAATTGATGAGCACGAGGAGAAGTACCACGTGTTAGCTGAAAATATAGATTCCCTGTATTTAATTCATTTGCTTCCACTAATTCATGTAATAATTGATGCAATTTATGTTTTGTATAAGGTACTGTTAATTTAATTTTTTCTGCACTAGCATAAAATCGGTCTATATGCTCTGTAGCAGTAAACATTTCCCCATCATATACTTTTATAACTTCATAAACACCATCACCAAATTGGTAGCCTCGATCTTCTTTATTAATCGAAACTAGTTGATCTTCAACTATTTGATCATTCCATAAAGTATAGCTCATCATATCAGCCCTTTTATCTTATTTTTCCCCTGCTAATTCAACAATCGTCTCTGCATAGATAGCAGCTGCCTTAACTAAATTATCGACAACTACAAACTCATCTGCTTGATGGGCAACATCCGGTTCACCTGGGAATAGCATGCCAAATGCAACACCTTTTTTCATCGTACGTGCATATGTTCCTCCGCCAGTAGACAAAGGCTTCGAATTATCACCTGTGTACTTTCTATATACTTTTAATAGTTTTTGTACAAATTCATCGTCTTCTGGGACATAATGTGGTGCTGAATTTGATGCTACATCAAGCGCAAATCCAAAAGTCGCTACTTTCTTAGAAGCTTCCGTTATTTTCTCTTCAAATGAGTAACTAACGGAATAACGCATACTTACCTGAACATGACCACCACGTTTGTGATGGAATAACACAACACCAGGATTTAACGTTGTATGTCCAGACATTTCATCATAATAATCTAAGTTAATACTTTGACCGTAGTGATCTCCATCGAATGTGTTAACTACAAATGTTACAAATTCCTGACTAGCTTTTGTTGTAACGATATTTTGAAGAAACTTTGATAATAAGACTGCAGCATTTCTACCTTTTTCAGGTTCCATTGCATGAGCAGCCTTTCCTTTAATAGTTATTATATATCGTTCTTCTTCTTTCGTTAATGTTCCTTCAGTGTTATTTTTTTCTAAAAACAACTGAAATTCCTCTTCAATTGAAGGGGATACATTATGAAGAATGACATTTGCTTGATCAGGTACCATATTTGAGCGTTGGCCTGCTTTGAATGCTATGATTTGTTCGTCGTCTTCGACATTTCCCTTTTGTGAAAAGTCTAAAATGGCAATGCCTTTCTCAGCATTAATCAATGGGAAATCCGCATCTGGAGCAAATCCAATCGTTGGCATTTCTTCTTTTTTGAAATAATGATCTACACAACGGAAACCACTTTCTTCATCTGTTCCAATAATCATACGAATACGTTTGCTCAGTGGAATGCCCGCATCTTTCACCATTTTCATAGCTAAATAGGCAGCCATCGTTGGTCCTTTGTCATCTATTGCACCACGACCAAATAACTTTCCATCCACAATTTCACCTTTAAACGGTGGGTATGTCCAAGAGTCTCCAACTGGCACAACATCGACATGACATAAAATTCCTAATAATTCTTCTCCCGATCCCATTTCAAGATGACCAGCAACATTATCAATATTTTTTGAAGTAAATCCTTGTTGTTCACCTAGTGAAAGCATGAATTGTAACGCTTTTAATGGACCTTCACCAAATGGTGCAGTCTCACTAGCCGTTTCTTGATCAAGCACACTTTCAATTTGGATTAACTGTTGTAATTCCGAAACTAGCTCTTCTTTTCTAGATTCTGCTAATTTTAACCAATCCATTTTACCACCTCTTTACTTAATAAGGCAATTTTACTCTTTCTTTAAGAAAGTACAAGCAAATTAGTCATAAAAAAGCCTTATTTTTCGTATTATCGAATTATAGACATGTTATAAAAATTGCATTAATTACCTGAGAATTATGGAAAAATTAATAGATTACTGATATAATGACCTTGTCATAGTAAACTACTTGACAAATAAAATTAAAAAAAGGGGATGTCTAAGGCAGAAATTTAATTAGCCTGGTGCCTCTGCACTGATTGATGTCGTCCGCTAGTCTTTGCCATGAGAATTAAGATCGAAGGAGTGGTTCATTTTTATGAAACCAACTACTGACAGAATGCTTAATCGTATTAAAGACGTGTATATGTTTATCCTTGATAGAGGGACAGTATCTACACAGGATTTAGTCGAAGAGTTCAACATCACTCCTCGCACCATTCAAAGAGATTTGAATGTGTTAGCCTTTAATGACTTGGTAACAAGCCCAAGTCGAGGCAAATGGACAACGACGAAGAAAAAAGTTAAATTATCATCTTAGATAGCATGCAACAAATTCCTTTAATTCATTTATAGGAATCGTTTGCTCAATTACTACTTTAGAATTTTTTACCTCAAGCCTTGCGAACTGTTGCTGACATTAAGATTAGTAACGTACTATATTATATATTAAAAAAAGAATGACCTTTCGTCGGGGTCATTCTTTTTTTGTATTTAATTTTTTAAGCCGTTTAATTCTTCCACAGTTAGTTCTCGGTAATCACCTAGATTAAGTGATTCATCAAGCCTCAAACTTCCCATTGATAAGCGTTTCAAATAGGTAACTTTCTTTCCCACTGATTCAAACATTCTTTTCACCTGATGGAATTTACCTTCCTGAATTGTCAGCTCAATTTCTGATTTTGAACCAGAAGATAATATAATCAGTTCTCCAGGCTTTGTCACATACCCATCATCTAATTCCACACCTCGTTGAAATGCTTCAATATCTGACTGAGTGACTTCCCCATCTATTTTGGCATAATACGTCTTGGGAACATGTTTTTTAGGAGATAACAGATTATGTGCTAATTGACCATCATTTGTAATCAATAATAAACCTTCCGTATCTTTGTCTAATCGCCCAACAGGAAATGGTTTAAAATGTTGAGCTAATGGATCTAATAAGTCAATTACCGTTCGATCGAAATTATCTTCAGTAGCTGAGATTACCCCAGGCGGTTTGTTCATCATGAGATAAAGAAATTCGGTATATTGTACTCTTTCTCCAAATACACTTACTTCTTGAGAATCCGGATTTACATGCATGGAGGAATCTTTAACAACTTCTCCGTCCACTGTTACTCCTTTTTGTTTTAACAATTGCTTAACTTCTTTTCGCGTCCCATAGCCCATATTTGCTAATAATTTATCTAACCGCACTTTTAATGGACTCCTCCCTCTATAAATGTTGATATATCAACGGTTTAACCCGTTTCAATCTAATTGAAAAAATATTTTTTCTAGATTTATATTTTAGTATTTTACAGTGCTTCAATTGATTTACAGTTTGAGGATACGCTTCGCTAAAGTTAA
>DATMGC010000112.1:0-17260 GCA_035555915.1 Ureibacillus sp. | reverse complement strand
AATTACTGCACCAGCTAACTTCAACCCAACTGGACAAGTTACTCGTGGACAATTCGCTACATTCTTAAACGCTACAATTAATGCTAAAGCTCCTGTAGATAATTCTAAACCAGCAGTTCAATCTGTAAGTGCACTTAACGCGACTCAAGTTGAAGTGAAATTCACTCAAGAAGTAGACAAAAACTCTGCTCAAACATTAGCGAACTATTCAATTGGTGCAAACAACCCAACTACAGCTGAACTTCAAGCTGATGGTAAAACAGTTAAATTAACATTTAGTTCTCCTACACATGTAGAAGTGACTAATGCAGTACTTGTTGTAGAAGAAATTTCTACAAAAGCTGACACTACTGTTAAAACAGCTAAGTACAGCCAAATTTTCACTTACGAAGATAAAGTAAAACCAGAATTAGTATCTGTAGAAGCAAAAACAAATGGTACAGTTGCAACAAGTGTTACTGTGAAGGCTTCTGAACCAATTCAAAATGCTTTAGTAAAAATTAATGGTGAATATAAAGCTATTAGCTTTGCTGGTACAGACAAAGCTACAATTACTGGACTTTCTTTAGATGTAACTAAGAGCCATACTATTGAATTAATTAATTTAACAGATAAAGGTAATAATATTACTGTAACAACATCAAAAACTTTTAATGTTGAAAAAGATACAGTTTCACCAACAGTTACTTTATCAGCTAAATCTGACAAACAAATTCTTTTAACATTCAGTAAATCAATGGATGTTGCTACAGTTACTGCAGCATTAGCAGCAAACTCAGCTGTAAAAGATGAGGCTTTCAATACAGTTAATCATAATGTTGCAGCAGTTGTTGCTGACTCTGATAACAAACAATTCACAATTGATTTAACGTCTACACTTTACACAAATAAAGATTCAAGAAATCTTACAGTTGTGCTTCCAAACACAATTAAAGATTCTATCGGTAATACTATTACTACAGCAACTCAACAAGTTACTTTAACTAAAGATACTGTTAAACCAGTAGCTACAGGTTATAAAGTAATTAAAAATTCTGCTGGTGAAGTTACTGATTTAGAAGTAACATTCAGTGAAGAATTGATTGCTAATGCTACTCCATCAGCTCCAACTATTGTTGATTCAAATGGAGTAATCGTTACTTTACTTGGAGGAATTACTGGTGATGCAGTTGTAACTGGAGATAAAAAAGTAACTTATTCATTCACAACACCTGCTAAACTTTCTGGAACTTATAATTTCTCATTCCCTGTAGACTTAGTTACTGATAGAGCAGAAACTGGTAATAAATCTGCTGCATTTGGATATAATGTTGACTTTGGAGCAGCTTCTGGAACATTTAAAGTAACTTCAGCTACTGCAAGTTCAAATGTAATTACTGTAGTATTCCCTAAAGCAGTTAAAGGTGGAGCTGTTGCTAACTCAGCTACTGATTTAAATAACTATACATTAGCTGGTAAAGCACTACCTGCAGATACTACAATTACTTTAAGCGCTGATCAAAAAACAGCTACAATTACTCTAAAATCTGGTGCAGTAGAAAAAACTGACGGTTCTGCGATTTTAACAGTGTCAAATATTAGAAGTACAGATGGTGATAGCTTAGAAAGCTATACTGGAACTGTTTCAGTAGATGACAATACTCAACCAGTATTAAATTCTGCTACATTAACAGCTGACAACAAGCTATCAGTTGGTTTCAACGAAGATCTTAATACTACACCTGCTGCAGCAGACTTCGTAATTAAAATTAACAGTAAAACAGTTGCATTAACTGGTACTTCTACACTTACTGTAACTGCTGGTGCTGGCTCAGATGCTGGAAAATACCTAATTAACCTTGGTGATCTTGTAAAACAAGGAAATGCAGCATCTGCTGGTGTTGATGGAGTTCTTGGTACTGCTGATGACGTAGCTGCAACTCCAACATATGTTGATGTTAACAACGATGGAACATATAACACTAATGATGACATTAAAATTGGTGATGGTCCGTTTACAGACTTCAAATTTAGCTCATCTAGTGCTATTACAGGAGTAACTGTTTCTACAATTGATTCTGGTGCTACTACTGGTAAAGATGCTAAGAATAATACACTTAAAAACGGAGTAACAGTAACTGCTAAATAATTTGTTTAGAATACCCGTTACTTCTTCAAATTTGTCGAAAGATTAGTAGACAAATAATAAAATGAAGCTCTGTGGAGAAAAATCTCCACAGAGCTTTTTGTGTAAAAACAAAAGAATGATTAGAAGCAATAAAACATAAGTACGGTTTCCAACTTTTTTTTAATTTCTTCCTTATAAGCAGGATGAAAATGAACTTTTAAGTATTTATAATTTTATTCAGAACGTTGAACACTTTAGTTCAGAAAAAGGAAAAATTACAAACAAGATTAAAGAGTAAGTAATTTTTGAACTAAAGAATGAATTTAATGTTGTAGAATTAGTTAAAGTCGCTTACATTCCAAGAAGTACTTATCATTTTTTGAAAATTAATTGAATTATAAAGATAAATACTCTGAAGTTATTTAGCACGAACATAAGGGATATTATAGTTACAATCATATCACGAAAGGAAAAGCTAAGGAGGCAATGTATTCCTTTACATTATAATCCCAAAACCATTAATCATATAAATGAAGACTATATAAATTGTCTTCTAAGTATAAAGAAGTACCGCTCCTATGAAGGTTTATAAAAATCTTGTATACTGATTAATCTTTTTACGAGTCGTAACAAGTAACTCATGTATCTATCTACAGTGATTCTGATTGTATATTTATGATATACTAATCAAAGTATCTTAGACTAACAGGAGCTGTACATTTTGAGGATTAAAGAATGGGATTTACTGAGAGTAATAGCGTGTTTAACGATTTTACTTTTACATACAACTACTTTTAATAATCTAGCAAGAGGGGTAACGGAGAATACTGAGACGGTTACGTTTATAAGAGTGCTATTATGCTATGCAACCCCAACGTTTATTTTACTTTCGATCATGATTTTAGCAGCGAAATACAAAGACGGTTTACCATCAAAATTTTGGACGAAACGTTTACAATTTTTATTACTACCATATCTATTTTGGGCTATTCTAGATGCTACTCTAACCGAATTAAAATATCAGTATAATGCTCTTTTCGAAACCATTATCAACAATATCTTTTATGGTGGGTTTGTTGGATGGTTTGTCTTAGTGATACTTCAGCTCTACTTGCTATTTTGGTGTATAGTTAAGTTTAAATGGCATCCTGTCATTGTAATACCATTTACGGTTATGATTTATTTCTTACATCACCAACTGTTTTCTTTACCTGATGAATTTTTTCAAGTCAATGTTAATGTACAGAAATTATACGGAAGTACATGGCTAATCTACTTTGCTATTGCGTACTTAATTGGATTGAATTATGAAAAGTTACAACCTCTATTAAAGAAATATAGAATTGGCACCATTGTATTTACGGTACTTGCGGGTATCTATGTATGGATTAATTTTCAACAAGGGGAGACAGACATACACTCTCGTAGAATGGACTTAGTACCTTTAGTAGTAGGGATTACTAGTATGGTTCTTGCTTATGGACAGGTACTTCCATATTTGAAAATTACAAAGTTGATCAGTAAGTATGCCTTTATGGTGTATTTGATTCATTGGAATATTTTAAAATACCTTTCAGGGTACTTTGTTGAGTATATTTCTTCTAGTATTATACGTATTCCACTCATGTTTGCGTTTACGTTAAGTGTTTCGATTCTCATAGCTAAACTGATTTCCTATCTACCTTTTGGAAAATGGATAGTAGGAAAGATAAGATAAATCTAAAAACTATGTTTGACGATGATCGTTGAACATAGTTTTTTTCATTACTAAGTTTGCCTTCCGAACAAAAAAGGGAAACCCACACTTACGACTGTGGATTTCCCTTAAAATGTATTACTCTATTAATTTACTTTGTATCCTGTCACATCTTCATCCAGTAAGAAGGAAGTACCACGCTTCTTATGCGCAGCAACGAAGAAGATGCCAACAAGTATTGCTGTTGCGACTAGACCACCAATGTAAGATGCATTTAGTGGAATGCCGAAGCCCATATTTGGTTCATACAGAATATAAAGGACAACCATATACGTCATAAAACTTGCAGGGATTGTCGCGATCCAGTGATTCTTCTTCGCTAAGAAGAGATACATAGCGCCTACCCATAGAGCGATAACGGCTGTTACTTGGTTTGCCCATGAGAAGTATTGCCATAGAATATTAAAATCGATTTTTGTTAGTCCATAAGAGATCACGAATAATGGAATAGCGATCCATAAACGACTTGAGAACTTCATTTGACCGAATTTAAAGTATTCTGCAATAATCATACGTGCTGCACGGAATGCTGTGTCACCAGATGTAATTGGTAAAACGATTACCCCTAAAATCGCTAAAGTACCACCAATTGACCCCATCATTAGTAAAGAAACTTCACTTACGACTCCAGCAGGACCGCCTGCAGCTAGCATTTCACTTAATCCGCCATAACCGTCAAATAAACTCATAGCTGCTGCTGCCCAGATCATCGCAATAATACCTTCTGCAATCATCATGCCGTAAAAGATTTTACGTCCTTGATTTTCATTTTGAGTTGTTCGAGAAATAATTGGTGTTTGAGTTGCATGGAATCCCGATAATGCTCCACATGTAATCGTAAAGAAGATTAGTGGGAAAATCGGTAATTCTTTTGGATGCATATTTTTAAATGTTAACTCTGGAATTGGCGCCCCTGTTACAACTAATCCAATTCCAACACCAAGTGCTGATATTACTAATAAAGCCCCAAAGTATGGATATAAACGTCCAATAATTTTATCTACAGGTAATAATGTAGCTAAAATATAATATAAGAAAATCACCCCAACGATAATGGCAAGTGCCACTTTCCCATCCATTAAATTACTAATTAGCATTGCTGGTGAAGTAACGAAAACGGTTCCTACTAGTAATAGAAGTAACAAAGCGAAAACGTTCACCACATGCTTCATAAATTTCCCCAAAAATTTTGATACTAGCTCTGGTAGATGTGCCCCTTTATTTCGAATTGAAATCATACCAGTCAAGTAATCATGTACTGCTCCTGCAAAAATACAGCCAACTACAATCCAAATAAAAGCAACAGGCCCATAAAGAGCACCAGCAATTGGACCAAATACAGGACCTGTCCCTGCAATGTTCAATAATTGAATTAAAGAGTTCTTATATGTTGACATTGGAACATAGTCAACGCCGTCTTTATTTACATAGGCAGGTGTAGGTCGCTTCGGTTTCTCCCCAAAAACTTTTTCGACATACTTCCCATAAGTAAAATAACCGACGATTAAGATTACAATGGACACTAAAAATGTAATCAATAAGAGTCCCCCATCCCTTTTTAAAATTTCTAAATATTTAAAACCCCTACAAGAATAGTAGCATAATATGTTATATAACAGCAATAACTTTTTGGAATTTTGTATAACAGTTTTATTCGTTAAAGTGTTAAACAACTAACGAACTAATACATTACAAATGAAATCAATAGGAAAAAGAAAGGCTAGTAAGTGTCATTTAACTCTTACTAGCCCTAATTCAATCTATACAACAAATGGCTTTTTCATTTTCATCAATCCATATATATAATAGAAGATACTACCTGTAATAAAGGTTAAAACTACATAAAGTATGGCTGTACCGGCTTCTCCTGTCCATCGATAGAAGAGGCGATACATAAAATATACCCCGATGATAACCATTGCGATTGAGGCTAATATTCCGATAAATGGAATGAATGAAAGAACGGTCAATCCAATGTATATCCATAAAAATATCAAAGCCTCTTTTTTAATTTCTTCTATTGATGTTTTAGTAGAACCAAGTGCAAAGAGAGCATACACATTGAGTAAAGGAATCCAGGACCAAAAGGCGATTTCTCCTAAGCCATTTGTTTTTGATGTGTAATAATAGATAAAAGCACTAATCAAGTAACTCACTACACCCAAGGCAATGATTATGAATAAAAACGTTATAAACAAACCACCGAGAAAGGCTGCTTCATAATCACTTTGGTAAGAATTATACAAATTTTTTCCTCCTTAATTTAATGTAAGATAATGTTAATATATGTGATTGACAAGAGAATAATAGGTAAATAATTTTATTGGAATAAAAAAGTAGAAAGAGACCAACTTAAGTTGATCTTTTTCTTACTTTCCTCCTACGCATTTGTAAAGTAATGAGCAAAAACATTACTACAAGAGAAAGAATGGATATCATCATTCCAATCTTAAAGAATGGTGAAATGTAAGTTAACTCTAGTTCGTATTGACCTGCTTGTAATTGGAAACCGATAAATGCATGATTGACCTCAAATAACTCAACAGATTTTCCATTTAAAGTAGCGCTCCAACCTTTACTATACGGAATGGACAAGAAGAAGATACCATCTTTGTCTGTATTGATTACTCCAGAGAGACTGTTTTCTGTATAGTCTACGTTTTCTAATCCATTTTGTTTTAGTTGCAATACGTCTTTTGAATAATCTTTGTAACTGTTATGGAAAACACGAATATCGTTAATTTCATATTCACCTTTGCTTAAATAGACATCGATATAGTCCTCAACATAGTTCCAACCTGCGTTAATCGTAATGGTTTCTTGTTGATATGCCCAAGTATTCGATAGTGAAAAGTGGGGCATTTCTTTGTCTAACACAGAGATGTTAAATTGTTGATCACCCGTTTCCTTTATATCTAATTCAACGAATACCTCGCCAACTGTTTGTGGACGAGTAATAGGTATACGAATAAATGAATCATTATCTGTAGTTGCTATAAATGTATTTTCACTTTTTTTCATGCCATGTAATTCTAAATGATTTAGTCCTTCATAAAGTACCCCGACATTTAAATCATCTCTCGAAATATTAGAAGGGGCAGTATCGATTACAGAAGAATCATCTAAAACAACGGCTTTTAAAAAAGTTTGGTCTTTTTCTGCGGTATTTAGGGTTTCAAATTGTTGCTTTGAAATCCAATCAGTATATAAAAATCCAATAGGGAGTTTGAAATCATTCTCAAACACTCGGAAGTTTTCTGTTTCAAAAATCATGGAATACCCATATGGTGTATGGGCAGAATCTTTACGAGTTATATAAAATTGATTGTTTAACACAGTTTCAATATAAAGTCGTCCATCATAACGATCATACAAGCTCATTAGATTTTTTTGAAATACATTATAGTCTTCTTTCACAAAACGATGGATATTTTTCGGTATTAGACTTTGGTAGGCACTGTGACCTTTATATTGATAATACATACTCTGATTATATTGATGATCCGTGTCGCTAGTCGAATACCACATCGTTCGACCAAAATCGGTATCATATTGCCGAAGAGTTGAAATAATTTCTAATGCCTCATCATTATCATAGCCAATACGATTATAAAATTCGGTATTCGCCTCTTCTTGTATGTCAGTAGGACCAAGTGTAGCTTGGAAAAAGTTATAATGTTGAACTGAACCACTATAAATCAACGAAAGAATAAGCAGTGTACTCCAAATAGCGTGCAATTTTTTGTGAAAAGTATAAAGCGTAAATGCTATAAGTGAAAGTAGGCCAGTAAAATAGAGCAATCGATCATAGTGTGGAACACTAGGTGACACTTCCGTCCATTCCCATAACATATATAAATAAAATAGCGGTGCAACAAAAAGAGAGATTACAAAAAAACTCTTCTTTTTCTCAATCGCTATTTCATCAAAGAAATACGCCCCTATATAACTACAAGTAAATGCAATGAGATAGTACCAACGATTTTGCATTTGAGAAAATCCATTCAATGCCGAATAGATAAAAGGAATAAGCATGAAGCAAATAATCACAAGAACAAATACTTTTTTTGGTGCTAATTTTCTGGATCCAAGAGTTAATCCGCCAATTAATAAAAATAAACAGAAGATGGCAAGACCGACTGTATAAGAATTTTTATACGATAAAAATAGGATATCTAAAGCCTTTTCATAAAAGTTCAATTGGAAGAAGAAAGGGATATCATATTCCTTTACTAAACGATCACTATGCAGAAATTGATAGACTGCTGGTAAAAATGAAAAAGCTGCAAGTCCTATACATAATAAGTAATAACCAATTAATTTTAGAGAATATTGAAAGAAGCTTTTAAAAGACCTGCGTTCACTTTGAATATCAAAATATTTATAAATTGCATAAAAAATTAAATATACAGTTGTAATATATGCAAAATAGAAATTAGACGCAATAATAAATGTTAAAACAGTTATGAACGGGATTAGTTTTTTTCTTTCAACGAATAGGTCAAAGGTTAAGATAAGTAAAGGCAATAGGACAAAGCTATCTACCATATAATCGAGAGACAAGCTGTACATAGCAAAAGTTATTGTACCTCCATAAAAAAGCGCCCCTGTGAGAGAGGACACAAAACTTCTCTTATGATAGCGGAGTAAAAGAAAGAGAAAGACCATAGCAAAAAATAATCTTGCAATAGATACGATAAGATTTAATTTTGCTATTTCATACAGAGTATCTAAATGAAAAATAAGTGTTACTAAATAAAAAAAGGAGAAAGAGATGTAGTAATTAAATTGGGCAAATATATCTCCACCTAGTCCGTAAGACCACGACCAGAAAAATTCACCATCTTTATATAGTGTACTTAACAGATATTTAAAGTAGATTAGTTGCTTTGTTACATCTGTACCTCTTGTTGTTATTTCCGCTGAACTATCAAAAAAGTACTTGTGCATCCCTAACGCCGCAAAAAATAGAGTCACGATTGATAAGGAGTAAAAGAATCTATTGTGTTTCAAGAGTATCACCACTTAAAGGGAAAATTTAACTGCAAGTTTTTATTATAAAGTAAAACAGAGTAATAGCAAAGATTTAAAAATATCAGCAATTATTTAATAAAAGTATAAAAAAGTGTAATTACTGGAAATGTTAATTTTAATGAATCTTATGAATTAATTGTATAAACATTTACAGAGATTCGACAAATTTAGTATACTAGAATTTGTATGTTTAACTGTATTTGTAGGGTTTTCATTGAAGGAGGTAGCAAATGCCAGAGAATTTGATTACATATATAAGAAATAAGCTTCAATCTGAATGGAAGTTAGCTTTTTGTTCTGCATTTATTATTGGTTTATTAACACATATGTATGTGTTTACGAAAAGACTACCAAATCATGATGGACTAATTAATATTTATAGTTCACAAGCTAAGGTCACTTCAGGAAGATTCTTTCTTAGTCCAGCTAGTGGGATAAGTTCATATTTTGACTTGCCATGGGTCATAGGGCTATTTTCTATTCTATTTTTAGCATTGACTGCAGTTGGTATCATCATGATATTTGAAGTGAGAAAGAGACTCTCCATAATACTTATTTCCGGAATTATTGTATCTTTCCCTAGTGTTAGTGCAACGTTTTCATATATGTTCACTGCGGATGGATATATGTTAGGGACTCTTTTTGCAACGATTGCTGTTTTATTAACTAAAAAGTTTAAATTTGGCTTCCTTTTTGGGGCAATTTTTTTATGTTTGGGAGTAGGAATTTATCAAGCCAATTTATCAGTTGCGTTGGCATTACTAACGATTTGGTTAATGCGTGAACTATTACTTAAAGCACCATCTACTAAACTGATGGGAATATATATTCTACGTAGTGGATTGTTAGTTGGAATAGGAATGATTTTATATGTAATCGTTTATAAAATCTATACAGGTTTATTTGAAGTACAGATGACTAGCTACCAAGGCTTGGATAAGGTGGGAAGGATTTCGATTCATGATATACCGTTTCGATTACATGATATCACGGAGCAAATCAAGACATTCTTCTTCCGAGGTATATTCTACTATCAAGAAGTAAACTTATTAGAAATATTAAATATTGGTGTGTTTATCATTATCTTTATCTGGACAATTCTATTACTTATTAAACGCAACATATTTAAGAATTTCGTTCACCTAATACTATTTCTTCTATTATTTATAAGCTTACCAATTAGTTATTTTGTTGTTTATTTTGTATCTCCTACTACGTTTTATCACATGCTTATGGTATTTAGTATTAGCACAATCTATATTTATTTAGTATTACTTTATGATTCGGTTAATGTAAAGGGAAGCCTACTAATTGAAAAAGTTACTTCTTGGGCAACTGTCCTATTAGTAACGCTAACAATTTATAATTTTGGTTTAATTGCTAATATCAATTATATGAATATGGAACTACGGTATGAGAAATCGATTAACTTTGCGGATCGCGTTTTAAATCGAGTGGAAAAGTTAGAGGAATATGATGATATCAAAAAAATTGCCGTAATCGGAAAGCTTTCACTTCATTCTGAATTGACGTCTGTTACAATTCCGAATCAAATACCGACAATGGTTGGTGGAACAGGGGAACATTTCTTTAACGATGTATCACATTATCAGAAGGTTTTCTCAAACTTTTTAGGCTTTTCACTGGATTTTCCGACATCAGAAGAACTTGATGCAATCAAATTAGACGAGACTTATAAAAACATGAAGCCATGGCCAGCTAGTGAATCTGTTCGAGTTTTTGATGATATAGTAGTGATTAAACTAGCGGAAGAATAAATGGTCAATATTCGTTTTAGTTATATGACATAAACGAATTAAGAAGAAGTTGGAGGAAGAAAATGCCGGAGGAACTACTAAAAATTATTAAATCAAAGGTAAAACCAGAGTGGAAGTTAGCATTTTTTTCAACATTGCTCATTGGATTATTAACACATTTCTATGTATTTATGCATAGATATCCAAATCATGATGGTTTACATAATTTATATAGCTCACAAGCGATGGTGACATCTGGTCGTTTTTTCTTAGGGCCAGCTAGTAGCTTAAGTAGCTTTTTTGACTTACCATGGGTAATTGGGATACTTTCAGTTATCTTTTTATCCTTCACCACAATTTGTATGGTTTACTTATTTAATGTAAGAAAAAAACTATCTATTATACTAATTTCAGGAATTGTCGTAACATTTCCAAGTGTATCAGCTACTTTTTCTTATATGTTTACAGCAGATGGATATATGCTTGGGATTTTTATGGCAACATTAGCGGTAGTGCTAACTAAAAGATATAAAAAATTTGGTTTTATCTTAGGGGCTATATTAGTTTGTTTAGCCGTAGGGATATATCAAGCGAATCTGTCAGTGACATTAACTTTTGTTACTTTTTGGGTAATCCATGAAATTATATTTTCTTCCAATTCCTTAAAACAAATTTGGGGTAATATACTCCGTTCTGTTGTAATGGTTGGAATTGGAATGGTCGGTTATTTAGTAGTATTTAAATTTTTTACAAAATTTTTAGCTGTAGAAATTTCAAGTTATCAAGGATTAGATAAGGTAGGAAGTATCACATTAAATCAGATTCCAACAAGAATTTCGCAAATTATTACGGAGCTAAAAACTTTCTTCTTTAGAGGCTTCTTTAACAATGTGGATGTAACCTTACTTGATATATTAAACTTATTGTTACTATGTATATTAGTAATTGGTGTACTCATTATTGGTATTAAAAATAAGCTGTTTCTTAAGCCTGGAAAATTAGCGACTTTAGTGGTATGTATAGTGACTTTACCATTTAGTTACTATATTGCCTATTTCGCTTCACCGAATGTTTTTTACCATATGTTAATGGTTTTTGGTTTAAGCAGTGTTTATATTTTTATTGTTTTACTATATGATGCAATGGAGGATCGACCTAAATTAAAAATTGAACGAGTGAATGCTTGGGCAAGTACTGTATTAATCGCATGTACAATATTTAATTTTGGTTTGATTGCCAATATCGCTTATATGAATATGGAGATTCGTTATGAAAAGTCTATTAGTTTTGCAAATCGACTAGTTGATCGAATTGAACAGCTGGACGATTTTGATAAAATTGAAAAAATGGCCGTTTACGGAAATGTCTCTATGAATTCGAAATTGACAAGTGAAATCATTCCAAATCGTATTCCGACGATGACAGGATCAACTGGAGAAACATTTTTTTATAAATACTATAGTTATCCAGAATTGATAGATCAATTCCTTGGGTTAAGTTTTGAACCCGTAACAAATGAGGAGTTAGATAGTATTCAACAAACAGAAGAATATAAAAAAATGGGTATTTGGCCGGCAGATAATTCTGTTAAAGTGATTGGGAATACTGTAGTTGTTAAATTTGAAGAACTTGAAATACTTGAGTAAGTAACGATTGAACGAACTAGATTTGAATAATGTCAATTGTAACGAAAGGGGGAACACTGTGGCGTTATTATCGATAGTACTCCCAGCTTATAATGAAGAAAAAATGATTGCTAAAGCAGCACAAGTACTTACAGAACTTATGGTGCAAGAGGGAATAAATGCAGAGCTTATTTTTATAAATGATGGCTCAAAAGATCAGACTTGGCGTGAGATTGAGAAAGCAAGTACATTGTATCAAAATGTGAATGGTATTTGTTTCTCACGGAACTTTGGTAAAGAAGCGGCGATATTAGCTGGTCTGGAACATGCAAAAGGAGATTGCTGTATCGTAATGGATTGTGATTTGCAACATCCTCCAGAAACTATAATTGAAATGTATACCCTATGGCAAAAAGGATTTGAAATTGTTGAAGGGGTAAAAGTTTCGCGCGGTAAGGAAAGTAAAGTGCACGGACTTTTCTCAAAGAGCTTTTATAAATTGATTAACAAAGCTACTGGCTTTGATATGTCAAAATCGTCTGATTTCAAATTATTAGATCGAAAAGTGATAGAAGCCTATTTAAGACTACCAGAAAGAAAACTCTTCTTCCGAGCTCTTTCCTTCTGGTTAGGTTTTAAAAGTATTGAAGTTGAATTTGAAGTACAAGATCGAACAGAAGGAGAGACAAAATGGTCTTTCGTTTCATTGATTAAGTACGCAGTGAATAACATCACTTCTTTCTCAACTGCACCAATGCAAATTATTACGGTTATCGGTTTCTTTTTCCTTATATTTGCGATTGTACTTGGTATTCAATCTGTTATTAATTATATAAGTGGTGAATCACTTGAAGGATTTACAACGGTAATCCTTTTATTATTAGGTATCGGAAGTCTATTAATGATCAGTATGGGGATAATCGGATTCTATATTTCAAAAATATATGAAGAAGTAAAACGGAGACCCCGTTATATTGTATCCATAACTACTAATAAGGACGAATAATAAAATGATGACCAAACTACTCAATTTGCTTGATGCAAAGTTTTGGAAATTTATAATTGTGGGGATAATCAATACGATTGTTGGCACGGCCATTATGTTTGGTTCTTATAATCTTCTACATCTTTCTTATTGGACATCATCAGCTGCGAACTATATTTTGACAAGCATACTAAGTTACTTCTTAAATAAATATTTTACCTTCCAACATAAAGGAAGTAATTGGAAATCTGCTTTACGTTTTTCCGTCAATATCGCTGTTTGTTACATATTAGCATATGGAATTGCAAAGCCTTTCACCCTTCTTTTATTAACAGATGTAAGTCATAAGGTGCAGGAAAATGTCGCGATGTTTGTAGGAATGGTCTTGTTTACATTGTTAAACTATTTAGGCCAAAGATTTTTTGCATTTAAAGCATAATAAACTCTCTAACTGTATTTTTGTGCAGTTAGAGAGTTTTTTTAATGTTAATATTGCTATTATTAAATAGCGAATAGTAAAATTATCATGTTATGATAGGAAAAACATCTTAATTAACTAACATGAATAGTGGTGAAAACTTATGAAAAAAAGAGTTTCTATTAATAGATTAATGCTATTAGTAATTACTTTAACTATTACATTGACAATCGTCTTTCCATTCAAAACGGATGCAAAAACGCCTTTTACGGATATAAAAGGGAACGATCATTACAATGCGATAGTAACATTATATGAATCAGGTATTATTTTTGGTCGTACATCACAAGAATATAAGCCAAGTGCTACAATTACACGTGGAGAAACGGCTCAGTTCATAGTAAATGCACTAGGTATAAATAACGAAGAGGCAAAAAATCCTGGTTACAAGGATGTATCCACATCACACCCATATTATAAAGCGATTGCTATCTTAACTAAAAGAGGAGTAGTCGGAGGGTATGGGAACGGAAAGTATGGACCAAATGATTCTCTTACTAGATCGCAGGCAGCTACAATGATCACTAAAGCATTTGAATTGAAAGCTTCTCGTGCTACAAAAACTAAATTTACAGATGTGAATAAATTAACAGATCCCAATGCAATATCATATATTCAAACGCTAGTAGACTATGGAATTACAGTAGGGACAACGAAAACAACATTTAGTCCTTGGATGAAATTAACTCGCGGACATTTGGCAACATTTTTATATCGTGCTATTGAAATTGATGCACTCGAAGTCGTTGGAATAGAATAAAATAAAAGCTTGATATACTCGTTTGCTGTAATAATGTCTGATTTCGGACCTGTTACAGCATTTTTTATGTTTCAAATTGCGAGAATTGGGATAGAGAATATTAGTGAAATTTAGTTGCATAATTTTAATAGAGAAGACATAAAATAATTTTACAAGAATGATATTTTATGAAAATCATTTGCTATAATGAAGAAAATTGGATATTTATATTAGCTTCTATTTGAGCCTTTATAAACATCGTTGGAGGCAGTTTATTATGTTAAAAAGAACTGTTAGTATTATCCTTTGTCTTCTCGTGCTACAATTCGCTGGCATTATCGAAGTGCAAGCAGGAACCAATCTTGTATCACCGTTTAAAGATGTGAAAACAAATCATTGGGCGTTTAAAGAGATAGAGTATGTGACATCAAAGAATATCATGGATAAAAGTTCAAATGGTTACTTTTCTCCAAATTCTACGATCACTCGGGCAGAAGCTGTTACGACAATTGCCCGCTCGCTAAATTTAGACACTAAAAATGATTATAAGTTGCAATTTTTAGATGTTAAGACAGATAGTTCTTACTATAATGCTCTTTCACAAATGGTAGAGAATGGGGTAATAGAAGACGGAAAATACTTTTACCCTAATAATAAAATTACTCGAGCCGATTTTGTAGCGATGTTAGCCCTTGCCTATGAGGTAGAAGTCGATGCAGTGAATAAAAAGTCTTTTAAAGACCTATCGAAAGATTTTTGGGCTAAAAACTATATTGAATCACTTGCAGATTTAGGCATAATAGGTGGAGTTGATAGTACACACTTTGCACCAGAGAGAAATGTTACACGTTCACAAATGGCAATTTTTATTTGTCGGGCATTAGAATTTCAAGGAAAAGTGAATAATCATGAAATCATTTATGATTATTTGTCTAAGGATTATCTAAATACAGTTCAATACTCAGATAAATGGGTAAAAGAGGTAATACGTCTTGTAAATGTTGAAAGAACGAAAGCCAATCTTAAACCACTTGTTGAAGACGAGAGCTTGAGTCAAATTGCTGTCGTAAAAGCGCAAGATTTCATTAACCATAATTATTTCAATCATCAATCAAAGTTTTATGGACAACCATGGGATTTAGCAGCAGTATTCGATTATCAATTTACTAGCTTTGGTGAAAACATTGCAAAAAATTACTTTTCTCCTCAAAGTGTTGTAACAGCATGGATGAATTCAAAATCACATAAAGAAAATATTTTACGACCTCAATATTCAAATATCGGTATTGGTATAAGAAAATCTGATGAGGGAACGATGTATTGGGTGCAAATGTTTGCAAGTAAGTAATAACTCTTTCATAAACTATTAAATAATTTGGTTTATTATGTAGAATATAGGGTAATATATATGTAAAACATAGGCATTTATATATCTATTATTACAGCAATGTTACAAAAATTGTAGAATAAATACGTAAACTATTAAATAAAAAAACGTCGATTATCGCGGAAACGCTGATATATCGGCGTTTTTTTGTATTTTCTCAAATTGCTGAAAAAGTTACACAATTGAAAAATAATAGAATAGTAGTATGTGTTAATCTTAAATCAAGTTAAAAAAAGGTACTTTTGGGAGGAGCAATTAATATGAAGAAAAAGTGGTTACTACCGATATTTGCATCGTTTATGGTTTTATCGTCAATACCTGCTATGAATGTCGACGCAGCGTCACCATCAGACGTACTTTCGACAGCAAAGAAATATATTGACGTACCATACAAAAGTGGTGGAACTACAGCAAGTGGCTTTGATTGCTCAGGCTTTACTTCCAAAGTATTTTCGGAATTAGGTATTACATTAAGTCGTACTTCTGCTGGTCAGTATAATCAAGGTACTGCAGTTTCTAAATCTAATCTTCAAGTTGGCGATTTAGTATTCTTTAATACAAGTGGCAAAGGAGTATCACATGTTGCCATTTATATTGGAAACGGCCAAATGATTGGTGCAGAGTCAAGTGAAGGCGTTACGATTTCAAGCATCAACGACCCATACTACTGGGGGAAACGATATGTTGGTGCGAAACGCGTTGCGAGCTTTGAAGAAGAGCAAGTAGCTGCCGCGGTTCAAAATACGGCTGAAGTAAAAAATGCAGGGATTAACTTCGATATTTATGCATCTCGCGAAGAAGTAGCTGTTAAAATTGCTCAAGCATTAGGTTTAGACACATCAAATACAGATTCAGGATTTGATGATGTGAAACCAACACATCCGAATGCTGGTGCAATCGCAGCGGTTAGAAAAGCTGGAATCTTCTCCGGTGATCAAAATAATAAATTTAATCCTTCTTCACCAATTACTCGTTCTCAAATTTCATTAGTATTAGTGAACGCTTTCAAGTTACAAAAAGGGAACATTGCAAAAACTTTCTCTGATGTACAACCTGGTACAAAAACTGGAGACGCTGTATATATTATGGCATCTAATGGAATTACAACAGGTAAAGTTGATGGTACATACGGATTAGCTGATTATGTATCCAAAACTCATTTAAATCTTTTCATTCAACATTCGATTGAAATCTATAACAAGTAAAAAGTATATTTTTTCCAAGAGAGTTTGCTATTACTTAGCAACTCTTTTTTTTAGTGTGCCGGGCATGTCCGTCAACTAGGTGATGAAAGTTCACTGTGGGCGTTGGGATATGCGAACCACTAGCCAATTGCAAGGGTGTCCGTGGTGACGCGGAATCTGAAGGAAGCAGGAGGCAAAACCTTGGTCC
>DATMGC010000111.1:0-16726 GCA_035555915.1 Ureibacillus sp. | reverse complement strand
AAGTAAAACCGAAGCGAACTTTTTAGTTTCTGAGAATCTAACTGCAAAAGAAGGTGAATGACCTGAGTGGCCAAACGATTCAAATTAAAGAAGTAGGACCTAGGGATGGATTACAAAACGAATCTAACTTTGTTTCCACGGAAGATAAGATTCAATTTATCGAACTACTCTCAGAAACTGGTCTTGATTATATCGAAGTGAGTTCCTTTGTCCATCCAAAGTGGATTCCCCAACTGGCGGATGCAGCAGAGGTTTTTAGGAAATTAAAACGAAAAAAAGATATCACGTATTCAGCGCTAATCCCAAACTTAGTAGGCTTAGAGAAAGCATTAGAAGTCCAGATTGATGAAGCGAATATTTTCATGTCGGCTTCTCAAGGGCATAATAAAGCGAACATCAATAAATCCATCGCGGAGACATTTCCTGTACTTGAAGCAGTTGTGAAAGAAGCGAAAGCGAACCACTTAACAGTAAGAGGTTATGTATCTACTGTGATTGCATGCCCATATGATGGCCCAGTTCGACCAGCGGAAGTTTTAGATGTTGTGGATCGTCTAGTGGATATGGGAGTAGATGAAATATCGCTAGGGGATACAATAGGTGTAGGAGTTCCAACAGAAGTGGAACAACTACTAGAGTTGCTATTAAACAAATATCCGGCAAGTCTATTCGCTATGCATTTCCATGATACATATGGAACGGCAATCGCGAATATCGTGAAGTCGCTTGAAATGGGAATTACCACATTTGATAGTTCAATTGGCGGCTTAGGGGGCTGTCCTTATGCCAAAGGGGCTTCAGGGAATGTAGCAACCGAAGATGTAGATTATTTGCTAACTCAAATGGGCTATCATACAGGTCTAGATCGAACTAGATTACTAGAATCGGCCTTTTTCATTGAAAGTAAACTAGGAAAACAAGTAAAGTCTCGTCAAGCGGAGATAGCACGCAATGGAGGTGCGAAATGAGTCTCATCGAATGTAAACGACATGGAGAATTTATCGCCATTGTAAAGTTAAATCGACCAGAAGCTTTACATGCTTTATCAACTGAAATGTTGATTGAGTTAAATCAGTATTTCATTGAAATAAAAAATGATCCCTCAATCCGAGTAGTAATCCTTACTGCAGATGGGGACAAGTCTTTTTGTGTAGGAGCGGATTTAAAGGAACGAAAGCAAATGCCAGAAAATAAGGTGTTGCAGGCTGTTCGATTTATAGGACAAACCGTTTCCAGTTTGGAAGACTTACCTCAACCTGTGATTGCTGCCATCAATGGAGTCGCATTTGGAGGGGGACTGGAGCTTGCTTTAGCTTGCGATTTACGAGTAGCTAGGGAAAAGACTTCGATGGGGTTAACAGAAACCTCCTTAGCCATTATTCCTGGAGCGGGTGGGACCCAACGTTTATCAAGATTAATTGGAATTAGTAAAGCAAAGGAATTAATCTATACGTCACGACGATTTAGTTCAGAAGAAGCCAAAGAACTCGGTATTGTGGATTATGTTGTAAATCAAGAGGAAGTACTAGCAAAAGCGGTGCAATTAGCCGAGGAAATGGCAAAAAACGGTCCGCTTGCATTAGTTCAAGCGAAACGAGCAATTAACCAAGGAATTGACGTGCCCTTATCCACAGGCTTACAAATTGAATCCTTAGCATATAGTGCGTTAATTCCTACAAAAGATCGTGTGGAAGGCTTAAGGGCTTTTGAAGAAAAACGGGCTCCTAACTATAAGGGGGAATAAAGGAGTTTTTCTAAGATTCTTTTCGTAAGTAACCCCAAAAAAACTACTACAGTCTGACTATAGTAGTTTTTTTGATCCATAATAAAAACGCTGGAGCAACTTCACTCCAACGTCCTATTTAACAAGTCCATTTTGAAATGCATAAACAACTGCCTGTGTACGATCTTGTACATCAAGCTTTGCTAAAATATTACTAACATGCGTTTTCACTGTTTTTAAAGCAATGAATAATTCATCAGCGATGTCTTGATTCGTCTTTCCTTGAGCTACTAATAAAAGTACTTCCATCTCACGTTCAGTTAGCTGTTCGTGAAGGGCTGTATTGTTATTATTACGCATTCGGGAAATCATTTTGGTTGTCACTTCAGGTTCTAGTACCGTTTCGCCGTTAATTGTTTTACGTATTGCCTCGGCAATTTGTTTGGCGTTTGAAGTTTTTAATATGTAACTAACTGCTCCAGCTTCTAGAGCAGGATAGACTTTATCGTCATCAAGGAAGCTCGTAACCATCATGATTTTGGCGTTTGGCCATTGTTTTATTATTTGCTCGGTCGCCTCTGCACCAGTCATGACAGGCATGACATTATCCATCAGAATAATATCTGGTTTTAGTTCAAGCGCTTTTTCCACGGCTTGTTGGCCATTTGCTGCTTCTCCAACAACTGTCATATCAGGTTGTGCAGAAAGATAGGCCGAAACACCAATCCGCACCATTTCATGGTCATCCGCAATTAAAATTTTGATCAAAACGTTCACCCCAATTTTAGATTTCAACACTCAAAGGGATATCTTAAACACCCTAGTTACTCAGCTTTTTCTACATTCTTCGTAAGGTCAACGGCGATTGCTTCCTTTGATTGATCTTCTACTTTATTCCTAAGTGGTACTTTCACTTCCACAATTGTCCCTTCGCCAGGAACAGAAACGATTTTATACGAACAACCGATTTCTACGGCACGTTCGGCAATGTTGCGTAGGCCGTAAGATGTGGATTTATCCTCTTCGATATTAAAGCCTTCTCCGTTATCTTGAATGCGCAAAATGCCTACATTATCACGGGCAATTAATAATAATTCAACTTCCGAAGCCTTGGCATGCCGAAGTGTATTCGAGAGTGCTTCTTGAGCTATACGGAATAAATGGTCTTCTTCCGCTTTAGAAAGTTCTATTTCTTCAATACGATAATCGATATTAAAGTAGACCTTTTGTTGTAATTCTTGAATTAAATCCGTTAACCCTTGTGCTAATGTGTTGTTTCTTAAGGCAATCGGACGTAAGTGGAGCAATAATGCACGCATTTCTAATTGCGCTTGCTGAACAATTTTTTCAACCTGTTGTAAGGTTGGTTTCGATGTACTGTGCTCGTCTTCCTGCTCTGTCACGGCAGATAATAACATCGATGCTGCAAAAAGCTGTTGAGACACGGAATCATGCAGTTCGCGGGCTAACCGTTGTCGTTCTGCAATAATTCGTTCTTGAATCACTTTGTCATTAGCTTCCGCTTTTTCATTCGTCATCCGTTGTAAACTTTTACGTTGTGTCTCAATTAACTCATTTGCTTGTGTAAGGGCTTTTCTCATAGAGAAGGAAATATTTTTTTTCTTTTTAAGTGAAAAATCAGGCTCCACTAATTGCTTTACATAACGCGTTGCAGAAGAGACCCTTGATCTGGCAACTGCACTCATCCAAATGCTAATGATAAAACTGAGGGCTGCTAATGCGATTGCAATAATTGCAATAATTGGAAGTTCATAAGTGTTAATCTCAATTAAAAATTCCCAATTGTGATCGGTAGGTGATCCGAATAAAAGATATATGAAACCAAAAGTAACAGTACTCAAAAATAAAAATAGTGTAATCATTCGAAATAGAAATGAAATCATTTACGGATCACCTCCACATCCCCAAGCCATGTAGCTACATGGATAATTAACTTACGCTTCGCATCCTGAGCATCTCCATCTTCGAAAATTAGTTTTTCGTTAATTAATCTTTTAGGATTGTTTCCTAAAATCTTGGATTCACCTAAGAGTGTTGAATATTGAAGACGGAAAGGAATTTCGTACGGCAATACAATCGTCACTTTTCCGATAGATTGTCGGATGGTAATAACAGAAGTTCCTGCTGGCAAAATCGTATCGGTCAAATCAAGTGAAATATCACCGATAAATTTTTGAATATGGATATCTTCCCATTTATAACTATCGATAGGTGAAGTGGTATTTCCAATTAAGTTATTCTTTTCTACTTTTGCGTCAAGTTCTTGTGTGTTGAGTGTCACGACTCTTTGTTCTTTCATGATATGTTTATAAAGTATGTAAATTAAAAAACCAACAATGAGTAAACGTAAACTCCAAATGGATAGAATTGCTAAAAAGATTAGGAAGCAACCACTCCAAAATAAATACTTCTTATTTTTGGAAAAACTATAATATAGTAGAACTGCACCAATTATTAATAAAAAGGCACTATCATTGTTGAAAATTGTGAGCTCAACGAACACAATTAAAATAGTAACGATGGCAATAAACGTTAATTGGTTCGTACTAAATCTGTTCAAAGTGGTTCCTCCTTTTCTTCTTGTTAATAGCAACATTTTACTCTTAACAAAACCTTAGGAGAAGACCCGAATTTGCCTTCTCCTAACAATTGTCATTATAGCATGATTCATGTAACTTAGTTAAAATCTTAATGTTTTTCTTCTACCTTAAGAAAGAACTTAATTGAGTTCAACTATTCGTTTGTTGATTCTTCTTTTTTTAACTCAATATTCGCTGTTACTGGGTTTGCCTTTTCTAGATTCGCAAGACGCACTTCAAGCTGTGTTCTTTCATAGTCTTTTTCAATTTTGTCAGCTAATGTATCGATATATGATGAAAGATCATCAAAATCTGATTCATCTTTTGATTTTAAAACTTCATCCATTTTATGATGAGCGCGTGTTACATTTTCTTTCCCCATTAATTGAAGCTGACGAACTTTCATATCTTTAATTTTATGCTTCATTGTTTCAAACTTTTGCTCAAGCTCCACAAATTCTTTTTCAGATTGTGCAATTGAGTTTAACAAAGTAGCTTGACGTGTTTTATAAGATTCAACTTCTTGAGCAGCAAAGGCTACTAATTCTACTTCGTTTGCTTGTTCTGCTAATTGAAGTTGTTTAGTTCTTTTTTCTAACATTGAAGTTGTTTCTTTTAATTCACTTTGAAGTTGCTCTTTTAATTGTGATTGGCGTCCAAGTAATTTACCTGTTTGCTCTGTTTGTTTTTCTGCTTCACGAATATATTGATTTAACATTGCAAGCGGGTTTTTACTTTCCTTTTTATCGAACATTTGATGTAAATCTGCCTCTAACGTGTATCTAAATCTTTTTAATAATCCTACCATTTCAAATCTCTCCTTAAAATTTTATTTTGTAAGTTTTGCCCATTCATTTTCAAAATTCGTAAATGGATCGTCTTCTTTAATAATTTTTGCTTTACTAAATGAAACTTCTTCATTGTTCCATTTTTTATAGACAACATAAGCAAGTGCAATTGCTACAAGACCAACTAATGCTGGAACATTAGAAACACAAGCAAAGATACCTGTTAAACCAACTAAAACCCAAAATACTTTACCAAAACCTGATTTAGCTTTCACATAGTAGTGCATACCTAAGTAAACAAGTAATGCAGAGAAAGCAAATCCAACTAGTGGACCTAACAAACTAAGGGCAACAATTGCTGCGATGATGCCACCAGTTAACAAGAATAATTTTTTCATTTTTTCTTCTCCTTTCGTAATACTGATATGAAGTAAGTTTTTTCAAATATCAGTATAAGAAATGTGATAGATATGCTCCCAAGCGACTGGAGATATCGTGTTTTCTTATAGCTTTATGTTACTCTGATAGCAAATTTCCTAAAACGGCCTCCGATTGCATTTTGCTCTAGGTCTCAAGGCTGAGGGAATCTAGGTAAAGTGAACGAAATAGGATTTTCACTGAAATTTGACAAAAATAGTAGTAGAGTTCGGACACCCTTTGACAAAATATTCGAAATCTTTATTTTATAATGTGTTTATAGAGAGGAGGACGAAAGATGAGAATCTATTCAATATTCAATATAAAAAAACAATATCAATCATTCGTATTTGGAAGAGAAAGACAGCTTCTTGAAATGGTATCGACAAAAGAGCAAGCTCTCGAGTCCTCTGTTAGCAAGCAGCTAAGCTATCTCTGTGAACCGATAGAAGGAAGATTAGTACAAGGTGCACTTTTTGAACATTTAAAAAGAAGCTTTCCTACTATTCATTTAGTGGATGACTATTTGACATTTGAACACCAATTCAAAGGTGGTTTGAAAATAAAAGTATGTACGTATCATATAGAAGCAATCTGCGAGGGATCCAGAATGTTAGATCTTGACTTATTCCATAGTTTAAGTCAAATGAACGACTCATTCATTGCGTTTAATGCTGAGGATTCGGAATGCGGATGGCTAAAACCAATTAAGCATGCGTCTTATTAAAGATAAATAATTCAAGTTATGTAAAAACGCCCATATCACTAGAAAAAAACTTTTGAAAAACTAGTAACAAATTAGTGAATAGTGTATAATCCTTCATGGAGAGTTTAACTTTATATAAGTTAGAAAGGATGTATTTCCTTTCTTTTAATATGTCTATACTTATATAAAGTGGATTCGTGGTATAAAAGGTAGTGGAGGAGGTAGGCACAACATGGCTACATGGATTTGGATTATTATTGTTATTGTCGCATTAGCAGGGGGAGTAGCACTAGGCTTCTACTTTGCTCGTCAATATATGATGAAATACTTAAAAGAAAACCCACCAATCAACGAACAAATGATTCGTGTGATGATGGCTCAAATGGGACGTAAACCATCTGAAAAACAAGTACGTCAAATGATGGCTCAAATGAATAAATTCCAAGATAAATAATTGTCATCTAACAACAGTTTGCTTCAGTCATAACTGTTGTTTTACTTTTTTTACGTAAAAAAAGAGGCTTCGCCATAAGTGAATACTCAAAGAAATACCCAAAACGTAATAATAAAAAATTGATACTTTGAAAATTGATTGGAATGGAGGGTCGTCTCCCCCGGTAACAGCATGCCGCCTGAAACTACAGGCTCAGGCCGTGCCCACGGAAAGCGTACCCGGAATGAAAATCAATTTTCATTAGAACGTAAAAATAGCATTTTTCCTAGTGTGGAAAAATGCTATTTTGGCTTTTGTTATGATTATGAAATTTCTTTCTCATCAAAGGGAGGTTCATTAATGTCGACAATGTTTGCCAAAAAAGAACTATAATTATTTTTCAGTTGATTTGGATAGACATACGTCTCTAAGAAATCGGATACGGTTTGTTCGTATTCTTGCTGATTTTCATTGAATGATTCCGCATGGCCACCCTTTTCGAATAATTTGATCATTTTTGGGCCAACTTTTTCTTTATACATTTCCTCCGTCATGTAAGGTAGGATAAAGTCATCCCCTAAGCTATGAATAAATAGAACCGGTGAAGTAATGTTTTTGACTGCTTCTTTTGGTGTAACACTTTTAAATGTATAGCCATCACGTATTCGAAGAAAAATATTGGCTAGATGAATAGGGATTTTCGTACGAAGGTAAGTGGATTTCACCATAATTTGTGAAATCAGTTCTGAAAAATTAGAGAAGCCACAATCAGCTATATAAAAGTCGGCACCGTCTTCGATTAATCCAGCATATAAAATCATACTTGCTGCACCCATGGATTCCCCTTGGATTCCAATCAGGGCATCCTCACCAACGATGGATTTCACTGTATGAACGACAGCAGCTATATCAAATTTCTCATAATAACCATAGCTTGTCGTTTTTCCTCCAGAGTCACCATGTCGTCGATGGTCAAAAACAAAGGTATTAAACCCAAGTCTTTCGAACATACGTGCATATTTTACCATGCTGAATTTATTTTCAGTTACGCCATGACAGATAATAATCGTATTTCTAGATTGTAAAGGCTTTAAGAAAATACCTTTTATATGATAGCCATTAGGAGAATCGATACTCAATTCTTCCTTAGGACATTCATTAAACCATTTTTCATCAAAACGTTGTGCTTTTAATTCACGGTCATAGACAAAATTAACGTCCTTCTTTTTTATATACATAATTTGATTTGTAACAAAATAACCAAAGATAGCGGCACCAGTTGATAGAATGGTTGTAACAATACTTGAAGCCCATAAAAATTTTCTTCGTTTCATAAAAACACCTCGATTCTTCATTAGTATCTAAAAAAGGTTGGATACTATTCATCGAATTTCTAACTGTATCAATAAAATGAAAATGTTTATATAAATAAGAAATGAAGTAACATACATGGATCTACTAAAAAGCAATGACAAGCAGCATAATGAAAATGAGGATTATTATTATATTACGCAAGTATAGGAGTAAGTGTTCGTCATTATAGGACTAAATAACTGTTTTCTTGGTGGATGTAGGGGAGAGTGGGCGTTGTTTAGATATTTAATTAGGGAATGAAAATCGCGAATTCCTAGTAAACATGTTAAACTAGAGGTGAATTTTGAATTTAAGTAGGTGAACGTAATGGGGAAAAAGAAAAAACAAGGTCAATCACATGGTACGCCCGCACAACCTTCAAAAAATGAGGATGCATTAACATTACAAGATCAATTAAATGGGGACGTTCTGGCAAAATTAAAAGCAGCGAAAAAAAGCTTAGTTGAAGAAGAACAAGCAAAAGAAGAAGAACGCCAAGCAAGACTAGTCTTTGAACGTAAACAACGTGAAAAAAATATGAGTTTCGAAGAATTATTAGAGAAATATGGAGATCAGGGCTCTAAGTTTTAGTTGGAGAGGATCTAGTATGATAGGGGTTGCCTGGAAAGTCAGTGAATGCTGAGCTTTTTTGGGCAACTTTTTTTGTTGAGAATTGATAAACACAGATTTTTTCACTGCTTCAAGACTTGCTTTCATTTCAAGGAGAAGTTCTCTTCGACCGTATAGCTGCAGCGAGGCTTTCTATCGTCGAAGAGAAGCAATGTCAACGACGATATAGCTGCGGTAAGGCTTTCTTTCGTCGAAGAGAAGCGATCTCAACGACGTAATAGCGGCGGCAAGTCAAACTTTCGTCGAAGAGAAGAGGTCTCAACGACGTAATAGCGGCGGCAAGGCTTACTTTCGTCGAAGAGAAGCGATCTCAACGACGTTATAGCGGTGGCAAGGCTTACTTTCGTCGAAGAGAAGCGGTTTCAACGACGATATAGCGGCGGCAAGGCTTACTTTCGTCGAAGAGAAGCAATGTCAACGACGTTATAGCGGAAGCAAGTGTAACTTTCGTCGAAGAGAAGAGGTCTCAACGACGTTATAGCGGAAGCAAGTGTAGCTTTCGTCGAAGAGAAGCGATTTCAACGACGTAATAGCAGCGGCAAGTCAAACTATCGTCGAAGAAAGGCAGTCTCAACGACGTTATAGCGGAAGCAAGTGTAACTTTCGTCGAAGAGAAGGAGTCTCAACCACGTTATAGCGGCGGCAAGGCTTACTTTTGTCGAAGAGAAGCGATCTCAACGACGTTATAGCAGTGGCAAGTCAAACTTTCGTCGAAGAGGAGAGGTCTCAACGACGTTATAGTAGCAACAAGGCTTTCTTTCGTAGAAGAGAAGCGATCTCAACGACGTTATAGCGGAAGCAAGTGTAACTTTCGTAGAAGAGAAGGAGTCTCAACAACATTTTAGCAGCGGCAAGGCTTACTTTCGTCGAAGAGAAGAGGTCTCAACGACGCTATAGCGGAAGCAAGTGTAACTTTCGTAGAAGAGAAGGAGTCTCAACGACGTTATAGCGGCGGCAAGGCTTACTTTCGTCGAAGAGAAGAGGTCTCAACGACGTTATAGCGGCGGCAAGGCTTTCTTTCGTCGAAGAGAAGTAATCTCAACGACGTTATAGCAGCGGCAAGGCAAGCTTCCGTCGAAGGGAAGAGGTCTCAACGACGTTATAGCGGAAGCAAGTGTAACTTTCGTAGAAGAGAAGAGGTCTCAACGACGTTATAGCGGAAGCAAGTGTAACTTTCGTCGAAGAAAGGCAGTCTCAACGACGTTATAGCGGAAGCAAGTCAAACTTTCGTCGAAGAAAAGCAGTCTCAACGACGTAATAGCGTCGGCAAGTCAAACTTTCGTCGAAGAGAAGCGATCTCAACGACGTTATAGCAGCGGCAAGTCAAACTTTCGTCGAAGAAAAGCAACCTCAACTACGCTATAGCGGAAGCAAGTGTAACTTTCGTCGAAGAGAGGCAACCTCAACGACGTTATAGCGTCGGCAAATCAAACTTTCGTAGAAGAGAAGCAACCTCAACGACATTATAGAGGCACCAAAGCCTGCTTCCGTCTTAGAGAAGCAATCTATTCTACCATTCCGCCACTCCAAAGCTGACTTTTGTCCAAGAGAAGCCCCTACCAACTTTCCACCACTCCAATGCACACTTTCAGCAAAAAAGAACCGTTCCTTCATCCATACTGCCACTCCAATGCACACTTTCCACAAAAAAAGAACCGTCCCTTCATCCATACCGCCACATTAACTCTCAAACTCACATAAAAACACCCAATAACAAAAGCAACAGTCATTCCCAAAATGACTGCTGCTTCATCCAAAACTATTTCTTTCTCTGAACCAAATACGTAATAAATATTAAAATAAACCACACGGGTGTTAACAACAATGCATTTCGTGTTTCATCGGCTACTAACATGACGATTAAAATAAACACAAATAATACTAAGACAACATAGTTAATAAATGGTGTCAGTGGAGCTTTGAAAATTGATTTTTGGTGTAAATCAGGGCGAATCTTTTTATAGCGAATATGCGAAATTAAGATAATGCTCCATACCCAAATAAAGCAAATGGCACTGATTGTTGTCACTATACTAAACGCTGTATCTGGTATTGCATAGCTTAACAATGCTCCTCCTGATACAACAATGGATGATGTAATTAGTGCATTGGAAGGTACCGCATTTCTATTTAATTTTCCAAAGGGTTTTGGCCCTTGGTTATTTCGGCTTAGATTATATAAGTTTCGACTTGTTGAAAATAAGCCACTATTTCCTGATGATGCGGCGGAAGTTAACACAACAAAGTTAATAATGCCTGCTGCTACAGGAATGCCGACAAGTGTAAATACTTGGACAAATGGACTACTTGATGCATTAAATTCTGTCCATGGATTAATACATAAAATGATAAAAATAGCACCTACATAAAAGAATAAAATTCGGAAGGGAATTTTATTGATCGCTGATGGGATATTTTTTTTAGGATTCGCGGTTTCAGCAGCCGAAACCCCAATTAATTCAACCCCCACAAAGGAGAATACCACCATTTGGAAAGCGTATAGGAAGCCGGAAATTCCATTTGGGAAGAATCCGCCATGTTCCCACAAGTTACTTACCGATACGATACCAGTATCAGTTTTAAAACCAATTACTAGTAGGACAATTCCAATGACAATGAGTGAAAGTATCGTAATAATTTTAATTAGCGCAAACCAAAATTCTAATTCACCAAAAAGCTTTACGGTTAGTAGATTAAATCCTAGTAGAATCACTAAACATGCGATAGCTGGAACCCATTGAGGAATATCAAACCAATATCTCGTGTATAAACCAACCGCAATAATTTCAGCCATTGCGGTCATAATCCAACAGAACCAATACGTCCAACCGGTCACGTAACCTGCCCATGGACCAATATACGCTGAGGCAAAATCAGTAAATGATTGATAGCCAGCATTGGATAAAAGTAACTCTCCTAGTGCACGCATGACAAAGAAAAGTGCAATACCAATGATTAAGTAAACAAGGAGAAGGGATGGCCCAGCTTTCTCAATTGCTTTTCCTGATCCTAAAAAAAGCCCCGTTCCAATTGTTCCACCAATGGCAATTAATTGAACATGTCTGTTTTTTAACTCTCTTTTTAACTCTTGCTGTTCCATTTTGATGCCCCCTAAATACTAGCGGCCTTGCTTTTGATTTGAACTTTCAAGAAGGAAGTTAGGTGATTCAAGGCATATGTAAACTAACTAAAAAAGTTTAGCTATAAAAGTTTAGTAGAAAATCCTCAAGAGTAGAGTATCTCTCTTCATCATCTCAATAATATCCAACATAAGCTTGTACTATCCGTTAACCTTGGAAAATCCTCTGTCCTAATTTTTCAAATCAAAATGTACAATGGCTAAAAAATAAAAAATGAGATAGGTGCTAGGCTCCCATCCCATTGACATTAAAAAAATAACAAAAAGAAAATAGTAAAAAACGTTTTTCCTATATAATTGTTTAACAATCAATATAAAAAATAATATGTTTTTCTAAGTTGTTACCTTTTCTGTCCTTTTGCCTGAGATTGTGAACCCTTCGGCGTCGCCAGAATGCGATCTCTCCAGAAATTGCTCCTGCTATAGTCACCCCACAGCAATCACCGCTATAAAATTTTATTTACGAATTTCTACACAAAAAATCGTAAACATACAAATCAACTTTTACTAGAAGCTTTAGCCTGCTAAATTGCTGATATGTGTCATTATATCAAATAAATATTATGCGTCTAGGCATTTATTAAAAAAAGAATATTTAGAAAATATAGAAAGTAAATTAATTTTTATCGACCGTAGCGTCAGCAAGGGGGTTCAAATAGCGCGGCCAATAAAATAGGATATAGTGACGATCAATAAAAAAGAGAATGTAACATAAAAATGTTACATTCTCTGATCGCTCGTTCTATGAGCTCTTAAAGTGGTTCTTTTTATTTTTCGATAGATAAAAGAAAAGATTTTAAAAATAATAAGGAAAGTAATTGCACCCGATGTATCTAGAATCACATCGTCAAATATTCCAGTTCTGCCATCAACAAATGATTGACGAAATTCATCGAGAGAAGCCACAACAAAAGTTGTGACAACGGCAAAAATAACTGCAAATCGGAGTTTGATCTTGCGATACATTAAATAAAATAAAATGGAAATAAATCCATATCCAGAAAAATGAAGTCCTTTACGAACTAAAAACTCGACGAAGTAATAGTACCCACGAGTCTCTACTGAGATTGTTTGTCCCCAATAGGTAACTTCAATTTTACTTAATAAATTATAGAACGGTTGATTTTCCAATGTTTCTTGTAAGGTCGGTACAATCGTTTGCTGTTCGTAAGTCATACTAGAAACGCAAAATAATAAAATTAATACGGCAATGATTAAGACTATATATTTTTTCATCGGTGTTCGTTATAAAGATCTTTCTTTGTAATTTTTTGAATCGGAGTAAAATCAGTAATTGATTGAGATTTTTCGTATGCTTTAAGATTTTCTAATAATTGTTGTTTAGTACTAGCTCCAATTACAATAGAAGCAATAATAGGGTGACTCAGGTTAAAGCCAATACTAGCAGCATGAATATCTTCGTAGCTATTTTGCAAATCAGTCAGTACTTTTTGTAATTCTTCTTTTGAATATGTTAAGTACCCATTAGAATTTTCTAATCGCTTAGGCCATTCGTTAGTTAACAGACCCTTCGCAATCGATCCTCGCGTTACAATAGAAGCATTGGTGTTTGAAAGGTCATCAAACCATTCCTCTGGGCGACGATCTAATACATTGTATTGCATCATATTCGATATGGCATTACTTTTTTCTAAGAAGGGCTTAAACACATTCGGGCGAATAGACGAAATTCCGTATTCTCGAATATATCCTTCTTTTTTCAAACGTTCAAATGTTTCGATAATTTCTTCCCATGGATCGTCAATCGTTCCACCATGTAACTGATAAACATCGATATAATCAGTTCGTAAACGTTTTAAGCTCATTTTGAGGCCATTTTCAATGTGAGCAGGGGATGGATCCCAATACCAACCATCTTTTTCATCATTCCATCGATTTCCAACTTTTGTAGCAATCACGACTTCTTGTCGATATGGTTTTAAGAGCTCGCCTATTATTTCTTCATTTGTTCCTTTATCATATAGGTCGGCTGTATCAAAATAATTAATACCCGCATCTAGGGCTGTTTCAATTATAGGTAATGCTTCTGTGACAGACGTTGGAAGTGACATACCGCCTAAACTAATTTCAGATATTTCGATATTACTACTTCCAAGTTTTCTTTTTCTCATCTCACAACCCTCTTTCCTTCTAAGAAATCCATTACTAATGGTACAATGAAAACAATAAAAACGACAAGTGAGGGCATTTGAAATGAAGAAATTTGAGGAAAAATCGCTACGGTCAAAATCAATCTATCAAGGGAAAGTTATTTCTTTAAAGGTGGATGATGTTTTACTGCCAAATGGAAAAGAATCGAAAAGGGAAATAGTAAACCATCCTGGTGCTGTTGCCATTATTGCGATTACTGCAGAAGGAAAGCTTGTTCTTGTTGAGCAATATCGAAAAGCTTTAGAGAGATCTATTATTGAAATACCAGCTGGGAAACTAGAGCCAGGTGAGAAGCCGGAATATACTGCAAGAAGAGAATTAGAAGAAGAAACAGGCTATGGTTGTCATAGTCTTGAATATCTACAAAGTTTTGCAACGTCTCCTGGTTTTGCGGATGAAATCATTCATTTGTTTGTTGCAAAAGATTTATATAAAATAGAAGAAAAAGCAGATCTCGATGAGGATGAATTTGTTGAATTATTAGAAGTAACTGTTTCTGAGGCAGAAGAAATGGTAAAAGACCAAAAGATTTATGATGCAAAAACTGCTTTTGCAGTTCTTTGGATGAAAGCAAACGAAGAATAAGGATTAGTTAAACTATAAAGAAGTTACGGATGAAAGTTCAAAATCTTAGAACTAAAATTGATAGATTACAGGAAAAATCTAAACTAGTTTAAGAGTAATATTGATAGAGAATGAGCATAAGCTATATCAACGAAAGGAGAATGCTTATGTTTCGTTCGCTCTTATTTATCCAATATGCAATTATTCTAGCGATAAGCTTTGTCAGTGGTGTCATTTGTTTTCAAGTGTTCCCCTTGGACAAGTCCATGAAGTTAATAAGTTATATTGATCCGAGATTACTTGATATAACAGATATTTCAATTTGGGGTACGATCCTACCACTCGTTGCTTGGCTTGTCTTAGTGTTATTTTTTGCCACACATTCTTATTTACATGTTCTATCAAAATTTGTTGTTGGTGTGAAAATCACTTTCTTTGGATTTAGTTCTGTATTTCTATTAACACAACATGAATCTTTACTAATTTATAGTGTTTGGTGGTTTCCATTCCAGCTAATTTATAGTTTCCTTCTCTTTTTGTTTTGTTCTGTATATACTTCCAAAAAAGTTGGACCAACGAAGAAATATGTCTTTTCTCAAAGACTATTTGTTACTCTTTTAATAGTGTTAACTGTAATTTGCGTTGGCGAAATTGTATCAATTACCTATATTTTACCTAAACTTTAGCCTCATCAAATATAAATAGTTAAGAACGCTTTTTTACTTGAAGAGTTTGTTTTCTAATAATTCATCCCTCTCTTGTAATCGCTTTTACTCATTTGTTATAATAGAAATGAGTTTAGGAGGGCGTCGTATGGAAAGCCGTATTGATCGTATAAAAAAGCAATTGCATAGTGCTGGCTATAAACTGACACCTCAGCGAGAAGCTACAGTTGCAGTGCTATTAGAACATGAAGAAGACCACTTGAGTGCTGAAGATGTCTACTTATTAGTAAAAGATAAAGCACCAGAAATTGGGCTGGCAACAGTTTATCGAACATTGGAATTATTAACTGAGTTGAAAATTGTTGATAAAATTAACTTTGGCGATGGCGTATCCCGTTATGACCTTCGACAAGAAGGGGCAAAACACTTCCATCATCACCTTGTTTGTATTGAATGTGGAGCAGTTGATGAAATTCAAGAAGATTTGTTAGATGATGTTGAAGTAGTTGTCGAAAAGCGTTGGAACTTTATTATTAAAGACCATCGTTTAACATTCCACGGTATCTGCCACAGATGTCATGATAAACAAGAAGAGCAATGATTAAAAGATGTACAATTCGTTTATTTGGACGATTTGTACATTTTTTTATTTAGTTAGAAATCATAAGTGTCTAGGTACATATTCGGCTTGTAGACGATTTCAAAAATAACTATAGTAAAAAGTAAGAAGGATAGGTGATTTCCATGAAAGATGCGAAAGAAGCGATATTAGATTATCTTCATTTTCTGCAGGTAGAGCGACAGTTATCAGCTAACACATTATCATCTTATCGCCGTGATTTAGAGAGCTACATAGAGCATTTACATAAAGAATTAGAATTGTCTTCTATAAAAGAAGTGGAGAGGGCACATATCTTACTTCATCTTGAAGCCCTACGAAACCAAGGGATATCAGCAAGAACGATTGCAAGACATATTTCTTCGATTCGTTCTTTCCACCAATTTTTATTGCGTGAAAAAATAGCAGACCGTGATCCAACTATTCACTTAGAGATGCCCCAAATTGAACAAAAGCTTCCAAAAGTATTATCCATTGAAGAAATTGATACTTTGATTGGTGCGCCGAATCGTAGTAAACCACAAGGAGTTAGAGATGTTGCGATGCTTGAGCTACTTTATGGTACAGGTATGCGGATTAGCGAGCTTATTGGTTTGAATCTTGATGATGTTCACTTAACTATGGGATTTGTGCGTGTATTTGGGAAGGGTGGAAAGGAACGAATTGTCCCATTAGGGAAAAGTGCAGTGCGAGCACTTGATGGTTACCTTCAAAATGCACGTTCCAAATTACAAGGAACTTACCCAAGAACAGAGGCTTTTTTTATAAATCAACGAGGAAAACGTTTAACTCGACAAGGTTGTTGGAAATTATTAAAGGAGCATGCTACGAAGGCAGATATAAAAAAAGAGATAACTCCCCATACACTTCGTCATAGTTTTGCTACTCATTTAATCGAAAATGGGGCAGACTTACGT